>JACNLK010000032.1 GCA_014381505.1 Candidatus Desulfatifera sulfidica | reverse complement strand
ATGTATTGACTAAACGATATCCCCTCTTCCATGGCTGCAGGGCTCATGTTGCTCAACCTGCTCCCTGCAGCCATGGAAAGAAAACCTCAACACCAGCCGGAAACACAAAGACATGGACAGTACACAGATTGATGCCCTTTTCACCCCCGAGACCCTGACACAGCTCTTCCCCCATGACCGAACCAATGACTTTTTCGAGGCCCTGTTCGGCGATGCCAACGATGGCGCCTACGACATCACTCTCGGGTATGGTGGCTGCACGAACAATCAAATCAGGCTTGAGCTCCGCCTGCACGAACGCCCCGGATGCTGCCTGGCCTGCAACCTGACCCAGGGACTGCCCCAGGTCTTCTCCCGCCATCCGATTATCAACGTCGAAGGCCTGGTGCAGTCAGTTGACGATCTCCTGGGTGACACGGCTCAATGCGGGGACTGGCAACTGGGTTCCACAGAACAATGCCAAAAAGACCTGCATCTTATTCCCCTGAATATTCAGCTTACCTGAGGATGCATTGAGTCATCCGCATTGCCACAGGGCCGGCTCCGCGCACGGAGCCGGCCCAACTCTCCCCACAAGCATCCCTTTCTTTTTTCAAGAAAAAACCTGTTTTTTTTCAATCTGCGCTGATATTATTAAACGTTGAAGGTTATTTTCTCCGCAATCACCTTACTGCTCAAGCAGAACTTACCGGGATTATAACAGAATAAAACGCCCCCACTCAAATACACGTCACATGGGCATTGTTCTTTTTTGAACAATCTGTTTATCATCAGAGAGATAATTTCTTAAGCAATTACGACAAATTCCACAAACAAGAGAACACCTCAGCCAGTAAACGGTTATGGATCTGAGAAAAAATATCGGTCAACTCTTCCTCATTGGCTTCAAGGGCGATCAGATTCAAGCCGGCGATACCATTGTTGCAGATATCCGCGAACACAATCTTGGGGGTGTCATCCTCTTTGACCGCTTACTGGCCGAAGGCGCCTTCAGCAACAATATACGCACAACCGAACAACTTCGCCAACTCACCAGCGACCTCCAGAATCATGCCGCCATTCCACTCTTCATCGCAGTGGACCAGGAAGGCGGCCGTGTGGCCAGACTCAAACCTGAACACGGCTTTCCGGCCACCCGCAGCGCCGCAGCCCTTGGCGAGGAAGCTGACGGCCGGCAAACTGCATCTGATGCTGCAACCATTGCCCAGACCCTGCATGAAGTCGGCATAAATCTTAATCTTGCTCCGGTGGTGGATCTTGCCAGTAATCCTGATAACCCCGTCATCGCGGGTCTTGGCCGCAGCTTCTCTTCCGACCCGGCTCAGGTTGCCATGCACGCAGCAGCTTTCATCCGCGCCCATCGCAATCAGCATGTACTCACCAGCCTTAAACACTTTCCGGGGCACGGCAACTCACAAAATGACTCGCACCTTGGCTTCACCGACATCAGTGACACGTGGGATGACAGCGAACTTGCCCCCTACCAGATTCTCATGGACCAGAAACTGGCAGACACCATCATGATCGGCCACCTCTTCCACCACAATCTGGATCCACAACTGCCAGCCACTCTGTCCCCGGCAATTATTAGCGACCTGCTCCGCAAGCGGCTTGGATATGACGGGGTGGTGATCAGCGATGACCTGCAAATGCAGGCAATCACAGACCATTACTCCATGGAAGAGGCCGTCTGCAAGGCCCTGGCCGCCGGGATCGACCTGCTCATCATCGGCAACAATCTGCACCACGACCCTCATATTCTCCCGCGCCTGACCACAGCAGTCATGTCCGCGGTAGATCAGGGACTCATCAGCCGCGAACATCTTGACCAATCCTGCGCCAGAATTGGTCGCCTCAAACAGAATCTACAGCACAAGCCACTGAGCCCATGAGTCCATTACGATACAATTCCCTGCCCACTCCTCTGCGAATCATGCTGGTGGAAGACTCTGAACACGACCTGATTGCCTTTCGCCGGGCGATACTTGAAAACCGACCAGATACCGTCATCACCCATGCCTATCGGGCCGAGGAATTACTCGACAATCTCGATACATTAAACGATAATTTTGACCTGCTGGTCACTGACTATAAACTGCCGGGCATCACCGGCCTGGAACTTTGCCGTCGTATCATGACGGATAACATCAATATCCCCTGTGTCATTCTCTCCGGAGCCGGATCAGAACAGGTGGTTCTCGAGGCCTTCCAGACGGGAGTCAGCGATTATCTGATAAAAGACTCATACCAGGATTACCTCCGCATTCTGCCCCAAGTTCTCAAACAAGCGGTGCGCAACTTCCGAAACCGTCAATACGCCGAGCTTTTCCACCAGCAACGAAAACTGATCGCTGGCATCTCAGAAATTTTCCTGACCAATGAAGAAGACCTGACCCCGCTCTATGAACAAACCGCCCACAACCTTGCCAGGGAGCTGGACTTCCCCGTCTCTCTCATCCTGTATAAGGAGAATGGCAATTTCATCGTCAAGGCCTTCTACGGAATCGATGCGCCCGGCCTGCAAAACACAATTTTTTCCGTCGAAGAAACCTCCTGCTGGCACACGTTCAACACGACTGATACCATAACCAGGCCTTTTTCTGCATGCCCCACCTGCCCTTTAAAACCATTCGGAATCAACAATTGCCTGGCCGTCCCCATCCGCACAGATGAAAAAGGTATTTCCGGGATCGTTGTCGTCGCCGACCTCAAACCCCGCCAGCACACCCAGGTTCATCTTCCAACCCTGCAGATTATCGCCAACCATTTAGGCCGTGTAATCCGTCAGGCCGAAGACAGTCTCAGCCTTCGCCGTTATGCACGGCGAACGGCATTTTTCCTGAAAATAAATCAACAGATATTAAGCGCCCAATCCCCTCAAGACATCGGCCAGACAGTTCTTAATGAGTTACAAAAAATCCTGCCGGAACATTGCAGTTCCATTCTTATTTTCAACATGGAACAGAGACGAGCTACCGCTCTGGCTCTGTCCGGCAGCAGGATATCACCTCTCAGCAGCGATCCGGAACTGCCCTTTCAGTGCCAGGCGTTCATTGATCGACTGAGCCGGGGCGATACCATTTTCAATACCTGTCTCAAGTCCGAAAACAAATGTCAGGTCCGCACGGCCATGGAATCTCACGGGATAGAATCCTTCATGTGCATCCCTCTGATCATGGACAAGGAACTCATTGGCAGCTTAAACCTCTGCAGCATCGACCACAACATTTTCACTCCCGAGCACAAGATACTTACAGAAGAGCTGGCTTACCCCTTAGTCATCAGTTTACAAAAAGCCATTCTCCTGAAAGAGACCCTGCAGCAGCGCCAGGAGGTCCTTGATCTGGCCCAACGTCTCGCCAATCTCCAGGAAACCGAACGAAAAGACCTGGCACGGGATCTACACGACAGTCTGGGACAAAATCTGGCAGGCCTGGGAATCAACCTGCAGATCATCAGCAATCAGATCCAACCGCACACCACAGATAAATTGACCGAGCGCCTGGATGATGCCATGGCGTTGACGGCAACCATGACTGAACAGATCCGGGGTATCATGGACGACCTCCACCCCCCTGTCCTGGATGATTATGGACTGGAAGCCGCGATCCGCCGCTATGGGACTCAACTGGGCAAACGCTTTGAAATAGCTGTGTCCTTCAAGACACAGAACTTCCCCCGTCTTGAACCTTTCGTGGAAAGTGGTCTGTTCCGCATTACCCAGGAGGCCCTGCCGAACGCAGCCCGCCATGCCCAGGCAAAAAAAATCAGCATCACACTTGAACACCACAACTCACGGCCCTCACTCACCATCAAAGATGACGGCTGCGGTTTCGACCCAACAAGTATTGACGACTCAAACCAAGGGTTGGGACTGGCGTCCATGCGTGAAAGAGCCCAACAGCTTAATTGCAGCTACCACCTGTCCACCCAACCCGGACACGGCACTCAAATCCAAGTGGAGATTCAACAATGAACATTTCTGTCCTGCTCTGTGACGACCACACCATTATTCGTGAAGGACTCAAACATCTGCTGGAGACCCAGCCTGATATCCGCGTCTGCGGCGAGGCGGCCAACGGTCGCGAGGCTGTACAGAAGACCATAGATCTGGAACCAGACGTATTGGTGCTCGATATCGCCATGCCCGAAATGAATGGCCTGGAGGCTGCCCGGCAGATCAGAATGGCGCGGCCAAAGACAAGAGTGATCATCCTCTCCGTCTATTCCACGCCCGAGCACATATGCCATGCCCTGCTCACAGGCATCCACGGTTACATCCTCAAAGAATCAGCAGGGAGCGAACTGATTGAGGCCATTCGTGCAGTATCCGGCCACAAGACCTATTTCAGCAAAAAAATAGACATGGACGAAATCCGAAAGATGCTCCGTGATCAAAAGGACGTCTCCCCCTTGACACGCCTGAGCCAACGGGAAAGGGAAGTCCTCCAGTTTGTGGTCGAAGGCCTGTCCAGTGTCGCCATTGGGACAAAGCTCGGGCTCTCACCCAAGACAGTGGAGACCTACCGCAGCAGATTAATGAACAAACTGGGTCTCTCCGACCTGCCCTCCCTGGTCAAGTTTGCACTTCGACACGGGATCACTCAACTCGAATAGTTGATTTTTCATCTTTTTTATCATTGTCAAGAACTCCCGACAGACAACTTTTCGGTTTAATGTCATAATCATAAAACTATACTCAACAATTACAGAGATACAAGACACCGCCAAACAAACCTCAACAATCAGGGGGTCCAGACTCACACCATGCGCACCGAAGTCAAAGCCACTCTGACCGTTGGGTTGATCGTCGCCTTCCTCTGCTTTTCCTTTCTCTTCCAGGGCATCAGCCAGCACAATCGCTCCATCGACCAGCTGACGAAGGATGCCGGAGACAAGATTGACCAGCACGTGGCCGGGGCCCAGGGTTTCTCTTTTTCCCTTTATGACGAGCGTATCCAGTCTTTCATCGAAATACATCCCCAGATCACTCAGGCCTTTATCGAGCGTGACCGTGATCAGCTCATGCTCCTGAGCGGGCCCATCTTCAATCGACTCAAGAAAGAGAATCCCTATTTCGAGAACATCCAATTTCACCTGCCGGATGGGACCTCATTCCTGCGGGTACATGAGCCTGAGACATTTGGCGACTCCATCGCTGACAAACGACCAATGGTTCAGTCAGTCCATGAAGAACAGCTGCCCATTTCAGGCTGCGAGTTGGGTTTGCATGGCAATTATTACCGGATCATTGTCCCGGTCTTTGCTGACGGGATTTATGCCGGGGCTGTAGAGTTCGGGATCTCCATGGAAATGATCACCGACCACCTCCGCCGCACCATAAATCTCCCCACCGCTTCCTTCATCGATCAGAGATGGCTCATCCAGCAATCGCTGCCGCCCATAGAGCACAGCAACAAACAGATCAGCAACAACAGATTACTGATCAACGCCTCCCCGGACAGCCTCTTTGCCCACATCCCGGACATGGAAAACATGGAGAGCAACTCCCCCATTTTCCACGTACGCGATCTCACCATCAACGACCGCCACTATATCTTACACATTCACACCCTGTTCAGTGATTTCAATGGCATGCCCTACTGCGGGATTATCGCAGCCCAGGATATTACCGACCTGGTTGCCAGCAAACGCCTTTTCCTGCTTCAGACCCTGGTCACCTGTGTCGGGCTACTGCTCCTCACCCTGCTGACGCTGCACTTCACCTTTGGTAAAATGATTCGGGGTATGGCTCAGGAAACCGAAAGGCGCAAGGATGCCGAAAAGACCTCCCACTCCACAACAATGTTCCTGAAAAGTTTGATAGAGAGTATTCCAGACCTCATTTTCTCCAAAGACCAGGACGGGGTCTATCAAGTCTGTAATCGATCCTTCACCACTTTCTTCAATAAAAGCCAGGAGGCGATGCTCGGCCATACAGACCACGAACTTTTTCCCGAAGAACAGGCCAAGAGATTTATTGCAAGTGACCGGGAGGCCATGGAAAAAGGACTATTCCGCAGTCCCCGCCTCTGGCATCAGGGTCCCGACGGATCTCAAATTGCCATGGACACCATCAAAATTCCTTTTCGTAACCATGACGGACAGATACTGGGTATCATCGGGATCAGCCGGAACGTAACCGACAACAAAAAGACCGAAGACGCACTCAAAAATGCGGCAAAGCAATGGGCGACCACCATTGACGCCTCAGACGATGCCATCTTTCTCATCGACCTCAATCAACGCCTCCTCAGGGCCAACAAGGCATTTTACGCCATGACCGGAACCGCCCCCGAGACCACCCTTAACACATTGATCCAGGACATCACCCATCCTGAAGGTGAGAAAACTGCCTGCGCCCTCTGCCGGGCCCATGAGTCAAAGCAGGACACGACCCTGATTATGGAGGCCGACACCACCGGGAATCCCATGGGCCGGCCAATACAGGCCACCATCAAAGTCGTTCGTGATCTTGACGATCAACCGGTATCAATCTTTACCAGCCTGCACGACCTCACCTATCAGCGTCAAATCGAAGATCAGATCCGGTCCAGCAGGGACGAATGGGAAAGAACGTTTCACGCCATCACCGACCTTATCACCATCCAGGACAGTGAAATGCGAATCCTCAAGGCCAACCAGGCCGCCCGTGACCTCCTGGAAAAAGACGGCAAGAGTCTGATCGGTCAGACCTGTTACCAGGCCTTTCGTGGTCAGGATCTGCCCTGCCCCGACTGCCCCGGCCTGACCTCCCTGACAGAGGGCAAGACCTGTTCCGAGATCATCGAACACAAAACACTGAACAAACTATTTCATGTAACAATTTCACCGATCTTCGATCCTTCCGGAAAAATTCTCCATCTGGCCCATGTGGCTCGGGATATCACCGATCAGAAAAAGATGGAACAGGAACTATTCCAGGCACATAAGATGGACGCCATCGGCATCTTGTCTGGTGGTATCGCCCATGATTTCAACAACATTCTCACGGCAATCATCGGTTTTGCCGAAATAGCCAGGTTCAACACCCCACCTGAGGACCCAATGTATGAGCACCTGGAGCAAATCCTCCAAGGGGGCAGGCGGGCCGCCGACCTGGTCAAACAGATTCTGACCTTCAGCCGCAAGGATGATGAACTCAAGCCGACCCCCCTGAGCCCGCATCTGATCATCAAGGAGGCCTTGAAGATGCTCAATGCCTCGCTCCCGAAAACCGTCTCTATCCATCAGGAAATCGACCAGGATTGCGGCATGATCATGGCCGATTCCACCCGAATCCACCAACTCATCATTAATCTCTGCACCAACGCCTTCCACGCCATGGAAAATGAGCAGGGGACCATAACCATCAAACTGCAACGGAAAGAGGTCACGGCCGAAGAACTGGCAGGAGAAAAAGAATGCACACCTGGGCCCTATATTGTTCTGACAATCAGTGACACCGGCTGCGGCATGGACGAAAAGACCAGGGCGCTGATTTTCGACCCTTACTACACCACCAAGGAAATGGGCAGAGGCACCGGTCTTGGCCTGTCAGTGACCCTCGGTATCATCAAACAGTACCATGGACTGATCCGCGTGGAGAGTGCGCCCGGAGCGGGCTCAACCTTCACCGTCTATCTGCCGGCCCTGGTCGACCCCATGCTTGATGACAAAAGTACAAATATACTGGCGGCAACAAACATGGCCACGGGCAGTGAACAGGTCATGCTCATCGACGACGAACGATCCATCCTGGCCATGCAGCAAACCGTACTCAATTATCTTGGCTACAAGGTCACCTGCTTCAACGACAGTGAAGAGGCCATGGAATTTTTCACCACACATCCGGATCAGTTTGATCTGATCGTCACAGACCAGACCATGCCCAAAATAACCGGCATAGAAGTAATCCACCAGGTACTCAAGCTCCGACCCCACATGCCAATCATCATCAGCACCGGCTACAGCTCCATTCTTCACAAAGAGGAGGCGCTGTCCATCGGTGCCAGAATATTCCTGCGCAAACCTGTTAAAATCGAAGTTCTGGCCGCCGCAGTCCGTGAAGCGCTGGATGGATGATCCAGCTCCTCGTCAACACGGAGTGTTTTATGGCACTGGCAATCTGACAGATTACGCCTCATGGACGGATCAGATCCGCCTCAGTGAAGGCTCGCGGCAGATCTGAAATATCCCCTGCCCTCTCTGGCGTTCACCTGAACTCGCCGGACTCTTATCCTGCTTGACGCAGGCCCATCTTCCCTGTAAATTCGCTATCAGTTGACACAACCAGACAGACAGGAAAAGAACAATCGTCTCCAACTGAACCAATCAGAAAATCATGACACTCGACCCCTTTCCCAAACCCTTTTGCTCACAACAACGGCCTGAAATCAACTACCCGTGCACCTGGCTTTACAAGGTCATCGGACAGGACGCAGATGCCATACACCGTGCAGTGGCTGCGGTCTGCCCGCGTAAACCACTGAGCATTACCCTTTCTCACACAAGTTCCGGGGGCAAATACTGCAGCCTCAATGTTGAACTGGAAGTCAAAAATGATGAGGAGCGACTGGGCTTCTATGAAAACCTGAAAAACCACAACGCAGTCAGGACCGTACTCTAATGACGAATCAGGAAAACAACACAGCTCAAGAATCCCGACTGATCCCGGTTCTGCGCGAAGGCGTGGCCGTGATTCAAATGATTGTCTACAAAGAACTGCGCAATCACCTTGGTGCCAAGCATCCGGACCGGGGCCCGGGCTTTCTGGGCCTGCTCAGCGGAGCACTCACAAATGCCCTGTTCGGCTCAAACAACCCGGAACCAAGATTCCAGGATTTTTTCAAGACCAATCGAGGACTGATCGAACAGGAGTTACTGGGCCTGGCCCAGGAACTTCCCCATTTGCAAGACCCCTTGAGCGACGCCCTGCGTATCCTGACCCTGTGTGACCAGCAGGAAGAGCTGGCCCCCTCTGATCTTCTTGTGCAGGCCGATGCCCTAGGTCTCCTCAATCACGATCGGGAACTCCCGCTGCCCTCCGTCTTCATGGAAACTGTGCGCCAGCTCGGCAGCAGCCACAACCTGATCATTCCACCCACATCAATCACCACAGAGGATGATCAACTCGTGACTCAGTAAATCAGTAAGAAATCCGCCCGGAGATAGAACAATGTGTTTTGGGATATGAGGCCCTACAGGACTTCTCAGAAAGCACATCTCACCCGCACCAGCCCACGTACCGAATTACACAGATAAACCGCTTCGGCTCCTGCAAGATCAGCCACAGTCAGAACACGCTCCCGCAGCTCAACCTCCTTGCCGCGCAACAATTCTGCGCGCAATACACCAGGCAAGAGTCCTGTCTCAAGCGGCGGAGTCAACCAGCAGCCATCCTGCAAAACGATGACATTCGTAATCGTCCCCTCACAGACCTCCCCGCGCTCATTGAGCAGAATTGAATCAAGACACCCCTCTTCCTGAGCCCGGGCATATTCCCGATCATACATGCTGCGATGGGTGGTCTTGTGGTATGGCCAGACCATACGGGAATCAATCTGTTCTTCCGCCAGTCTGATTTTCGGCAGTTCACCAACCGTATCAGACAAAGAAACCGGCAAAGAGCGTGATTCCGGTCTCTCACAGTTCATGGAAGTAACCCTGACCTCCCCATCCTTGGCCAGCAACAAACGAACCCGCATGGCCTGATTATCAAACTCTTTTGCCGTCTCAGTCAGCGCAGCCGTAATGGTTCCTCTCTCTCCGGCAAAAAGAAAATACTCAGCGGATTTCATCAATCGGTCCAGATGACTCTCAAGCAACCAATAACCAGCCCCAGGCTCCCAAAGCAGTGTCTCAATGATCTGAAAATCACACCCTTCATTGGTCAGGAAACGAGCCTTGAGCAGGCATTCCCGCCACTCCTGTTCAGGAGCTGACTCAATGACGATACCGGAACCAATCCCCATCTCACCCCGATCACCATCAATCACCACCGTCCTGATTGGTACATTAAAAACTGCATCTCCATCTGGAGCCAGATATCCGATGGCCCCGGTATAGACGCCACGATTTTCCTGCTCCAGTTCATGGATAATCTCCATTGTTCGAACCTTGGGAGCTCCGGTTATGGAGCCACAGGGAAACAGTGCCCGAAACAAATTCCCCGTATCCAGAGAAGCCATGGCCTGAGCATCAGACCGGGCCTCGATGGTTGAAGTCATCTGCCAGAGCGTTTCGTAACGCTCCACATCAAAAAGTGATTGTGTCTGTACAGATCCACCTCCCAGACTATGCATCAGGCGGCCGAGATCATTGCGCAGCAGATCAACAATCATCACATTTTCGCTCCGATTTTTGGTGTCATGACAGAGCATATGAGCCAAGGCGGCATCTTCATCCACAAAACGACCCCGACGCATGGTTCCTTTCATGGGTCGGACCGTCACTCGCCCCCCCTTTTTCTGAAAAAAGAGCTCGGGGGAAAATGAGAGCAGACTTTGTCCATGACTGCGGAGAAAGGCACCATAAGCGACCGATTGATTACGACGCAGTCGTCGATACAGCGCAGCCGGAGAACCGGCAAAATCGAAAAGAAGCTTGAGTGTATAGTTGACTTGATAGGTATCACCAGCCTTCAGATAATTGCGGATAGCATGAAGGGCATCAAGATAGGCGTTCCGGGACTGATTTGGCCGAATGCGGCTCACCTTGCAGACTTCCTGCCCAAGGTCTGGAGAGGCGGAGACAGAACTCAAGGAAGGGCAGGTCGAAGATTTATCAAAGACATGGGGCGCCTGATAAATTCCAAATTCTGCCAAAGGCTGTGTGGGGTCTCCCGTTCCGGCAAGAAAAGGACGAAAGCGCTCTTCAAGCAGATAAGCAAACTCGTAGGCCACCCAACCGGCAGCGTACAATCCCTGAGCCAGCACCTCATCAATCTGAGACAGGAACAGATTCGGGTCTGTTTCCCGGTAACAGGAAAGACGCCCCACAGGCTCACTGAATAATAATGATCGCGCCCCGGGCTCGTCACGCGAGCTATCGAGAAAAACCGCATCCTCTTGCTGTTCGAGAAAATCAAGGAGCTCATCAAGCTCTGAACCAGAAAAAATTGCCATCAACAGTCAAATCAAGTAAAAAAAAGATAAAGAAACCGATAAAAGAACACCGGCGTGGAATATTGGCCCGATTCTACCCATTCATTACTTGCATGGCCATGAAAAATAATCTATATTCATAAAATTTCCTCGTGTAACACATCAGTAATTTTGATCATGGACGATTTGCCGTATTCAAATGAGCCTCGAATATCCACGATCTCAATGAAACATAACCGTAAGCCTCATCACATTCTGCGCAGAAAAAGGAGACTTGTATGTTAATCAAAGACTGGATGGCCACCACAATCCTCACGGTGGATGCCAATACGTCGGTCATGCGGGCCACCCGAACCATGAAGGAAAATAATATCCGTCGCCTGCCTGTGCTCTCACATGGCAAACTCGCCGGAATTATCACTGATCGGGACCTGAAAGACGCCTCGCCCTCGAGTAAGACAGAGATCGACCTGCACGAAATGTACTATCTCCTCTCTGAAATGAAGGTCAAAGACGTCATGACCGCTGACCCCGTTAATCTCCGCGATGACGACACCCTTGAAAAAGCGGCCATGGTCATGCTCAACCTCAAGATCTCCGGCCTGATGATCGTTGACAAGGACGAAAACCTGGTGGGCCTGCTCTCCGAGTCCGATGTCCTGCGCGGCTTCATCCATGCAACCGGCATTCAGGATGGTGCGTACCAGTATGTCATCGATATGAGTGATGCAGGAGGCGCTGTCTCCAGGCTGATCGACCTGTTACGTCAGGAAGATGCCAGGGTCCTTTCCATCCTGACCTCATTCGAAGACGCAGCAGCCGGCCGCAAACGGGTTTCGGTACGAGTCGTACCCAGCAACAACAATATCGAACAGATCAATTCCACACTGGCCGAGATGAGCAGCGAATACGACATCATCAGCCAGGGCCTGGATGATCTGAGCAGTCTTCCCAAAAAAAAATAAAACATTCTGTGTCGGGTCAGCAAGGGAGTTTTCCCCCAGTGACCTTAATCAAATAGAATATCTACACCACAATCCATAACCTGCAAGGAGAACAACCAGTATGTCTCGAAAAATGGTCACCATCGACGGCAACCAGGCATGTACCCACGTTGCCTACGCCACAAGCGAAGTCATCACCATCTATCCCATCACCCCCTCTTCATCCATGGCGGCCGAGGCCGACACCAAGTGCTCCAGCGGCGAGAAGAACATCTGGGGCTCACAGCCCATCGTAACCCAGATGCAGTCTGAAGGCGGCGTTGCCGGCGCCATTCATGGATCATTATCCACAGGCTCCTTGTGCACCACCTTCACCGCCTCCCAGGGTCTGCTCTTGATGCTGCCCAATATGTACAAGATCGCCGGTGAATTGACCCCCACCGTTTTCCATGTCAGCGCCCGTGCCATCGCCTGCCAGGGTCTGTCCATCTTCGGTGACCACGCCGACATCTACGCCGCCCGTCAAACCGGCTGGGGTATGCTTGCCTCTCAGAACGTCCAGGAAGCCATGGATATGGCCCTCATCACCACTCAGGTCTCCCTGGCCTCTCGCATTCCCTTCATTCACTTCTTCGACGGCTTCCGCACCTCGCACGAGATTCAGAAGGTTGAAGAACTGACCCGCGAAGATATGCAGGCTGTTATTGACGAGAATCTGGTCATCGCCCACCGCGAACGCGCCATGACCCCGGATCGCCCCACCATGCGTGGTACTGCCCAGAACCCGGATGTCTATTTCACTGGCCGTGAGACCGTCAACAAGTTTTACAACGCGGCTCCTGGAATCGTCCAGGCGACCATGGACAAATTCGCTGCCGTCACTGGCCGCCAGTACAACCTCTTCGATTACTACGGCGCCCCTGATGCTGAAGACGTCATTGTCATGATGGCCTCCGGCTGCGAAGTTGTTTCTGCCACCATCGACTACCTTGTGGCCCAGGGCCGTAAGGTTGGTCTGGTGATTGTCCGACTGTTCCGTCCCTTTGACTCCCGCGCCATGGTCAACGCCCTGCCAACATCTGTTGAACGCATCACCGTCCTTGACCGCACCAAAGAGCCAGGCGCATCAGGCGATCCCCTGTACCTCGATATCCGTGCCGCAGTAGGTGAGGCTGCCGAAAATAACGTTGCCGCCTACCAGCCCAGTATTCTTGCCGGTCGATACGGCCTTGGCTCTGCCGAGTTCACTCCGGCCATGGTTATTGCAGTCTATGACAATATGTCCGCCATGGCTCCAAAAAATCACTTCTGCGTCGGCCCTGACGACGATGTCACCTACAGCAGCCTCAAGTACGACAAAAATCTCAACATCGAGGGTGAAGACGTCTACCGTGCCATGTTCTACGGATTGGGTTCTGACGGTACAGTAGGTGCCAACAAAAACACCATCAAGATCATCGGTACCGAGACCGACAACTCAGCCCAGGGTTATTTTGTCTACGACTCCAAGAAGTCTGGTTCCATCACCACCAGCCATCTTCGCTTCGGCAAGAATCAGGTTGTGGCTCCCTACCTGATCAACAAGGCCAATTTCATCGCCTGTCATAATTTCACCTTCCTCGACCAGTACGACATGCTGTCCAATCTGGATGAGGGCGGCACCTTCCTGCTCACCACCTCTTTCGA
Source organism: Candidatus Desulfatifera sulfidica (assembly GCA_014381505.1). Lineage (GTDB taxonomy): Bacteria > Desulfobacterota > Desulfobulbia > Desulfobulbales > Desulfocapsaceae > Desulfatifera > Desulfatifera sulfidica. The sequence continues at coordinate 42,917 of JACNLK010000032.1, read as the reverse complement.
CAACAAGCAGATCTGGAAGGAATTGCCAGCTTCCGTGCAGAAGGCTTTGATCGAGAAGAACGCCAAGTTCTACATCATTGACGCCATCTCACTCGGTTTGGCTCTCGGACTCGGTGCCCGCATCAATATGATCATGCAGACCGCTTTCTTCATGATCTCCGGTATCCTCACCGAACAAGAGGCCATTGACTCAATTAAGGGTGCCATCAAAAAGACCTATGGCAAGAAAGGGGACAAAGTTGTCCAGATGAACTATGACGCGGTGGACACTGCGATCAAGAACATCGTTGAAGTCAAACTTGGACGCTCGACCACCGGTCATGAGCTGCCCCCCACGGTTCCAGCGCACGCCCCGGACTTTGTCAAGAATGTCACCGCCAAGATGATCCAGGGCAAGGGCGATCAGATCAAAGTCTCCGAGATGCCTTGCGACGGAACCTGGCCCACCGCTACCACCCAGTACGAGAAGCGTAATATCGGCGTCCATGTACCCGAGTGGATCCCTGAGAACTGCATCCAGTGTGGTCAATGCTCTCTGGTCTGCCCGCACGGTGCCATCCGCACCAAGCTGGTTCCGGCTCTGAAAAAAGCACCCAAGTCCTTCAAGTCCATGGATGCCGTTGGAAAGGCCTTCAAGGGTTCCAAGTTCACCGTCCAGGTCTTCACCGAAGACTGCTGTTCCTGTACACAGTGCGTCACTGTCTGCCCGGCCAAGAAAAAGGCCCTGCAGATGCTGCCAAACTCCGAGCAGATCCGCAAGACCGAGGCCAAAAATATCGAATACTTCCTCTCTCTGCCCGAGATCGATCCGGCCACCATCAACACGGCAACCATCAAAGGAAGTCAGTTGCTGCGCCCCCTGTTTGAGTTTTCCGGTGCATGTGCGGGTTGTGGTGAGACACCCTATATCAACCTTCCCAGCCAGCTCTTTGGTGACCGCATGTTTATCGCCAATGCCACAGGCTGCTCGTCCATCTACGGTGGTAACCTGCCCACGACTCCCTATGCCAAGCGCGAAGACGGACGTGGACCCACCTGGGCCAACTCTCTGTTCGAGGACAATGCCGAATTTGGTCTGGGTATGCGTTTCTCTGTCAACAAGCTGGCCAGCCTGGCCACCGAGTTGGTTGAAGAGGCTCAAGCCAACAAACTGATCACTGCAAAAGTCGCTGATGACCTGCTGAATGCCTCGCAGTCCACTCAGTCCGAGATCGAAGCACAGCGAGATCGTGTTGCCAAGCTGAAAGAGAAACTCAGCGGTTCCACCGATGCCTTCTCCAAACGCCTGCTGGCAGTTGCCGACTATCTCGTGAAAAAATCCGTCTGGATGATCGGTGGTGACGGCTGGGCCTATGATATCGGTTACGGTGGTCTTGATCATGTTCTGGCCTCAGGTGAGAACGTCAATGTCATGATCCTTGATACCGAGGTGTACTCCAACACCGGTGGTCAGATGTCCAAGTCTACCCCGCGTGCCGCAACAGCTCAGTTTGCTGCCAGCGGTAAGAAGATGCCCAAGAAAGACATCGGTATGATCTTCTCCACCTATGGCAACGTGTATGTGGCCAAGGTCAGCCTGGGTGCCAATCCGGCTCAGGTTGTCAAAGCCATGGCCGAGGCCGAGGCCTATGACGGACCTTCACTGATCATCGCGTACTCACACTGTATCAACCACGGTATCAACATGACCAAAGGACTTGAGCAGCAGCAGAAAGCCGTTGCCTGTGGACACTGGCCTCTGTATCGCTACAACCCTGATCTTGAAGCAGCAGGAAAGAATCCTTTGAGCATTGACTCCAAAGAGCCGACCATCAGCTTTGCTGACTACGCTCTTGGCGAAAACCGCTACCGGATGCTCAAGATGACTAACCCTGAGCATGCCGATGAGTTGATGGAGGCCTCGCAAAAGGATGTAACCAAATCCTGGGACTTCCTTGTTGCCCGTGCCGCATCCCTTGAGCCCAAAGAATAAGCTCTTTCGTCCATCTGAACCCTCTAGCTAACTGATCCCCCATTGATCAGTTAGCCAGAGGCCGCAGTCTTTAAACAAAAAAGGGGTACCGGTTATATAACCGGTACCCCTTTTTTGTTTAATTCTTACAGCTTATAGCCATTACTGCAGACCTGTGGCACTGCAGTAATGGGTTATTTGAGACTCTTATTTAATCTGATTTTTCTCCAGATCACGTGCCGCTTTGATGGTTTCATAATCCCTGACTGACTCAAGGACAGACTCATCCTGACGCCCTTTGATCTCCTCCACCTTGGCTTTGATCCTGTCTTCCTTAATGTTCATGACCTGCGCCCCAAACAGGGTGGCTGCCAGATATTTGAAGGAAAAGAGCATCAGCTCCACATCATCCTCACGGATCTTATCGATGAGTTCCTGCTCCATCTCATAGGTGTCAAGAAAGGAGCTCTTAAAGATAAAGGTACGGAAATGCTCAAGGTCTGTTGAGGCCATGAAGAACATACGTTTGGCCTGATCAGAGAGAGAGGCCTGAGGACCATAGGATTTGCGACGCATAACCAGGCGCAGCCACTCCTTGTTCATCTCATCACGGACATCAACACCCTGATCTGCACGCCACTCACGCACCGTCCATTCCTTGTCCTCCTCAAAGCCTTTACAGTGATCTTCCTTTACAATAAAGAAGAACTTCTCCTCTGCACTTTGTTCCTCATTCTTGCTGCTCTCAGAACCACCTTCGTGAAAGTCAGCCATACCAACAGGATAATAACGGCAGGCCGAGGGACGATCGGTATAGACCGTACACCCTTCCGGGGTGACAAAGGGGCATCGCTGATCCTCTTCACCCAGTTTAAGAGCTACGCCAGGCATATCGGTCTTCTCAAGATAGACCGGAACGGTATACTGCTGTATAAACTCATGGGCCGGCATATCCAGCCGCCTTGTGAGCATCAGAATATCGTAGGGAGTCAAAATAATTTTAATTCCTCCACAGCAGGCGGTGAAACAGCTCACACCCGGATGACAGCGAAACTTGATTTTACTGTCCAGGGTCAACTTTTTGGGCATAATATTGGAGGGGTTGATCGCCTTACTAAAGAGAACCTTCTCCTTACCCGACATGTCTTGCTCACTCATCGATACACCTTCAAAAAAATTAAGGAAAGCCCTGGATCAACGCCCTGAGACACAAGGACTGTTTTTCCATGGCAATCTGGAATAATTCTCGACAGCCGGAAGTCTTCCTGCTTCCTGGTCGAAAATGTCATTTTTCGGCAACACTACCTCTGTGTCCAAAAACCGGAACACAACTCACACGCCACGAGGTAGCCTCATATATTAAACACATACACACTAGCTGTCAAACCTCTTTCAGGGTTTCCTTAAAAGTGATTTTACAGGAAGCATTTTTTCCTGCTGCATCAATTCTCTCACACTTTTCACTCAAGCGTATCTTCTCGCTCTTTCACAGATAAAACTCAAGGCATTCGATCAGGGCATTGAACGACATCTCCTCCCACAACTCTGCAGATCAGGCTTAGACCTTGCTTTCCCGCCGGATAATCCTTATAGTCGCTCAAGTCTTATACAAGGAGCAATAAACTCTCCCATAAATCTTCCACGTCACCTGTGACTCCCGCATTGTATCTGTAAGGAACCCGTATGAAGCTTTTTGTCCGCCCCATAGACCTGACCCGAGTAGAAACTCTGATCTATCACCTGCCCGATGGGCCGTCTCTTACCTTGAACCTTCAGGGAGTCGACGAGATTTTTGAGCTGGAACTCGATCAAGGCCACGTCTGCGACACCTCTGATATCGACGGCGTTATCCACTTTTTTCCTCGGGGAAACGCCTGATACGCTGCCCCACACCTCCCAATCCCCAATTCTGCCGACATGACCCATCCGCTCCACACCATTGACCTCAGCATTGATCATCATGTCCACACCAGCTACTGCGGGCATGCAATTGGAAAAATGGAAGATTATGTACTGGCTGGTATCAACAAGGGCCTGGCGAAGATTATTTTCCTGGAACACATGGAAGCCGGGATCGACTATTTTGAACGCACCTGGCTCACTGATCAGGATTTCGACCATTACTTCAAAGAAGGCAGAAAACTTCAGAGGCACTATCAGGGACAAATTGAAATTGGACTCGGAGTCGAGGTGGGCTACAATCCGGAATACCGAAACGAACTTATCACCCGTCTGAAACAACACAACTGGGACCAGATCGGATTATCCTTTCATTACTTGCCAGTTGCGGATAAGCCCAATGGGCACCGTCACCTGAATCTGGTCAGCCGCAAACCCGCCAATATCAAAGCCATGCAGGCCGCTGATCCCGACCAGACTCTCAGTCACTACTTTGCTGTACTGAAAGAAGCGGTCCAGACTCTCAACGTCGACCACATCTGCCACCTGGATGCGGCCCTGCGTTTTGTCCCGGGCCTGCACTTGACAGACAAGCACCACCAACAGATAACTTCCCTGCTCGACCTGATGGCTGACCACAACGTCGCTCTTGAGATCAACACCTCAGGCTTTGTTATCCGCGACAGACCCTATCCGGACTGCACGATCATTAATCAGGCCGCAACCCGCAACATCCCCTTACTCGCCTCATCTGACGCTCATCGCCCGGAAGACGTGGGGCGCCTTTTCAACCGTCTCCCTGATTATCTCGAATCCTGCCGCAGCACCTCATAACACCTCACGTCTCATCAAGTTGCCAAGGAGCTTCGTGGGTCAACAAGACAGGACTGACCGCGACAGGCTGCGCTCTGTACAGAGATCGTCACGCAGTTGGCTGATCAACAGACACGATGGGATAGCTCAGGATTTACACGGCGCGGCACTCAGCCTTCCCCAAACACACAAAAAACCAGGATGGAGATATGGACAATCATCCCCACCCTGGTTTTTTGTGTACTTTTTCCCTCGCAGGGATTGGATCAATCGTTTTGCGGATACCAGTCAACACCCATGCGCCGGACCACATTAAATCCGCCGGAGAGCACCAGCGTATTGGTCACACCAACACTGTTGAGAAAACTCTGTACTTCAAAAGAGCGGGTTCCGGCATCACAAAGGATAACCATTGTTTTGTCCACAGGAAGTTCCCGGTAACGCTGGCGCACTTCGTTATAGGGTATTGCACACCAGAGATCGGCACCATACTTAGTCACAAACGGAGTTGCCTCAGCTGGGTGTCTGATATCCAAGGCAACCCAGTCCGGCTGGCTGGAGAAATTATCCATCCAGTCAAGAAAAGACTGCACAGAAGTCTTGCGCAGACGTCCATCACAGAGATTATCAGCCACATAGGCCACGGCATTGATGGCGTCAATGGCTGCTGAAAACGGCGGGGCATAGGCCATTTCCAGGGTACCGAAGTCATCGATTGTGGCACCCATGGCAAGATATGCGGCAGCGGCATCAATCCGGGCTGAAATACCATCCCCCATGGGACCAAAACCCTGCAACCCCAGGACCTTTCTGGTCCGGCGATCAAAGACCATCTGATAACAGACTATGGCCTCTGTTGGAAAAAAATGAGCCCGATCCGAAGGCGCGGTCAGGGCAACATCAGCGTCATACCCCTCAGCCAGGGCGACATCAAGGCTGAGGCCCGTTGCCCCCACACAGACATCAAAGGCCTTCATGATAAAACTGCCCAGCGCCCCTTTGAACGTCGAAGGAATACCGGCCATATTATCACCGACCACACGTCCCTCCTTGTTGGCCAGTGAGCCCAGGGGGGCATAGAATTTCTTACCGGATATCAGGTGCATGACCTCAACACAATCTCCGGCGGCATAAATGGCCGGATCAGAAGTCTGCATACGCTCATTCACCACAATAGCCCCCATGGGTGAGATCTGCAGACCTGCGGCCCCTGCCAGTTCTGAGCGTGGCCTGACACCTGCGGCCATGATCACCAGATCGCAATCAATGGTGCGCTGAGCCGTTCGCACACCCGTGACCTGACCGTCCTCACCAAGGATTTCAGCGGCACCCTCGCCCAAGTGGACGGTAACATCTTTGTTACGCATATGGTGAACAACCATGGCAGCCATGGGAGCGTCAACGATTCGAGGTAAAACCTGATCCATGAACTCGAGAACCGTCGTTTCCACCTCCCACAGATCAGCCAGGGCCTCGGCCATCTCAAGACCAATGGCTCCTCCTCCAATCACCACCGCCTTGCCCACCTTTCCCCGCGCGATACGACGCTTGATTTCAATGGCCTTATGCAGGTTGCTGATGGTAAAAACCCCGTCAAGATCATTGCCGGGAATGGGAAGGACAAAAGGCTGGCTGCCTGTGGCCAGCATCAGCTTGTCATACGGAATTTCCCGCTCTTCACCGCTTGCCACCGATTGAACCTTAACCTGCTTATTTTGCCGGTCAATAGCAACGGCTCGGGTTCCACTCAGGACATCAACGCCTTTGGCATTCTTAAAAAAAGCCTCATCACGAACCATATGAAAGCTGGTTGCACGCAGCTCAGACTCGTCGGAAACATCACCGGAAACATAATAAGGAATACCGCACCCACCATATGAAATCAGAGTATCCTGATCAATAATGGTCACCTGGGCATCCTGCATCAATCGTTTAACCCGACAGGCGGCCTTTGGTCCGGCGGCAACTCCTCCGACAATGACAATTCTCTCACTCATATCTTTTCTCCCCGAAACAAATAAAAAATGAAAAAGAAGACCTGCCGCAACCCTTTAAAACAAATCGTTTTCGTACGAGTACTCGACAGAGATATCGGACAAAAGGGCTTTGTTCAGAGAAAGCAGCGGCCTCTCCACGTGATTGGCAAGGTACCCGCAACACAACTCATGCTCATCTGAAGAATTGATTGACCACAAGAGAGCATCAATTCTTTGCAAATGAACAATATCCTGGGATGAATTTCAAGGAGTTTCTCTGGAGCACCGAGGCTGGTCCGGAACCTGCCGAAGCCATAAAATGAATACGAAAAGAACTTTTCCGCTCAACAGGGCATTTGCGGAATCATGCGCAAATCAGATGATCAACCGGGAAGGATTATACTGAACTGGCTGCCCTTTCCTTCCTGACTGTTTACCTCGATGGTGCCATTATGGTGGTCAATAATATTATGGGCAATGGCAAGTCCAAGGCCGGTACCGCGATTCTTGTCAGTATAGAAGGGCTTGAAAATCTGTTCAATCTGCTCTTGGGACATCCCTTTTCCAGTATCACCAATGACAACAACTGCATTCCCGGTATCAGTCTGCACCAGAGTCTGAACATGAAGCACGCCACCATCTTCCATGGCCTGGATACCGTTGATCATAATATTCAACAGCGCCCTGTAAAGCATTTCTTCATCGAGAAAAAGTAAATCAAGATCATCTGACAATTGAAGATCAAGCTGGATATTCTTTTCAGCTATTTGAGGTCCCAGAAAATTCACACCCCGACCCACAATTTTATTGAGATCACCAGGGTGCAGGCTGGCGTCCAAAGGCCGTGCAAAATCCAGAAACTCAAGGACTATATTATTGAGGCGATTGGTCTCATCAACAATAATTCGAGCAAGGTGCTCGTTACCGGGGGCCACCTTCTGAATTCGTTTTTCCAGAATTTCAGCCGTACTCCGAACCACGCCCAGGGGACTCTTGATCTCATGGGAAACCGTGGCCACCATGGTTCCAAGGTGAGCCAGGCGCTCAGCATGATTGAGTTTTTCTTCAAGTCGCACCCTTTCCTGGTGGCGCTCCTCCATGATCGCATCACCGCGCACAACAATGGTTCTGAGCACCAGAAACAAAACCGCCATGACGACACTCGATGCCATAATAATGCGCCCCTGGAGATCGATAATAGCGGCATAGTCCTCAGACAGATCCTGACTGATTTCAATAACTCCCATAATCAACTGGTCAGCTGCACCAGTACTCCCCACCTGCCGAAACGGAGTATATGTTCTGAGCCTGCACTCAACACCATCTCCACCAGGAAGCAAATTCCAGAAGCCACCAGACAGAGTGAGATGCGAATTTGGCTCCCCCTGCAAGGCCTTTTCGTATTCAATCCCACCCTCACCCATGCGACCTATCAGGAGTGGATCTGTTGAGTATGAAATGACATTGACCCTGGAGTCGTAAATCGTCACAGTCTCCGTTTTCAGCCCATGGGTTGCAGTTTTCACTATACGATCAAGGGCTGAGAATTGCTCCTTATTGCTCAGGGCAATTTCACCATAACGGACAACAGTGGGCAGCACAAATCCGCGAAAAACCTGCTGATTAAGATTACCAGCCAAAAGCAGAGAATACGCCTCACTCTGGTGGAGCATGATCCGTCGAGCATGATTGGAAATCACCCAGGAAAGAAACAGGGTGGACAGCAGAATCACCACCAGACTGGTAAAGGAGAAAAACTTGACTATCTTGAAGGGTCGCAGACCTGCCTGGTTTTGTGCAGCTCTTCTCGAAGGTTTTCTCCTTCTGGGTAGCCGACAAAAGTTGGACAACATGACCAGTTTTCTCAAAACCATTCGTTTACTCAGCATTACAGACTCCACAACGCTTACACAAGGCTGTGTCGCAGGGAACGGTTGTCTTTTCAGCAAGTCCTTTCATGTACTCATGCCAGAGATAGTCCTGCTCAATCTCCTGGCCGACTAAAGACCAGGGGAAAACAGCCTCCCGGCCATGGCCGCAAACTGCAAACTGTTCAGGGGTCAGCCCCTGGCGCTTCATGGCCTGTTTCCAGGGGCGTCCACTGTCGGCCATATCAAGCAGGACAGGGCCCATGCGCCGATCAGCTCTGGAGAGCACCGCCTGAAACAAAACCTGTTCCGGTTTATCGTGGTTCATCCGGACATTGGCCTCATGGCGAAGCTCCTTCTGCAGCCATTTGATTCGCCCCTTGAGGAGCCCCAGGGCCTGTTTCATGGGACGGATTTCACCGGGAGCCAACTGCTCACTGACACCAAAGGCATGGAACTGAAACGGTGTCCAGGGCTTGGGAACAAAAGAGTTCAAAGACAGGTTGATTTCAGTCAGGTGACCGCGGCTTCGCCCCAGGGGTAATATTCGTTTTTTAATTGCCCGGATCAGTTCAACAAACTCAGCCAGGTCATCCTCTGTTTCCGTGGGCAGTCCAATCATCACATACAGCTTGAGTCGATTCAGCCCTGCACCCACCAGCCGTTCAGCAGCATCCAGCAGGTCGTCACGATCCAATCCCTTATTAATAACGCGCCGCAGACGTTCCGAGGCTCCATCAGGGGCAATAGCCACGCTCTTGATATCGCTTGCTGCCAGTAACTCCAAGAGAGGACCAGAAATTCGATCTGCCCTTAAAGAGGAGAAGGAGAGTGAACAACCATCTGCGCGGAGATAATCCGCAAGCTCTGCCAGATTTTCCTGGGGCGCCATCTCCATACCCAGCAATCCAACGCGGTTTACTCCGGTAAAACGTTGCTCCACTCCGGCTCGCACTGCCTGAGCATCCCAAAGCCTGGGTGGCCGATAGATGAATCCAGCGGCACAGAATCTGCACCCCCGTGAACAACCGCGGCCAAGTTCCGTCAGGTAGAGATCGCTGAACTCAGCCTCCGGAGTCAAAACCTGACTATGGGCTGCAGTCTGACACTCACTCACACGGTTGACTGCAATCCGTTTCGGCAGCCCCTCACGGGTCACATTAAAACCTTGAAAGGCGCCCGTCTCTCCAGCCCCATACTGGGGTTTATAAAATCGAGGAGCATAACAACCCCGGACTTCACGGGCCAACTGAGCCAGTAACTCCTCGCGCCCGGTACCCGGAAATCCTTCCAGGAGACAATTCATGAAATCGTCTAAAACCGGCTCTGCCTCGCCAACTAGAAAAAGATCAACAAAGGGCGCCAGAGGTTCGGGGTTCATAAAGGTCACAACACCACCGCAAATCACCAGTGGTTGACCAGCCCGAACTTGTTCGTCCCGATCTTCAGCCAAAGGCTGAATGCCACCAAGACGCAGGAGACGCACCAAGTTTAAATAATCATGTTCAAAACTGATGGAGCAGAAAATCAGAGGAAAATCAGAGAGGAGATGTCCAGACTCCAGTGAGCGGAGGGGTTGAGAAGGGTCATCCAGAAAAAATCTTTCACAGACCAGGCCGTCCATGCGACCGAGCAAACCATAGACCAGTTGAAACCCAAGACTGGACATCCCGACCGCATAACTATTGGGATACACCAAAGCCACGGGTAACTGACCAGTCCATTTTTTCAGATAGCTGCCACGCTCAGCGGCCAGAAGCTGCTGCCGATCGACGCCTGTTTTCTTCTGTCTGATAAGAGGCCCCGCGTAGAATTACGGAAACACAGCCATGCCACACGGTGACCGGACAGCGCCCCGGTTCAATTTGCCTTTTTACGAAGGTAGGTGGGGGTTTCCAGATGCTCGTCTTCCCAAATGGAGGTGCTTCTCGGATTACGTCCCGTTCCGGATACCGGCGACACCCCATGGTTCTCAAAATTATCAAAATTTGATTTAATCAAATTTGGTCCCGGTGTACGCGGGTTGGTGGGAGCCGGTGTCAATATTTGCTGCGTTTCACGACTGGGACTGGGTTTCTGGCGCTGAGCCACCAGATCATCAACCTGGGCAATGGTCTCCTTCTTCTTAACAACATCACCAACACCGGTGGCGATAACTGTTACATGCAGGGTATCACCCAAGTTATCGTCATAGAGGGCGCCAATCACTACTTTGGCATCGTCATCAACCTTCTCATGGATCAGGGCCGAAACCTCCATGAACTCAGCCATGGTAAAAGTCTCTTCGCTGGCCGAGATATTAATCAGCAGACCCCGAGCGCCATCGATACCTACATCTTCCAACAGTTGGTTATCAATGGCCCGACGGGCGGCCTCAGTCGCCCGATTTTCTCCGGCAGCTGATCCGGACCCCATCACTGCAGGGCCCACCTCACGCATCACTGTACGCAGATCAGCAAAATCGGCATTGATCATTCCCGGAACATTGATCAGATCCGTGATCCCCTTAACCGCCTGAAGCAACACATGATCAGCCATGGTCAGCATGTCAGACAATTTACTGTTTTTCTGCATCAGACTGAGAAGGCGGTCATTGGGTACCGTGATGATGGTATCGGCATACTTCCGCAGCTCTTCCCAGCCATGTTCAGCATTGCGCATGCGGAACTTACCTTCGAAATGAAAAGGCTTCGTGACCACGGCCACGGTCAGCGCACCCATTTCTTTACTCAACTTGGCAACTATTGGTGCAGCACCAGTCCCTGTGCCTCCACCAAGTCCCGCGGCAATAAAGACCATGTCACTACCGGCAAGACTTTCCTTGATTTCCTCAAGGGATTCCCGAGCTGCCAGCTCACCGGTTTCGGGATCAGCTCCGGCACCAAGCCCCCGGGTCACTGCAGGACCGATCTGGAGGCAAATATCCGCCCGTGATTGATTCAGAGCCTGCTTGTCTGTATTGGCCACAACAAACTCTACACCCTGGAGTTTATTGTGAACCATGGTGTTAATGGCATTACCACCACCACCACCAACTCCAAAAACTTTGACTACAGCCACACTCTCTGATTCCACCATTCGAAACGGCATATTGCTACTCCTCACAAAATCTATTCTGTATCAATATCAGCCACAGTTTCAAAATATCTTTTTGACTGGCTATAAATTCCAACAATTATATAACGAGTGCCTGTCCAAAAATGAGCAATTTCGGTTAAAATCAAAGCATGCATCAAAAATAAGCGCAGACATTTGTTCGGTCTTCCGAGCATTATTTTTTGAGCATAACGTCGATATGGGGCAAAAAGGCCATCGATGAAGGGACATTAACTATTCAGTAGTTTCCCAGATGTGCGAAAGAGGACTGCAAAGACCCTGATCAGTCCATGAAAGGCCGATGAGAGCGATACGAACCTGCATGGCTGCAAAGCAGTTGAGATGCTACTGGATAGTTATCAGAAATTATAGCATTTACTGACAGTGACACAAACAAAAAATGGTAGAATCACATAATTTTTTTTATCCATCCCTTGACCTTGCCAACCACCCCCTGCCCCCCCTGATTCTGTTCAGTCTGATGCCGTTTGCCGTGGAGCACTAAACCAACGGCTGTTGTACAGCGAGGCGAATGGACTTCTTCCACCTTTCCCTGAACACTTACCGGATAACCAATCCGCACGGGCATATCAAAAACCTGTTCTGCCAGCTCAACCAGATTACTGAGCAAAGCCGTACCGCCGGTTATGACGATACCACCGTTAATCTTGCTTTTCTGGCCGGAAGCAATCAACTCCTGATTAACCATCTCCAGAATTTCAGCAATTCGCGCCTGGAGAATATCAACCAGAACCTTCTGCGTAACCTTACGCGGCTCACGATCACCAACTGTGGGCACATCAACCACATGATTCGGCTTAATCGTCGAGGAAAGGGCTGAACCATAATCTTCCTTCAACCGTTCTGCCTCCTGCAGAGGGGTCCGCAGGCCCACTGAGAGATCATTGGTCAAATTATGCCCCCCAAGGGCCAGTTCGTAGGTGTGGCGTATGGTTCCATCACAAAAAACTGCCACATCAGTTGTACCACCACCGATATCAATCAGGGCCACACCCAGTTCCATCTCATCGGCACTGAGCGCTGCATATGCAGAGGCCATGGACTCGAGAACCAGATCAACCACCTCCAAGTTGGCCTTCTGGCAACAACTGGACAAGTTGTGTACCGCACCAATATCAGCAGTCACGATATGAACATTCGTCACCAGACGAACACCTGTCATACCCAAAGGATTCTGGATCCCGGTGTGATCATCGACCATGTACTCCTGAGGCATGACATGGATAATTTGCTGGTTAGCAGAAATTTTAACCGTCTTGGCCGCATTCACCACATCGCGCACATCATTTTCGCGAATCTCACGGTTATTAATGGCGAGGATACCAGGACTATTGAACCCCTTGATATGATTTCCGGCAATTCCCACATACACAGAACGGATATCACACCCGGCCGCTTCCCCGGCAAGACGCACAGCCTCCTTGATACTACGCACAGTGGATTCAATGTTGACGACAATCCCCTTTTTCAGACCCACGGACGGGGTCGTCCCCACACCGATAATCTCGACATCATCATCAAAGACCTCAGCCACCACGCAACAAATCTTAGTGGTACCAATATCCAGGCCAACCACCAATTCTCCCGGCTCTCGATCCGGAGCAACAGAATCAACCTTTATCGACCCTTCATCCTCATGCAATTCTTCCATGCCGCTCAATTTACTGCGCTTTGTGCAACAAGCACTTTATTCTTTTGATAATCCATCTGAATATAGGCCACATCATCGATGCCTATCTTCTCTTTTTTACCATACAAAGCTTTCAAAACCCGCTTCAACCGACTGTACTTGTGTTTGATCTCACCATGTCCAAGATAAATTGGAAAGGGCTTTTCAACCAGATACAGAACCACACCGCCCAGCTCATCCACAGAAATCTCAGACACATTCTGCCAGGGGAGATTGGGATTATTTTTGCGGGCCAGTTTAATAAAAGTCAAGATGTCGGCCAGGTGTGCCCGCCGATTTTCAACGTCCGCCCGATCATAAAAACCTGTGATTACTGGAAAATCAAGATCCTGACCGACTTTCACCGGACTGAAGATCACACCCGAGCGATCAACATAAAAAAATGCATCATCACCTGACTCCTGCAGAGCAATCATGGCCTCAGGCCGATATTCAACAACATCAACCCGCAAGACATCCGGCCATTCCCGCTGCACGGTTGCTCGCTTAATCCAGGGGTGAGTCGTGATTTCCCGCTCCAGGGCCGGCAGATCTATCTTGATCAAGTTCAAATCGTACCCCAAGCCGGTCATTTCCCGAATCAGAGACGGGGTGGTTATGCGACAACCATTAATAACAATATCCCGAACCTGAAACGAGTTGATGCCGGCGACTGCTGAAAGCAGGGGACCGCGGATGAACAAAGCGACCAGAAACAGGCCAGCAAACGTAACAGCCAGACACAGTCCGCGCCTTTGCCAGCGTTCACGCCAGTTCCCCTGCCCGGCATTCACTTTCTCACGAACACGCCCGGCCAGACCTGCCAGAAGCCCCTTGGGCTCCTGCTGCAGCATGTCGCCATACGTCGCATGATACCCAGGTTGCGCCACCTTCTTTTTTCCTGAGAAGGGACGCCACGCCCTGACTGCCTGAAATATGGTTTTAAAAGTAAAATGCACTTTATTTCCCCACCAACCTAGCAAACAGATCAGTTTCCATAATCGCCCAATTGTGCCGGGCAGACCATACATGCCTGTTCAAAAGCCGATAAAATGAACTTCCGGCTCGAGCTCAACCCCAAACTGTTCTTTTACCCGTGCTTGAATGCGAACCATGAGCGTGCGGACATCGCCGGCCGTAGCCCCACCCGTATTAACCAGAAAATTACCATGCTCTTCTGAGACCATGGCCCCACCCTGACGCAGCCCCTTGAGCCCGCACTGATCAATGAGACGACCGGCAGCAGCACCGGGTGGATTTTTAAAAAATGAACCAGCGTTTTTCATGGAGCGGGGCTGTTTACTGATCCGCTGATTACGCAATTCCCGGCAACGCCTTTTAATCACCTGACTTTCATCGCGTTCCAGAGAAAGATCCGCGGCCATAACCACCCGCAACCGCCCTCCAATCTGTTTATCCCGCCAGAGACGATAGTCAAAATCCAATTCAGCACGGGGGATCTCCCGCATGGCCCCATCGGCTTCAAGCAGGGTCAGACTTTTCAGACGCTCTGCCAGGGAAAATCCCCAGGCTCCGACATTCATGACCACCCCGCCGCCGACAGTCCCCGGGATACCTGTCAGGAACTCAACTCCAGTCAATCCCTCGGCACAGCACCAATCAACCAGACGGCTCATGCTGCACCCGGCCCCGACACGAATCAGGACATGATCTCCATCCTCACCCCCCAGGGTCTCAATAGTGCCAAAATTCCTGCCGAAAAGCAAGATGACCCCATCAAAACCCTGATCGGCCACCAGCAGATTACTGCCCCGGCCAATCACCCGCCAGGCAATATTATTACGGGTAACAACAGTTAAGATTTGCTGCAATTCATCAGCATCTTCAATCTCCACCAAGGCCGCCGCTGGTCCGCCAATGTCAAAGGTAGTATTACCACGCAACGGGCAATCCCAATGCAATACACTCTTCCGGGCCAGTTCACTCAGTTCTTGGCGCACGGATAAGTTCATCAGTTCGACTGCTCCCCCGGAGAACGAAGGCGCTCAAGGAGCAACTCACCAGCCTGGACAATATTACCTGCGCCGAGCGTCAGCACCAGATCACCCGCCTCAAGCAAGGGTTCAAGTGCCTCTGGAATATCGAGAACTTGCGAAACAAACAGAGTTTTCCGTTGACCATGTTTTCGGACATCCGCAAGGAGGCGCTCCCCACTGATCCCAGGAACAGGCTCCTCACTGGCCGCATATATTTCGGTCATCAGCAGGACATCGGCCAGATGAAAGGCCGTCTGGAACTCCTGGTACAAGCCCTTTGTCCGGCTGTACCGATGAGGCTGAAACAACACCACCAGCCTGCGCTCAGGCCAGGCCTGCTTCACCGCCTCAAGGGTGGCACGTATCTCGGTGGGGTGATGACCATAATCATCCATCACTACAATATTACCCACCTCTCCTTTGCGCTCCAGCCGCCTCTGTACGCCCTGATATTCAGCCAGGGCACTGGCAATAATGGCGAAAGGAATCTCCAATTCAAGGGCGACACAGACTGCAGCCAGAGAATTATAGACATTATGCCGACCGGGAACGGCAAGCTCTATGGGCCCCAGTTCCTGCCCGTGCTGCTTAAGTTGAAAACGAACCCGTCCCTGCCCTGCCGACAGCTGCTCGGCCTGCACATCGGCCTGGGACGTCAATCCATAGCTGATAATCCGCTTCCTGATGAGCGGCAGAATATCGGCAACATGCGGGTCATCAAGACACAGGACAACCGCTCCGTAAAAGGGAATTTTATCTATAAATTCAAGAAAGACCGACTTGATATGATCAATATCATGATAGTAATCAAGATGTTCCAGATCAATATTGGTCACAACCTCAAGGACCGGCGACAACTTGAGAAAGGAGCCATCACTCTCATCAGCCTCGGCCACCAGAAACTCACCATGGCCCAGCTTGGCATTGCTCCCACCCAGGCTGTCAACCTTACCGCCGACAACCACTGTTGGATCAAGTCCGGCTCGGGTTAATATCCAACTCACCATGGACGTGGTTGAGGTTTTTCCATGGCTGCCGGCTATGGCAATACCAAATTTTTTCAGACGCATGAGTTCTGCAAGCATTTCGGCTCGCTGAATCACAGGAATATTAGCTGCCCGCGCGGCCAGGACCTCAGGGTTTGCCGAATCAATGGCAGATGAGGTCACAACCACATCCGCCCCTGCAACCCACTCACCGTGATGACCAACGTGGATTTGCCCACCCAGGCCGGCCAGATTCTCAGTTATAGCGGTAGAATTAAGATCTGACCCTGAAATCTGATAGCCCAGATTCAGCAAAAGCTCGGCTATTCCACTCATGCCAATACCGCCAACACCCACAAAATGTATATGTTTTGTTTTATTATACATCGATTATTCTTTATTCTCAGTTACCTGCAAAAACACCACTCTGGAGTATACCCCCCCCAGAACAGTCACCTTTTCTTCAGTAGTTCAAGACAGACCCCGACTATCTCATCAGCGGCACCGGGCAGGCCCAGGTTCCTCATGGCCTGTCCCATTTGTTGACGACGGCCGGGATCACCCAGTAAACGTCCCAACTCGACCGCCAATACTTCACCACCCAACTCCTGCTCACGAAACATCAGGGCTCCACCACCATTCACATAATAACGGCCATTCTGCTCCTGATGATTATCTGCGGCATAGGGATAGGGGATAAGCAGAGCTGGAAGCCCAAGGACAGCCAACTCTGCCAGAGATGTTGCCCCGGCCCGTGACACGACAAAATCAGCCTGACGATAAATATGAGCCATATCATCAAAAAAGCCTCGAACATCGGCTGAAACTCCAAGCTGCCCATAAGCCCTGCGAATTTCCGCCTCATCACCGGGGCCAGTCTGATGAATGAGATGTAGACCAGCTCGCTGTTCCGGTGACAAATACCCCAGGGCCTCCACAACAAGTTCATTGACACGATGTGCGCCAAGACTGCCGCCCAACACAAGTAGAGTCATCACCTGCCCGCCTGCAGGCTTTGACATGGTGGCCAGATCCAGAATATCCTCCCGGACAGGATTACCGGTCAATCGCGCCTTATCCTCCGGGAAATAAGCAGTACTGGCCGGCAACGACACACAGACTCTGTCCGCCAGTCGTCCCAGTTTACGATTGGCAAGCCCGGGCACCGAATTTTGTTCATGAATCAGCGTCGGACGACCCAAAACCCGAGCTGCAACGATCACAGGTCCCGTCACATAACCACCAACCCCAATCACTAACTGTGGCCGAAAACGGACAATATGCCACACAGACTCAAGCAAGGCCCAGGGGAGAAGCAACAAGGCCTTGAGCCGGGCACCGATCCCTTTGCCCATAAGCCCCTGACAATGAATGGTTCGGGACGCAAATCCCGCATGGGCCAGACTGCCACGATCAATACGGCGCCCTGTTCCAAGAAACAGGACCTGGGTGCCCGGAAAACGACGCTGTAGGGCTTGAGCTGTGGCGATGGCCGGAAACAGATGACCTCCTGTCCCTCCACCTGTCAGCATAAGCCGTATTCCCTGCTGTGCCCCGTTCATCATTTCGCTCCTGCTGCAACAGCCAATACAGATTCTGTCCGGTAGCCGGCCACCTCTTTCACCGCATCCTGAAAAGCTCGACCACGATGAGCATAGCTGTCGTACATATCAAAACTGGCACAGGCCGGTGAAAGCAGAACTGTATCACCGGCCTGTGCCAGTTCTGCGGCAAACTTGACGGCCTGTTGCATGGAATCGGCAAACTTGGTTTCCACCTGACCACCAACAGCTGCAAAAATTTGCCCGGCAGCCTCGCCAATCAGGATGAGTAAACGCACCTTGCCTGACATTGCCGGTTGCAACAAAGTGTAATCATCTCCTTTATCCCGTCCCCCGGCGATGAGAATCACCCCTGAAGAGAAATTATCCAGAGCCGCCAGCACGGCTCCTGTATTGGTGGCCTTGGAATCGTCATAATAGACCACCCCATTCACCTCAGCCACGCGGGCAAGCCGATGGGCACCGGGGGCAAAAGCCGCCAATCCCCGACGAATGTCGGCCGGTTCACACCCGAGGCTTCGAGCAGCCAGAATGGCAGCGGACATATTCAAAAGTCCGGTCTTCCCCGCCAGGCGAGTTCCGGAGAGTTGATAATCCTCCTGATTCTCACCACCAATATGGACCACATCATTCTCTGCAACGTAAGCCATACAATCACTCCCGTGACCGAACAATTGCAGATCAGCTGTCTGTATCTGAGTCAGCAACTGCCGACAACGAGCATCATCAGCGGAAACAATTGCCACATCACCATCCTTCTGATGGGCAAAAATTTGCATCTTGGCCGCCATATAACCTGCCATGTCGCCATGACGATCCAGGTGATCCGGGGTGATATTCAGCAACAGAGCCACTCGCGGACAAAAGCTCCCCGCCGCCTCCAACTGAAAACTGGAGACCTCAAGAACCAGGCAATCCGCCTGCTCTTCATCCACAAGATAATCAAAAAGTGAACGGCCGATATTACCACCAACAAACACTTTCCGGCCCGCGGTTTGCAACAGCGCAGTGATCAGTTCGGTGACTGTGGTCTTCCCGTTGGTGCCGGTAATTGCAACAATGGGCACGGTAATCAGGGGGGTGACCACCGCAAGTTCTCCAAGCACAGGGATTCCACGCCCACGCAGTTCATTCAGAACTGGCAAATGAAAGGGAACGCCCGGACTGACAATCACCAGATCAGCCTGAGCAAGAAACGTCAGATCGTGTCCTGCAAATTCTGTTTCAACTCCATATTCAGTCAGAAAAGCCAACTCATCCGCTGCTACGTCCTGTGGAGCCCTACTGTCCGACACCAACACGCGAGATCCAAGACGGGAAAAGTATCTGACCGCACCACGGCCTGATACTCCCAGGCCAATAACCGCTACAGTCTTCGGCTGTATGTTTTTTAGGTCAACAGTCATCAGCGCAGTTTCAGAGTGGCAATGGCAACAAAGCCAAGGATAATAGAGACAATCCAGAAACGAACCACAACCTTGGTCTCATGCCAGCCTTTCTTCTCAAAATGATGGTGAAATGGAGCCATCAGAAAAAACCGTTTGCCCTTACTGTACTTAAAATAACCGACCTGGATGATCACGGACAGGGCTTCCATGACAAAGACACCGCCAACTATGGCCAGTAAAATCTCCTGTTTGATAATAATCGCCACTGCCCCCAAGGCTCCTCCCAAGGCCAGAGAACCCACATCGCCCATAAAGACCTGGGCCGGGTAGGCATTAAACCAGAGAAATCCAAGGCAGGCGCCAACCAGTGCTCCACAGAATACGGCCAGTTCGCCAGCATCTTTGACATAGGGGATCTGGAGATACTCGGCCAGCACCGCATGTCCAGCCAGATAGGCAAACACCAGGTACACCGAGGCCGAGACAATCACAGGTCCTGTGGCAAGGCCATCAAGGCCATCAGTGAGATTCACGGCATTGGAAGAGCCAACGATAACCAGAATGGCAAACACAACATAAAACCAGCCCAAATCAGGCCGGATATCCTTCAAAAAAGGAATACTGAGGTGACCGTCAAATCCGGGATAGAGCCAGACAAAGAAGCCAACCACTGAAGCACCGGCAACCTGGAGTAAAACCTTGCCTCGCGCGCTCAGCCCATCACTGTTCTTTTTAAGGATTTTTCGAGAATCATCAACCGCCCCGATCATGCCAAAAAAGAGAATGACAAAAGACATGAGCCAGACCAGAGGATTATCCAACCGGGCCCACAACAAGGTACCTGAGAGTACAGCAAAGAGGATAAGCAGTCCGCCCATGGTGGGCACACCCTGCTTGGCCAGATGAGTCTCGGGACCGTCATCCCGAACCACCTGCCCAATCTGATAACGCCGAAGAAGCCGAATCAACACAGGCCCCAGGATGAGCATGATCAGGAATGCGGTGACCGCACCGCCAATGGAACGGATCGTAATATAGCGAAAAACATTAAAGCCGCTGAAACTGGTATGCAGGGGATACAGGAGATGATACAGCATGGGCTAGCCACAGGGTAAAGGGTCACAGGTTATGAGAACGCACAAGGCGATATTTCCAGGGTACTTTGATAACTCAGGTTTTGTTCAATCTTCAGACTCAAAGAGCAGCTGTGCCACCAGGCGCTCAAGTTTCATGCCTCTAGATCCCTTAATCAGGAGCCAGGCACCTTTAGCCAGGATGCCTTGAAATGCAAGATCCTTCAGCCAGACCACAATCTGATCATGGTCAGCGGCAACCAGAATACGATCAGCGGGCATACCGGCGGCCATTGCCCCGGCCGATGTTTCATGGGCAAATTGCCCCACCAGGACCAGATAATCCAAACCCAGCTCAACCGCCTGCCTACCGAGATCCTGATGACTTTCAACGCTTGCCGCACCCATTTCCAGCATATCGCCAAGTACAGCCAGCCGCATCACGGCATCTTCTTCAGCCAAGGTTGCCAGGGCCGCAGCCATGGAAGCAGGATTAGCGTTATAGCAATCATTCATCAAGGTCAAACCGAAACGACCGCGTAAAAGCTGCATGCGTTTGTCGACGGAATCAAAATCTTCCAGTCCAGCGACAATCTCATCAATACAGACCCCAGCCGCACGGGCAATGGCCGCAGCAGCTATCGCATTAGAAACATTATGGATTCCCGGAACAGACAAAGAGACCGGGCGTTTTTCCCCTGAAACCTGCAGAGTAAAATCAAGCCGCCCAGGACCAGCACCACGGACATCAAATGCTGAAATCAGTGGATTATACCGCAATCCTGCCTCAGTTACAGCATAAGAAATCTTTTTTTGCAGGTATTTTTCACCACACATCCGCACTCGTGGATCATCATAATTAACCACCAGAATAGTTTCGGGACCACTGGCGGCAAAAAGCTCTTCTTTTGCCAAGGCAACATTTTCAATACTCCCCAACCCTTCAAGGTGGGCGGCATGGATATTTGTGATGCAGGCTATGTCTGGCGCAGCGATCTCAGCCAGGCGACTGATTTCACCTGGCCGATTCATCCCCATCTCCAGAATCACAGCCCGATGACCGGAATGTACTGGTAACAATGAAAGGGGAAGCCCGATCAGGTTGTTGAAATTCCCTTGAGTTTTCAGAACTGCTGAGGGTGCCCCCTCGCCTGTCCGCAACCAGTGGCGCTCAAAGATCGCCGCAACCATCTCCTTGACACTGGTCTTGCCGCAACTACCGGTGATGCCAACGACGGGCACGCGCCGATCTTGAAAGAGGCGTCTCCGAAAACCTGCCAGATCCCCCAGGGCCTGTTGAGTATCATCGACCAGAACACAGGGACGCCCAACTGGAGGATTCTGATGGTTACGGTTGATCACCAGACACCCCGCGCCCTGTTCCACGACCTGTTCGAGAAAATCATGGCCATCAAAACGATCCCCTACCAGGGCAACAAAAATTGCATGGGGCTGCAGATTCCGGCTGTCCGTGGTCACAGGACCAAGCGGGCGCGAGACTGTCTCACCCACTAAAACACCATTGGTCGCCCGTTGAATGAGCTCCGGTGTCCAGGCCAGAAGGGCATCCCTGACCTGCTCCCTGTCGTCAAAATAACGTCGCCCTGACCGGGTAATCTGCATCTGCTCATGCCCCTTACCGGCAATGAGAACAAGATCTTCAGGCCCAGCCAGACTGACCGCTGTAGCAATGGCACGAGTCCGGTCATGAATGACCTGACACGTTTTGCTTTGCGGGTCAAAGTTCTGTTCCACTGACACGTTCATACCTGCAGACGTAATTCCTACCTTGATTTCCTCCACAATAACCTGCGGGTCTTCTGATCGGGGATTATCGTCTGTAACAATGCTCCAGTCAGCCCATCGCGCGGCCGCCTCACCCATCAAAGGCCTTTTTCCCCGATCGCGATCACCGCCGCAGCCAAAGACAAGCCCGACTCGACGATGAGGAAGGGCTGATAAGGTGGACAGAACCTGCTCCAAGGCATCCGGAGTATGAGCGTAATCCACAAAAACTGCTGGTCGCCTGCACCTTATTAATTCCGGCACCACGACCCGCTCAAGTCGTCCCGGTGCTCCCTGGCACTTTGCAAGCGCCTCAACCATATACTGAACATTGACCTCCAGAACCTCCCCGACAGCCAGAGCAGTTTGAATATTACTGACATTGAAATCACCTGCCAGGGGCGATTTCAGCACCACATTCTCCCAGGGCCCATGCAACTTGACAGTGGTAGCCGTAACACCTGAACTCACAGCAAGAGGAAAGATATCACTTTCACCTCTGCGACCACACTCAAGGACACGACCACAAGCATCAATCACGTCCTGACGCAGAGTTCGTGCGCGCTCCTCCTCCTCTATTGCAGGCTGCGAACTTCGAGTAATCACTCCCCAGCCACCCTTTTTCAGGTGCTTTGTAAACAGCAAACGTTTAGCGGAAAAATAATCTGCGATATCGAGATGATAATCCAGATGATCTCGACTTAAATTCGTAAATGCCACAACGTCAAAAAGCACCCCCCCAAGACGCTGTTGAGCCAGGGCATGTGATGAAACTTCCATAACCACAGTTTCCACCCCGGCATCATGCATTTCAGCCAACAGCTTCTGAAGCATCAAGGGTTCCGGAGTAGTATATGGGGCCGGGGTTTCAATCTCTCTTCCTGACTCATCCCGGTAACGGTAAGAAACAGTACCAATGACTCCCACACGCCGACCAGCCTGCGCAAAAATGGACTCCAGGAGATAACTCACCGTCGTTTTACCATTTGTCCCGGTAATCCCGACCAGACACATCTCACGGGCCGGCTGACCATAATAATTAGCAGCAATCTGCGCGTAGGCCTTACAACTATCGGAGACGGCAATTACACAACAATCAGGCGGTACATCAGCGAGTTCAAACATTCGCTCAGATTCCACAAGGACAGCGGCACAGCCAGCTTCAAAAACATCATCAAGATAGTGGTGACCATCGCTCCGCTCACCTGCCATGGCCACAAACAGCGCACCCGGTGTAACCAGACGGGAATCAGCAGTCACATTGCGGATCATGACCCGGCCAGTTTCGCACGGAACAAGGAGCCGACAAGGGATATCATATAAAAGACGTTCCAGAGATACAGGTCCAGACAGCTCAGCATTCCTCCGCCCGGGACAAGCTGACGACCCTGAATCCGCTGAACTCTGAGTGTTTTTATTATCACAAGTCATTTCACACCCGAGGCTAATTGTCCCGGCCATCTGTCAGATCACGATCAATAACATCGGACCTTGAATCAGGCTCTTCCAAATAATGGTCACGGGCTAAAATCAACCGAACCACTTCACCACCTTTGAGAATGGTGCCAGGCGATGGTTCCTGACCAACGATCCGCCCACTTCCTTCAAGCACCACTTTAATCTGCTTATCCTGCAACAGACGCAATCCTCTACGCAGACTTTTACCACGCAAATCCGGCATGGGCTGCTTTACGATTTCAAGACCTGGAGCAAAGGTAACTGTTGCCTGCTCACCCACACTTTCCAGTTGATAGTTACTCTCCAGCCCCTTCTCCCGTCCCATAACGTCTGCCAGATGCTTTCTGACCTGCTGCAGCACCAGAATTGGTGAAACAATTGAGGACGCACTTTCAACAGGATCAAGCCTGACCTTGGCCGAGGGAGTTACGGGGTCAAGATATGGTTGTTCAACAACCAGCAAAAACAGCAACTCCGGTTCATCAACAGGAAGCAGACCAACCATCATCTTTGTCCGCAAATATTCATTGCCAGTCTCCGTATCACGGTAAGACAGATCATCAAAGCTGACCAGAGACGTCCCCAATGGGGCCATACCTCCCTGACTTGCCAATAACCGTCCCGCCTCTTTGGAGACAAAGGGTGCAACAACCACATCACCTTCCTGCTCAGTAAATACCGGAGAGTAAAAGTACTCCTGAGCGCTCCCCTCATCCAAAACCCTGGCCAGAACATGGGGATAAACTCTCCGCCCGCCATTCAACAAATTACCGAGAGCCTGAAGAACCTGAACGGGTGAGGCAAGAGCGGGAACCATAGCATAATCCGACGGCCCCCGTCCCTGTTTTTGTCCGGAAACAGAATCTGCCACAAGATCCTCATCCTGCGGTAAATCCACCATGACCGACCCACTGAGCCCCAGCTGATCCCAGAAACGCAATTGCCTACCCAACGCGACATGACCAGCAACCAGACTCCAGGGGATGGCAAAACCGTCCCGCAAAGATTCTCGACTCAGGGCTGTCTCATAAAAATAACGACGAAGGGAATCAGGCAGGTTTGTGGAGGACAGAAAAAGATTACTGAAATGTTTTTTTTGATATTGAGAAAAGTGATTCGGATTATACGAGGGTGATTGCACAACCGATACCAATGCCCCGGAATCCGCCTCCATCAACACAGCCGAAATTCGCCCACCATCATTTGCCTCTGCCAGACGGGCAATATATTCCTCAAGGAGGTTTTGAATCTTCAGATCAATGGTCAGCACCAGGTGCTGGCCCCGCCCTGAGCTCTTTCCCCGGTCACCCAGATCAATGAACGGGATATCTCTCTGTTGCACCCGACCCTGACTGAGAAGCCGGTCATAGAACAACTCCACCCCTGCCAGCCCCGTATCATTATCAGCAAAGCCAAGAAGATGCGCGGCCGTTTCCTTCTCCGGATAATAACGAACCTGTTTCTGATGCAGAAAAATACCCGGCAAAGCAAGATCTGCAACTGCATCCTCCTGCGTCTGACTCACATCCTCAGCCAACCAGACCTGATGGTCGTCACGGTTAAAACTCCCCAGCAGGTCTTCTTCTGTCAGATCCAAGACAATTGAGAGTTTCCTGGCTGTCGCACTGCTGTTTTTCAAATCCCGTGGTCGCGCATAGACAGAGACTCTCTCTGAAGTTCTGGCAAGTTCTCTAAAATTACGATCGTAAATGATACCGCGAGATATGACATCATCACTGCTCACGAGTGACCAATCGCCAAACACTTTCCAGTGTTGATCACGGAAAACAAAAATAGCCGCCAAAATGGCGGCTATCAAAACAACAGGGAGACACAGCGGCATACGCCTCAATGTCCCTTTGCTGCTCACTCGCAAACGGGAACGCTTAGACATGAATAGTGATTACAACCGCGCAACCTGATTTTCTGCGGGAACGTGTAAATTCAATTTCTCTCCTGCCATGACTCCAACCTGATTCGGTGAAAAAAGTTGCGCTTTTTGGGCCCGCAACCCGATATTCTGATCCCTGAGCTCATGCCGCGCCGTTTCCATGGCTGTAAAATTATCAGTCAACTGATTTACAGCAAACGAGAGGATTAAATTGGAGGCCAGCCAGATCGGACAAAGAACCAGTAACATTTTACCAACGGGCTGCAACAACCGCTTCGCCCCTGCAAGCTCCAATCCTTTCTGCCGCCGAACCTGCGATCGATTCAACCGACTGTTTACCTGCTGACGCCCAAATGACTGTGACAAATGACTCGCTAACATGACCATCTCCTCTCAAACCTCTTCTCTTTGACCAGGCTCTCCTTTCCTGACCGCAACACGCAACTTGGCACTTCGGGAGCGAGGATTCTGCTCCAACTCATCAGCCCCTGCCATCACAGGTTTTGATGTTAAAACTTTCAACTCTGAATGTTCACGAAACTTCCGCTTGACCATGCGATCCTCCAGACTGTGAAACGAAATCACACAAAATCTGGCCCCGGGTCGTAAGAATGGAACGGCTGCATCCAGAATCAACGACAGATTTTCCAGCTCACGATTCACCGCCACCCGCAAGGCCTGAAAAACCTTTGTGGCGACATGAATTTTTTTAGGGTGAAAACGCTTCGGTATGGCCCGGGCAACAATGTCTGCCAATTGACCACTGGTGGTCACCGGGGTCTGCATACGTGCCTGAACTATTTCACGGGCAATGGGTCGGGACTGTTCTTCGTCCCCATAGTAATAAAAGATATCGGCCAACTCTTCTTCACGGGCATGAGCCAGCAAATCGGCCGCACTCTTCTCCTGCCGCTGATCCATGCGCATATCAAGAAATTCATCCCGCTGAAAGCTGAACCCTCTGCCACCACAATCCAACTGGAGGGACGAGAGGCCTATATCAATGAGCAAACCATCAATCTGCCTGATCCCTAACGCGTTTAACACTGTGGGCAGATTGGCAAAATTTTCGCGAACAATAGTCAAACGATCAGCATAGGAACGGAGGCGATCCTGGCTCAGGGCGATGGCTGCCTCGTCCCATTCCAGGGCAATCAGGCGGCCGTCAGGGGTGGAACGCTTGAGTATTGCCTCACTGTGCCCCCCCATTCCCATGGTGCCATCCACATAGAGTCCGCCTGAGCTGGGGGCCAGATAGCTCATGGTTTCTTCAAGGAGGACCGAACGATGAATATCTGCTGCCCGTAGCTGGTCTACCATCAGAATATTCCAAGCTTGGCCAGACTCTCATTGTAATCAGCGAAGTTTTCACGAGTCGCCTGGGTCTCGATCAGCCAGGCATCCTTGTCCCAGATTTCCACATAATCAAGCATACCGGTTAACACGACTTCCTTGACAATACGGGTCTCACTGCGCAGGGTTGGCGGCATCAAAATTCGGCCCTGCCTGTCCGGGAGGCAAGGCGTTACTCCAGAGACAACCAGTCGAACAAAACTGGTCAACCCGGGTTGCTCGCGACCTTTGGCCAGAAGCTTATCCTCTAGAGTCTCCCACTCAGTTGCAGGAAAGGCACGCAGATGACTCCCCCAACTGGTGACCATCAACTGCTCGGACTCGTACTGTTGCAGGACCTCTCTGAACCGGCTGGGGAAATTCAATCGTCCCTTGACGTCCAGCACATGCTCGGACCGCCCTCGAAAACGACTGACTATGGTTTTTGACTTTGCCATCCTCTCTCACCACCGGTTTCCACCGGACTCCATCTTTCACCACTTTACCCCACTATTATTTGTTCTATAACAGAGACACATCACTGTCAAGTAATATTCCAGAAAACAAATCACCTTATCTTACTGAAATACAAAGAGAACAGAGAGGCACAATATATAGGGGGGCGAAGACAATGAACACCCAAGGAAATGTAGAGAAGTTCAAAAAAAGAACACAAACAGAAAGGACCATCCTGGAAAACAATCAATATACCAGAGAACTATCAAAGAAAATAACCACAGAAAAACCCATAAAAAACAGCTGGTGGTAAAAAGTGGTGAGAAAAATAAACAAATAGAAAATCAACAACAGAAGCAATGCTGCAAAACAAAAAAAGAGCCGCCCGGATCAACTTCAATCCAGAACGGCTCTTTTACACCAGTTTCCTCAACACCCCTGACAGGCCACCGCCGGAAAACCAGCTCAAGATGGCTGAACACGCCCGGACTGACTGCAACCAGGCGTGACCGGGGTCATCAGAAGATCACTATTCAGAAAAATTCAGACAGCAGGCTCCTCCGCGCTCTCAAGTAACTGCGTCAAGTCGGCATCAGACACGAAACTGTGTTCAGCGTCCGGAAACTGACTGCCACGAACTTCGGCAAGATACGCGCTGACCCCTTCCCGGATCAACGGTGCCAGGTTGGCATAGGTCTTGACAAATTTTGGGATAAACTTTTCAAACATACCCAGCAGATCGTGGCTGACCAGGACCTGGCCATCACAGCCGACCCCGGCTCCGATACCAATGGTCGGCATTGCTACCTGCTGTGTAATCAGGGCTGCCAACTGTTCTGGCACACACTCCATGACAATACCAAAAGCACCAGCCTCTTCCAGGGCCCTGGCCTCACGAAGAAGACGCCGCGCCGATTCAAGGTCGCGCCCCTGAACCTTATAACCACCCAATTGATTGACAGTCTGTGGAGTCAGGCCGATATGACCCATAACCGGAATCCCGGCCGCGACCATGGCACGGACCGTCTCACAGACCTCAAGGCCACCCTCAAGCTTGACCGCATCACAACCCGCTTCCTTTAAAAAACGAGTCCCGTTCATAATCGCATCACGTGCCCCACTCTGATAGGACCCAAAGGGAAGGTCTCCCACCAGAAATGCTCCGGGAGCCCCTCGTCGGGCGGCAGCTGAATGATGGAGCATCTCAGCCATGGTCACCGGCACAGTGGAGTCATAGCCGAGAA
Source organism: Candidatus Desulfatifera sulfidica (assembly GCA_014381505.1). Lineage (GTDB taxonomy): Bacteria > Desulfobacterota > Desulfobulbia > Desulfobulbales > Desulfocapsaceae > Desulfatifera > Desulfatifera sulfidica. The sequence continues at coordinate 14,452 of JACNLK010000032.1, read as the reverse complement.
CCACCATTCCAAGGGAGTCGCCCACCAGAAGCATATCCACACCACACGAGGCAAATAGACCTGACATGGCCGCGTCATAAGCGGTGAGCATGGTAATTTTCTCCCCGGCCTGCTTCATGGCTCGGAAATCCTGAATCGTTTTACGTTTATTCATCTCTTACTCCTCATTATCAAAGAGTGAGGCCTGCCGGGCCGGGTTGAGCTCTGGACGACGGTGGAAATGTTCATATGCACCCGGCGTAGCCACCCGGCCGCGCGGGGTTCGATTCAAAAAGCCCGACTGAATAAGAAAGGGTTCGTAGACATCTTCCAGAGTATTTTTTTCTTCGCAGACAGCGGTTGCCAGGGTTTCAAGACCAATTGGACCACCATGGAACTTGTCAATGATCGTCAGCATGATGCGCCGATCCATCTCATCAAGGCCAAAACGATCCACATTCAGCATATTCAGGGCCTCATCGGCAATGGAAGAGGTAATGATCGCGTGCCCGTGAACCTGTGCAAAATCCCGGACCCGACGAAGCAAACGATTGGCAATCCGGGGTGTACCACGAGAACGACGCCCCAACTCCAACGCCCCGCCCTCATCAATGCCAATCCCCAAAATAACTGCCGAACGCTGAACGATTCGCACCAGCTCTTCAGGTGCATACAGATCAAGACGCAGAATAACCCCAAAGCGATCACGCAGAGGCGGAGTGAGCAGACCAGTACGGGTGGTTGCGCCAACCAGAGTAAAACGGGGCAGATCCATCTTCACCGAGCGGGCACCAGGCCCCTGACCAATGATCAGATCAAGCTGATAATCTTCCATGGCCGGATAGAGAATTTCCTCCACCGCATGATTCAGACGATGAATCTCGTCTATGAACAGGACATCACCCTCCTGCAGACTTGTGAGAATTGCGGCCAAATCACCCTGACGTTCAATGACCGGACCCGAGGTTGTCTTAAATCCGGCCCCCATTTCCTGGGCGATGATATGCGAGAGAGTGGTCTTCCCCAGACCGGGGAATCCATGAAACAAGATATGGTCGATGGGTTCTCCGCGGCCACGTGCGGCACGGATAAACACATCCAGACTTTTGCGCACCTGTTCCTGACCGATATACTCGTCGAGCGATCGGGGCCGAAGATTATTCTCCTGACGCGGTTCACTCTCTTTGATCTCCGGAGTGACCAGACGAACTCCCGGGCCTATTTGTTCTTCAAAATTCATGCCAACGTCCGTAAGCATTCACGAATCAACTCTGCCACCTGCAGAGCGCCAAAAGAATCCTCACCCAGGCGCTTTCGCACGGCAGACAAGGCCTGTTGGGCCATGGGATCGGGATAGCCAAGATTAATCAGAGCAGACAATGCATCAGCTGCCGTGGAACCCATGGGCGAAGCAACGGCCATGCCACCTCCGGGAGCCGCAGTGGAAACTGCCAGGTGAGCCACTTTTTCCTGCAGATCGACACAGACACGCTCAGCCGTCTTCTTGCCTATCCCCGGCAAAGCCACAAGCCGCTTGATATCCCGATCAACAATGGCCTGACACAGATCAGGAACCCGCAGACCCGAGAGAACCGAAAGGGCCAGCTTGGGGCCAACTCCGGACACACTCCTGAGGATAAGAAACATCTCCTTCTCCCCTTCTTCCAGAAAGCCGAACAGAACGATCGCGTCCTCACGGACCTGGGTATAAATGTAGAGAAAAACAGAATCACCGGTCTCCGGGAGACGGGAGAGGCTGTCAGTGGAAAGAAAGACCTCATATCCAACCCCACCCACATCAATGACCACCCGATCCTGGGATCGTATGAGCAGGCTGCCCGATAATGTAGCTATCATTTACTCTACCAACGGGAAAAGGTTTCTCAGATCAACTGTCAACAACTCGGTAACGATTCGGTACAAATTTGAACAGACAAGGAGTCTTTTTACAAGTGAGACGCTCCACAGTACATGCTGCACCAACAACAATAGAAGCCGCAATGGAACTCTTCAGCGAAAACCGTGAACGACCATGATGTCCGGGCTGCAACGAAGCAGATCTCGATGATCAGTCAGCCATCAATTAAAAACGAAATTGATTGGCATGACAGATGGCCACAGCCAGGGCATCGGCCGCATCATTACTGGGCTGGGCTGAAAGATTCAGGAGCACGCGAACCATGTGTTGAATCTGGGCCTTTTCCGCCTGGCCATAACCGGCCACTGCCTGCTTGACCTGCTTGGCCGTATAATCATGAACCTGCAGATCATTCTGCATGACAGCCACCACAGCTGCCCCACGGGCCTGGCCCAGCTTGAGGGCCGAATTCGGATTGGAGGCCATAAAGACCTGCTCAACCGCTGCCACCTGCGGGCCCTGCACCTGGATAACCTCATTAATCCCATCAAAAATCTCATTGAGACGATGAGACAAGGGCGCTTTTGCCTGGGTCCTGATCGTCCCACAAGTCACAAAAACCACCTGTCCGGGTGCGACATCGATTACGCCGTATCCGGTCACTCTCGACCCTGGATCAATCCCCAGTACCCGCATAATCATTGGGGCGTTGGCATCACCGCACCCCGACTCCTTTAAAATAAACGAAAGAGAGCCGATGATCAGGCGAGATGCTCCATCAGCTGATCATCGATCTCACAATTGGCATGGACGTTCTGCACGTCATCATGATCCTCGAGCATCCCCAAAAGCTTGAGCAAGGCCTTGGCCGGCTTCTCCTCGGTGACATCAACCGTATTCTGGGGGATCATGGTCACCTCGGCCTCGATGAACTTAATCCCGGCAGCCTCGAGCTGCTCACGAACCGCATCAAAATCTTCAGGCGCAGTGAGGATCTGAAACTCGCTTTCCGTCTCAACCACATCCTCAGCCCCAGCCTCCAGGGCCAGGTCCATGAGTTCTTCCTCGGAAGTCCCTTCTTTTGCAACCAGAATCTGACCCTTTTTGTCAAACATCCAGCTCACACAACCGGACTCACCAAGATTCCCACCACTTTTGGCAAAATAGTGACGAACATCCGCCACGGTTCGGGTCCGATTATCAGTCATGCAATCCACGAGGACCGCAATTCCTCCAGGGCCGTATCCCTCATAAAGGATCTCCTCATACACTTCGCCCTGAATCTCACCGGTGCCCTTCTTAATCGCCCGGATCATATTATCTTTGGGCATATTCTCAGAGCGGGCCGAGGCAATGGCTGAGCGCAATCGAGGGTTCCCGTCCGGATCACCGCCGCCCAAACGCGCAGCCACAGTAATTTCCTTGATCAAACGGGTGAAAATTTTCCCACGTTTCGCGTCAACCGCACCCTTGCGGTGTTTAATATTAGCCCATTTAGAATGTCCTGCCATGATCCACGTCCTGCTGTTATTATCTATTCACAATATAAGAGTTCAAGGTTCCCAAAAAGAACTCGTTCTTCAACTTACCTGCCCTGGCGGCCTGCGATACCCTAAGGCCACCACAAACACTTCACGGCTCTCGGTTCGCGAACTCTGCGGTTTAATGACCTTGACCTGGTCAAAACAGGACTTGACCTCATCAACAAACTCAGGGAAGTCCTCCCCCTGAAAGGCCTTACAGATATACGCCCCTTTATCCAGAAGCAGAATGCGCGCCAATTGCAAGGTCCTGCGAGTCAGACGCAGAGACTGTTGATGATCAGTCCAACGATTGCCCGTGGTTTTCGGGGCCAGATCTGAAACCAGTACCCGAAAAGCAGGTCGGATTTTACGGACGAGCGGCACCATATCCGGATCCATGATGTCATGCTGCAGCCAGTGAATCTCTGCACCGCCATGACGTGAAACCTGTTTGGTCTCCTGAATATCGACGCCAACCACGACACCAGTCTCCCCAACCACCTCGGAGGCGTAGAGTGACCAACTACCGGGACAGCAACCCAGATCCAAAACAGAGTCTCCGCGTTTCATAAACTGGTACTTCCGCTGAGCCTCCTCCAACTTATAAATGGAGCGAGCCGGGTACTTGTCCTTTTTCGCCTTCTTATAGTAAAAATCCTTTACCTTACGCACCTTTTATTCCATTTGACTCGGTTTGACAAGACGGAAAAAAGCGGGAGCCTCCGCCAATTCTCACGTAAAAACACACCTGCATTCATTGATATCCGCTCAAGAAGTTGCATTGATATCAAAAAGATCCCTGGAGAAAATGTTTCTTCTCCCAAAGGAGCTGGGGAGCCAGCAATCAGCCCATACCCAGCTTCCGCAAATAGCCCCCGACCCAGGCAAGAGCCTCTGATCGATCCGCAACCTCCCCCTCGATCCGGGCCAGCTCGAGACCATTGAGAATTTCTGCAAACATTGGTCCCGGAGTCAGGGAGAATTCATGAATCAAATCAGCTCCCGTCAGCAAACGAGGCCCGCTGAGCACTGGCTTGAGCGTCTGTTCATAGACCTCAAGGACCTGATCCAGCAATTGGACAAGTTCTGCCTCAAGATCCGGTGGCCGTTCCACCCCCTGCCCTGCCAGACTATCAGCCATAGCCAGAAGAAAAAGACCGGGCAGCTCATCTCCTGCCCGACGCACCAGATTGAGACAGGCCTTACGACTCAGAGGTCCCTGTCGACGGACATTACAGAGGTGAAAGGGGTGCATGTGCATGGCCACCTGACGAGCAACACCCCTGCGCTGTTCATTACTCCAGCGCAGACGACGCCCCAGGGCGTGAATCATACGCTCCCCTTCCTGTTCATGCCCGTAAAAAGTAACACGACTGTCACGTTCCACACGAATTCTAAAGGTCGGAGGCTTGCCCAGATCATGGAGAAGCGCTGCCCAGAGCAAACGGGAGACAACATTACCATGAGCAAGATACTCTTGAAAGTACAGATCGTGGCCCGGATAATAAACAGACGGATCGGCCAAAATCTCTTCCATGTGGGCCAGAACGGCCAGGCTGTGGTCAAAGACATCAAGATGATGACAACCGGGCTGCTGCATACCAATGCCCTGAACCAGCTCCGGAAGAACCTGTCTCAATAAACCGGAGGCCGCCAGGGCCTCAACAGTCACCGCTGCCTGACCGGAAAGAATAATCTGTTCCATCTCGGCATCGATCCGCTCAACCGAAACCCGTGCCAGCCCCCTGGCGTGGTGACAAATCTTCTCCAGGGTTGCACTTTCCAGCACAAAACCCAGAGTCGCAGCGAGACGAAAACCGCGCAGGAGGCGCAGGGGATCAGCAGTAAAGGCGCCGGGACAAGAACGTAATGTTTTGCTTGCCAAATCATTGAGTCCGTTCATAGGATCAATGAGTCGCGGACAGGCTGCCGGATCAACCAGGGCATCAAGAGAGAGGGCCATGGCGTTGACCGTGTAATCACGAAGTTCCATATCTGCAGAAATGGTTGAGGCCCCCAAACGATAACTGGAGAAATCCACAACCACACCCCGCCAGACGACTCGACCGGCATCTTCCTCATCCCGCCCCAGAGGAACATAGGTGCCGCCACCAAGTTGTGCCCGCAGAAGCTGGCAGCATTTCGTGGCCCCAGTAGAGACAGTGAGATCCAGATCGCCTGGAGGCCGCCCCAGCAACCAGTCACGAACCGTTCCGCCAACCACAAAGAGCTCACGGCCAATATGCTCACTCACGGCCAGCAGGGCTGCAATCAAGGACAACGGGTAATTTCCCAGAGCCTCCCGGAATGATGCGGCACGCGCCTCTGCCCCTCTTTCCTCTTTCATCCTGACCGTCCATGGTTTATTCTGCGAAAAACAATCCGCACACACAACAACACCTACTTTTAACACATTGAAAAAAATATGGACAGCGCAACCCAAAGAATACTCAAGATCGGTCAGGCGACCATCGGCCTGATCGGTCTGGATGTCGGACTCAATCAGGCTCTGGCCAAAGAACTGAACACAGATGAGGCCGTCGACCTGATCTTCCCTCTGGTCAGCCGCCAAAACTATATCCCCGCCGGCATGGAATCACAGTACAAGGAAGCAATCGCAAAAGAGTACAGGCGAATGACAGGCGAAGAAACCGAAGACAGTGAAGACATAACCATCAGGGTCTTCGGAAGTGGCTGTGTCAGTTGCAATGCCATTCGTGAACGGGTCATTGACGCATTGATGCGAGCCGGGATCAAGGCTGACATTGAACAAATCTATGATCTGGATGAGATTGGCCGCCAGGGCATCACCGCCACTCCAGCCCTCATGATCAACGGCGAGCTGAAGATCGCAGGCATCCAGCCAACCGTGGCCCAGATCGAGGCCTGGCTGCGAGAGATACACTCCTGAAGAGCATGAAATCTGCAGCAGAGAAGAAAACGATTCACGACAATGACCCAGTGGATCGAGTGAACCGAGTCGCCTCACAGGCGAGCATCGTTGAGCACAATCCCACCATCATCCTGGCACCACTGCGCGGCATCACCGACGCCCTGTTCCGCCAGCTCCTGCAAAAACATTTCGGCGGCCTGGATTCTGCCCTTGCCCCATTCATCAATCCACAGCAAAAGGCCCCGTTCGACGATAGACTCCTGCGTGATGTTCTTCCCGAAGCCAACCGGAGCCTGGGTATCACCCCTCAGATCCTACACACAGAGGCCGAAGGCTTTCTCACCCTGGCCCGCCGCCTCACGGACCTGGGGTATCAGGAGATCAACTGGAACCTGGGATGTCCCGCCCCCATGGTGACCCGAAAAAAGCGGGGTTCGGGCTTACTGCCCTACCCGGATGAGATCCTGGCATTCCTGGATCAGGTCATACCGCGTTTGCAAGTTCGACTCTCCATCAAAACCCGGCTCGGTCTGGAACAGAACACAGAACTCCAGGATCTGCTGCCCCGGCTGGACGACTATCCCCTGACCGGGATCACCATTCACGCCCGACTCGGCCGCCAGCTCTACAAGGGCCAATGTGACCTGGAAACCTTTGAGCGCTGCCTGGCCTTAAGCCGCCACCCCATCACCTATAACGGAGACATCACAAGCCGTGCCATCTTTCATGACATGCACCAGCGATTCCCTGGCATTCAGTCATGGATGATTGGCCGCGGCCTCATAAGCAATCCTTTTCTGGCCCAGGAAATCAGGGGGACAAAACTCACTCCAGACGAGCGCCACGAGCAGCTGCATAACTTTCACCAGGCCCTCTACACCAGTTATAAGGAGAGATTGGCTGGCCCTAGCCACCTGCTGGGGCGAATGAAGCTGATATGGAGCTATCTGGCAATGTCCTTTGCCAATCGGGAGAAGGTGTTTAAACGAATCAGAAAGGCAAATACCGAAGAACAGTATCTGGCTGTAGTTGAAGACGTGTTCATTGAAAACTTGATCGGGGCGTAACGACTCAACGAAAATTCAGACAGTATGGCCAATTCCTGAATTCCGGCTTACAGCATGCCGGAACGACAAATTTTATTCTGGTTCTTTCATCCATGAAAATCAGACCAGTTGCCACTCCTTGCGCAGATCATCATTGAGCGCTGAGGGGACCGGCATGGGAAAAACCCGCCCGTCCAGGCGAACCTCAAAGGTGACCTCTGGAGGGATCGTTCCCTTTTTGGCATAACGGACCACAAGAGATGCCGCCAGTTGTAACAATTCATCCAACCCGGCATCTTTTGCAACACGCTCAGCCCTGCGGATCAGGACCGTCGGCCCCGGCCAATCCGGCATAAACAGAAGAGCATCACCCGCTTCGGCCATGTTTTCAAGCCGGTCATTCTCACCCTCGTCACGCCCCAGAATCAACCAGGTTCCCGCGGGTGGAAAATCAGGCAGGACAAACTGCCGACCAACCAGAAGCAGGCGGATATCAGTGAGAGTGATCTCTCCTGGCGTAATCACAAACTCCCCCGCATAAATCCTGGCAATACGGTGACTGAGAATTGGATCAGCCAGAATACAACCACCAGCTGGAGACGGGAAATCTGTAATGCCGTACTCCCTGGCCAGGGCAATCTGCCGGGAGCGCCCACGACCGGTAAAATCCCCCATCTGCTCACGATCCACCCAGCCGGCTCGTTCAGCCTCACTTTCGGGCAGCAATTTTGCAGACAAAGGACGAAGCAACAGGCTCTCCACCTGCGAATCACGAGCAATCACCCGCAGGGTATCGCGACGCTGTGACATGGGACGCTGTCCCAGGACTTCACCGGTAACAATAAATGATGCCTGATACGTCGCCATCATCTCCCGCGCTCGACTCAGCATCAAGATTTTGCAATCAATGCAGGGGTTGAAATTTTTGCCGAAACCATGCTGGGGTGCATGAAGCAGATCGAGATAGACAGAACTCAAATCCACAAGAACGACTTCAATATTATATTTTTTGCGGATCTCATCCTGATAGGCGGAGGTATTTTCCAGGAGCCGGTCATCAAAGAAGGGGGTGACAAACTTAATCGCCACGACCCGAATCCCCTGGCTCATAACCATACGGGTGGCAAGAATCGAATCCAGGCCACCGGAGAACAAAGAGATGGCCGTTACCTGAGACATACATCCTCCCCGCCCTTGACCAGCAGGGCCTCAGCCCAGACACGTGTCTGCTCGTCCGCCGACTCACCGGCCAGCATACGGGCCAGTTCCAGCGTCCGCTCCCGGGGCTCGAGCCGGGTCACGGTTGACACGGTACGATCTCCCTCCTGTTGTTTAAGGACCAGAAAATGCAGGGTTCCACGGGCGGCGATCTGGGGAAGGTGAGTAATACAGAAGACCTGGTGGTGGCTGGCCAGCTCCCTGATTTTACGAGCCACTGCCTCAGCCGCCTCACCCCCAATGCCCGCATCCACCTCATCAAAGATAACTGTATTGACCCGATCACGACGGGCCAGCAGACATTTCATGGCAAGCATCAGGCGCGATAATTCACCACCTGAGGCAACCTTGGCCAGTGGACGTAAGGGCTCACCGGCGTTGGCCGAGAAGAAAAACTCCAATCTGTCACAACCATGGGGGCCAAGACTCTCCACAGAACAGTTACTCTCTTGAAACAATACCTGAAAACGGGCCTGATGAAAGGCCAGCGAACTGAGTTCAGCGGTCATGCCCTGCTCGAGCATCCGGCCGGTTTCCCGCCGCTGCCCGGAAAGGACAGTAGCTAAGGCCATAACCTCCTTCTGAAGCTGCATGGCCTGAGCGTCAAGGGCCTGGAGTTCCTGATCCATGGTCTCGATCCGTTGCAGCTCTTCCTCTGCAGCCAGGCCAAATTCAATCACCGCCTCCAGGGTATCACCATACTTGCGCTTGAGCTGCTGCAACTCCTGGAGTCGCTCGCCCACCTGTTCCAGACGATAGGGATTGGCCTCCAGGGCATCACGATACTGGCGCAGCCTATCACTCAGATCCTCCGCCTGATAGGAGTAGTCAATCAGCTCTGCAACCAGTGGCCTGGACTCTGGATCGAGCTGGGCCAGCTGCTCCACAGCCCGACGGACTTGTACCAGCTTCTCCTGAACAGACGAAGAGAGGAGATGGTGTGCCTCACTGCCCAGACGAATCAGCCCATCGGCGCCCTTAAGGCGCTGACGCTCCTGCTGTAACTGTTCATCTTCGCCGGGCTCTGGAGCCAGACGACGAATTTCCTCCAGTTGATACGTGAGCAGTTCACGACGCTCCTCTTTGTCCTGCTCCTGCTGCTGTAACTCGACCAAAGCCGCAAGCTTGTCCTGCCAAGCGCGATATAAAACGGTATAGGAGTCGCGCAATGACTCAAGTTCACCCACTGTATCAAGCATATCAAGATGATTGGAGGGCTGCAGCAGCTGCTGATGATCATGCTGTCCGGCGACATTCATCAACTGGACCATGACGCCTGCCACAGTCCTGGCAGGAACCAGAACACCATTGATCGTGATGCGACTGCCCCCCCGGGACAATACCTGACGGCGGATGATCACGTTCATATCATCATCAAGCCCCTGCTCCTGCAGAGCTGCGCGAATCTCTTCATGTTGAGCCCCAAGTTCAAACAGGGCCTCAACCTCGCAACTCTCAGAACCGCTGCGAATCCAGTCCAGTGATGCCCGGCCCCCCATGAGCAGATGAAGGCCACGGAGGAGGATCGATTTTCCAGCCCCGGTCTCACCTGTCATCACGACCAGTTCACCGGCCCCGGGTCCTGCCTGATCAAAGACCAGATGCAGCGACTCGATCAGAGCCAGATTTTTAATTTTCAGTTCGCAAAGCATGGGGTATTTTTAGACATATACACAAACAGAAACGCGCCAAACTTGACGCACCCTCGAATCACCTGTATCTTACTCGAATATTCCATCAGATCAAGTTCTGACACGAGCAAGCAGCCATGGTCCGCAAAACAAAGCTTAGCGCCAGTCTCGAAGACTATATTGAAGCGATACATCATATCGCCGAGAATAATAAAGTCGCAAGAAGTAAGGATATCGCACAGCGGCTGGATGTCAGCAGAGCCTCTGTGACCGAAGCCCTGCGGGCACTGGCCAAACGAGAACTGATCAACTACGCTCCCTACGAAGCAATCACCATGACCGCCAAGGGCAAGAAAGCTGCCCGGGACGTCATCTTCCGGCACGAAGCCCTGAAACGGTTTTTTGTTGAAGTCCTGGCCATTGATCAGGACATTGCCGAAGAAGGGGCCTGCCGGGTGGAGCATTCGGCACCACCTGAGGTCATCAGCCGCATGATCTCCTTTATCGAATTCCTGAATGCCTGCCCCCGCGGAGGATCTGAACTGATCGACGGCTTTGCCAGTTTCTGCCAACAGGGCAAGACCAAACTCGACTGCAAGGAATGCCTGGCAGGCTGCCTGGTCCAGCCAAGCCTCCCAGACAAATCAACCGATCAGTAATCTTCCTTACCCGCGAATCAAACCAACAATCTCGCCTTCATCCGGGAAACGACTCAGGGCTTTTTTGGAAAAGATCAGCCTGTCATCCACACTGACCTCATAAACACCACCGGATGACGCCACCAACTCCACATCTGCGCCCAACTCCTGTTTCAATTCGTCTTCCAGACTGGAAGCACGCGGTTTATAGTTTCACTTTGCACAATATTCAATCCTGACCTTCATCACTCTCCTCCGTAGACACTTACAGTTATCTGTTGGACAGCAACAATATCGCTCGCCAACCATTCCGATCCAACCATAAAACTTCAGTTCAGTTGAATGGATATCATAAATTGTATTAATATTGTAGAACCTTTCTTCATACGATATAATTTTTTAATCATGTCCAGAATTCACAATCACACTACCCTGCTCTCCCAGCTCGACACACTCAATCAGGAAGAGCAGCGACACCTCAGCCCATGGGCAGCGCTTAGTTCTCTGGCCCTGCGACGACGAACTGAGCCCCGGACCGAATACCGGCAGGCCTACGCCCTTGACGCAGACCGCATCCTCCACTCCCACGCCTATATCCGCTACATCGATAAAACCCAGGTTTTCAGTCTGATCAATAATGACCACATCACCCACCGTGTACTCCATGTCCAGCTGGTCTCACGAATTGGCCGAACCATTGGCCGCTTTCTCCATCTCAACGAAGACCTGATTGAGGCCATTGCCCTGGGGCACGACACCGGCCATCCACCTTTTGGCCATGACGGCGAGACCATTTTAAGCCGGCTGTGCCTCAGCCATGGCCTGCCACCCTTCCAGCACAACGTACACTCAGTCAAACTTCTTGACCAGATCGAACGTAAAGGACGTGGCTGGAACCTGAGCCTGCAGACCCTCGACGGCATCCTTTCCCATGACGGTGAAATTCACAGCAATCACATCAGCCCTGTGACCGTCAAAGATTTTGCTCAATTCAATGATAAACTGACCGCCAAACAAAACGACCCCAGTCACCAGATCTATCCTGCAACCATGGAGGGCTGTGTGGTTCGGATGGCCGACACCATCGCTTATATCGGTCGTGACATTGAGGATGCAATCACCCTGGGCCTGATCAAACGAAGCGATATCCCCAATTTTTCCCAGAAAACCCTTGGCAATACCAACGGGACCATTGTATACAATCTTGTTACCGATTTAATTAACAATAGTCAATCGAGTGAGAATTCTTCATCCCAACAGCCGCTTCACCCTCATATCGGTTTCAGCGAAAAGGTCGCCGAAGCACTCAGGAAGCTCAAGCAATTCAACTACCAGAGCATCTATCTTCACCCCAGGACCAGGGAGCACCAGCCCCTGATCACAGAGTGTTACCAGCAATTGTTCAGCTATTACACCAAGCAGCTTCAGACCGGGCAGCCGCAGCTCCCGGATGAAATCAACCTGATGACCAACATGGCAGAATCCTCCCTCACAAACCAGTCACCCGCGTCCATGGCCTGTGATTTTATCGCCGGAATGACCGATGACTTCTTTTTGGCTGAGGCCAAACGGATCGGCTGCAGGATTCCACAAAAACAATGAAGCTGAATCTGCAAAAATTCATACCAGGCGAGAACACCAGCCTGCTTATTATTGCCACGGTGATCGGCCTCATGGCCGGTATTCTCAACATTGTCTTCCGGACAACGGTCGAGGGCGTGCACTGGCTTGTCTTTGAAGGCGGTCATCAGCTGCTCGGCATAAATGAGGGTGGCTGGCGCCTGCTCCTCCTGCCGCTGATCCCCATGACCGGCATGGTCCTGCTGATCCCGCTCTCCCTGCTCTTTCCCGGCGAAATCAATGGCTACACCTTCACCAAGTTCCTGCGCAAGGTCAACCTGGAAGGCGGCTACATCAAGGCCAAAACCATTGTTTTGAAAATCATCTCCACCGCATTGACCATCGGTACCGGAAACTCGGCTGGAGTCGAGGGACCAATCGCTGCCATCAGCGGAGCCATGGGCTCACAGATTGGTCAAATATTCCGGGTTTCCGGCTCACGCATGAAGGTTTACATCGCAGCCGGCTGTGCCGGAGGCATTGCCGGAATGTTCAACGCCCCCATTGCCGGAATCTTCTTTGCCTCAGAGATCGTCCTGCTCGGCACATTCGAGATATCCTCGTTTGCCGCACTTGTCGTGGCATCTGGTATCTCAACCGTGGTCACCCGCGCCTACTACGGCACCACCCCGGCGTTCTCCATCCCCGACTACAATATGGTCAACGCCTTTGCCGAACTGCCCCTCTACTGCATCCTGGCCACCATCGTTGGCCTGATCGCTGTTCTGCATATTCGCATTTTTTACTGGATTCGTGACAAATATGCCGCTTGCTCCATGCCGGCACAACTCAAACCCCTGACCGGCGCCTTTCTCATTGGCTGTTTTGCCATGTCCTTTCCCCAGATCATGGGAGATGGTTATCATTTTATCGAAGATGTCCTCAACAGCGGTGGTACCTTTTATATCCTGTTCATCCTTATCTTTCTCAAAATAGTTGCCACGGCCATCACCCTGGGTTCAGGAGGGGCCGGTGGTGTTTTTGCCCCGGCGCTTTTCATTGGAGCGATGATCGGCGGGGCCTATGGCCATCTGGTCAACTCGCTGTTCCCCACAATCACTGCTAATCCTGGGGCGTACGCCACCGTGGGTATAGGAGCATTCCTTGCCGCCTCCACCCATGCCCCCATGACTGCCATTTTTCTTCTCTTTGAGATGACCGGAAACTACAAAATCATCATCCCGATCATGCTCACCTCCATCATCGGCACCATGGTCGCCAAACGATTTAGCCACGACTCCATTGATACTGTTGACTTTACCCGCGAAGGGATTAATATTCACGAAGGTCGGGAAACAGCGATCATGAAATCCATCCGGGTGGGCAAGGCCATCACTGAAGATGTGGACTTTATCAGTGAACGGGCCAACATCAACCACCTGCTGGAAATCTTCCGGATTTCCAAGGATCGCTTTTACTTTCCCGTCGTTGACGATTCTGGCCGCATGACCGGAATCATTTCCATGCAGGATGTGAAGAATATTCTCCACCGAGCCGAGGAAGAACGGGTCTGTTATCTTGTGGGAGGGATCTGCAACAGGAATGTCATCACCCTGACCCCGGATGACTCCCTCTACACGGCCATGAAACTCTTTGATCTCAAAGGCATCGAAGAGATTCCGGTAGTCGAGGATATGGAGAACAAATGGGTGGTAGGGATGCTCAAGCGAAGGGATGTCATTGCCGCCTACAACCACGAAGTCCTCAAAAAGGGGATCAGTGAAAAAGCAGAGACCATCCGGGTGACCTGCGGGGAATAATATTTTCCTGTCTCAGCAGGCTCTCATGGGGCACATCATAAAGACTAGCAACAGACAACTCCAAATGCGCTCGTAGCTCAGCTGGATAGAGCATCGGCCTTCGAAGCCGAGAGTCGCAGGGTCGAATCCTGCCGGGCGCACCAATTATAATTATAGTAAGTTTGTAACTTCCCCCCACTCAGCAACACTCCTGTGTACTCGATCACACCACCCCTTCCCCCCACAGATCCTCCGCCATTTCGACCCACCCACTCTCCATGTGTCGCCCCGCAGCCGCTCATGGGCA
>JACNLK010000066.1 GCA_014381505.1 Candidatus Desulfatifera sulfidica | reverse complement strand
GGAAATAATATCAAAACAGTTGCCGTTTTACAAAATACTATTATTCAAGGTTCCCTTAATGCTCATCGCCTGGTTTCTCATCTACAAGCAACTCCTCCCCTTTTCCCATTATTTCACTTACCAGATCCTTGGTTTGGAACAGGGCAGCCACCTGGGGGAGGCCGTTCAGTTTTTTATCTATGACAGCCCCAAGGTTATGATGCTCCTGACCTTAATCGTCTTTGGCGTCGGCATTATACGTTCCTTTTTCACACCGGAACGTACACGAAAGATCTTGGCCGGTCGGCGAGAATCAGTGGGTAATGTATTGGCAGCACACCTTGGCGTTGTCACTCCGTTCTGTTCCTGTTCGGCGGTCCCGCTTTTTTTGGGCTTTGTCCAGGCTGGTGTTCCCCTGGGCGTCACCCTCTCATTCCTCATTGCAGCACCGATGGTCAATGAAGTGGCACTGGTTCTGCTCTACGGTTTACTGGGTTGGAAAGTTGCCGCGCTCTATCTCATCCTCGGCCTCTCCGTGGCCATAATCGGTGGCTGGGTCATCGGCCGTCTCAAACTTGAGCACCTGATCGAAGACTGGGTACGGGAAATGCGCAGCGGCACACCACTTGGGTTCACGGTCCGCCTCACCTGGAACGACCGGATCGATGCCGGACGCCAGGCGGTCAAAGATATCGTGGCAAAAGTCTGGCCCTATGTTATAGCTGGCATCGGTGCAGGTGCTGCCATCCACGGATATGTGCCGGAAAACTTCATGGCCTCCATCATGGGCAAGGATGCCTGGTGGTCGGTACCGGCAGCAGTCGTCATCGGTATCCCCATGTACTCCAACGCAGCCGGAATCGTCCCTGTAATCCAGGCACTCCTCGGCAAGGGGGCTGCACTGGGCACGGCTTTAGCCTTTATGATGAGTGTCATTGCGCTCAGCCTGCCGGAGATGGTTATCCTGCGTAAAGTCCTCAAACCCAAATTAATCGCTATCTTTATAGGCGTAGTCGGCACCGGCATCCTCTTGGTCGGCTATCTCTTCAACATATTGATCTAATATGCCACCTGAACTTCTTACCGGGACCATTTTTCTGGTCGCCGGTTTTATCCAGGGAATGACAGGTTTTGGCTCAGCCCTGATCGCCCTGCCCCTGCTGAGCCTCTTCCTGGACATCAAAATTGCAGTCCCATTATGTATACTCAACAGCCTGGTCATCACCACCACCATGGCCCTGCAACTCAAGAAACATTTTGAGAAGAAAAAGATCCTGCCCCTGTGCCTGGCCGCCATTCCAGGAGTAATCCTCGGAGTCACGCTGCTCAAAAACAGTGGCTCTGACATCATCCGAATCAGCCTTGCCCTGCTCCTGATCTGCTACTCTCTATACAGTCTGCTGTCGACCCCCAAACACCCGAACCTGCACCCGAACTGGGCAATACCGGCTGGCTTCCTCTCCGGTCTGATTGGTGCCATCTTCAGTGCAGGCGGTCCGCCAACCATCATCTACACCGCCCTGAGCAACTGGAGCAAAGACCAGATCAAAGCCACTCTCACCGGGTTTTTCCTCTTCAACTCCTACCTGATTGCCATCGCCCACACCAGCAGCGGCCTGATCAACTCCACTGTTCTTTCCCTTTTTCTCTACTCCGCCCCCATGGTTCTGGTCGGCACTCTTCTCGGGGGCCGCTGTTACGGCCTGCTCAAAAAAGACCTTTATTTGAAAGTGATATTTGCCTTTCTGGTTGTGATGGGTATGATGTTATTAGGTACTTTCTGATAACAGACCCCACTTAGGGTACGTTGAAAAATTAGGATTTTCGCTCAAGATCTAGGCGTGCGAAAAATTTTACCGCAGGCATATAGTCGATATTCCCAGGATAAAATTTTGAGCGCAACGCAGATGTTGGGCGAAAAGACAATTTTTCAAGATAGCCTTTATACAGTGAGCCACTGCTGCGGCCCCCTCCCCTTGGACAGATAAATGAACGGCGCTGAACTCCTGGTCAAGTCCCTTGAAAACGAAGGGGTTGAATTGATCTTCGGTATCCCCGGAGAAGAAAACCTGGCCTTTCTCGAGGCCCTAAGGACCTCATCCATCCGCCTGATCATCACCCGCCATGAACAGGCCGCAGGCTTCATGGCCGCCACCTATGGCCGAATGACCGGCAAACCCGGCGTCTGCCTTTCCACTCTGGGTCCAGGAGCAACAAATTTCGTCACTGCCGTCTCCTATGCCCTTCTCGGCGGCATGCCGGTACTTTTTATCACCGGGCAGAAACCCATCAAAAAGAGCAAACAGGGCCGTTTTCAGATCATCAATGTCGTACGCATGCTGGAACCATTAACCAAGTTCAGCAAACAAGTGGTCAATGCCGGGACCATCCCCTCTCTGGTTCGCGACACCTTCCGCCTGGCCGTCGAAGAAAAACCAGGACCTGTACACCTGGAACTTCCGGAAGACATCGCCGCAGAAGAAACCGAAGCACAGCCCATGCCTGTGACCCATAGATTTCGGCCACTGGCTCCGCAAAAGGCTATCGATCGGGCAGCGCGAATTATCGAAAAGGCCAAGTACCCTTTATTGGTCCTGGGATCTGCCGCCAAAAGACGAGCCATCTGTCGAGCGGTCAATGGACTGATCCATGAGAGTGGTCTCTATTTTTTTACCACCCAGATGGGCAAAGGCACGGTGGACGAACACTCGGATCAATCCCTGGGTACGGCAGCCCTCTCAGAACACGATTACCTGCACTGTGCCATCGACCGAGCCGATGTGATCATCAACGTCGGCCACGACGTGGTTGAAAAACCACCTTTTTTCATGAACCAGGGACCCATGCAGGTCATCCATATCAACTACGCCCCGGCCGACATTGATGAGATTTATTTTCCCCAGCATGAGATAACAGGCGATATCGCCGACTCCCTGACTCGACTGAGTCAGAGCCTCCACATGGAGCAAACCACCAACGACTACTTCAAACGCATCCGTCAGGAAATCGACACCCAGGTCTTTTCCAGCCATTGCAGTCACGTCAATTTCCCCAACACCCCCCAGCGCATTGTCAGCGACATCAAGGACACGGTTGACGATGAATCGATTATCTCGCTGGACAACGGCATGTACAAGATCTGGTTCGCGCGGAACTTCAAGGCAACTCTCCCCTACTCCCTGCTCCTGGACAATGCTCTGGCCACCATGGGTGCCGGCTTTCCGGCCGCCATCGCAGCCAAATTGATTCATCCGGAGCGCCAGGTCATAGCGGTTTGTGGCGACGGCGGCTTCATGATGAATTCTCAGGAGATGGAAACCGCTATCCGTCTGGAACTTGATCTGGTGGTCATTGTCCTGCGCGACAATGGCTATGGAATGATCAAATGGAAACAGGCGGGCATGGGCCTGCCAAACTTCGGTCTCGATTTCAAAAATCCGGATTTTATCCAGTACGCCACGAGTTACGGGGCCAAGGGATATCGAATCACCCGTAACGGGGAACTGCATGAAACCCTCAATCACTGCATGAATCAGCCAGGACTGCACCTGATCGAAGTACCTGTTGATTACTCAGAAAACGAAAAAGTTTTTTTCCAGGAGCTGAGAAACAAGACCTGCCTCCTTTAATCACGGAAATCGGAACAACCCAGTTAGCCAATGATTCAAGCCATCGGACGTATCCGAATCATCACCTCAGTCTTGCTGTTGCTGGCAGTCTCCGTCTCCCTTATCTGGAACATCTTCCATTTTCGCCGACACCAGCTGGATCCCGCCCAGGCAACGGATAACCTGCAGGTTCTTTTCTGGCCGCTGATCATCAGTCACATCCTGGCCGCAATGGCCGGCCTGATCATCATTGCAATATTTGCCCGTAAGCTGTCCAAAGAACGACGCAACCTGGAAAAGAAGCATGAACAACTTCAGAGTGAAATCGAAGAGAGAAAAAAAACCGAGACAGAATTACACGCCGCCAAAGAAAACCTGGAAAGCAGGGTCCAGAAACGAACCAGTGAACTGCAACAGATCAATACCATTCTGAGTGAATCACTGGAAGCCCAACAGCAGACAGAAGAGTCATTGTCTCAGACAACACGCCACCTGCGCCAGCGCAACAGAGAACTGAGCGATTTCACTCATGCAATTTCCCATGACCTCAAGGAACCTTTGATTCTGATCCAGGCCTTCTGCGATCGACTACACAAAAAATGCCACGACAACCTGGACGAAAAGGGAATCAACTACCTTGAACGCATCGAAACATCGACTCAACGCATGCAGGGCCTGATCGACGGCCTGCTTCTCTACTCCAGAATCGACAGGATATCCCAGGCCTTTGAACCACTCCACCTCAACAAGGTTATCCGGGATGTCCTGGATGATTTGGCAGTAAAAATTGAAGAGAACCAGGCTGAAATCCTGGTGGATAAACTGGGAGACATTGAGGCCGACCCACTCCAGATGCGGCAGTTATTCCAGAACATCATTGGCAACAGCCTTAAATACCGCAATCTCGAGAAACAGCCAACAATCAGGATCCACCTGCAACCTTTCAGCAACGAGGCACAAAATCTCACCCACATCCGCCTGTCAATCCAGGATAACGGTATTGGCTTTGACTCAAAGTACGCAGAAAAGATCTTCGATATTTTTCAGCGACTGCACAGCCGAGAAGAGATCAACGGGAGCGGCATAGGCCTCTCCATCTGTAAAAAGATCCTTGATCGTCACCACGGCACCATCACTGCCAGTAGCCAGCCAGGGCAGGGCACCAACGTCACCCTCACCCTGCCCCGCAGCCAGACGCAAGACACAACAGAGTCGCTTCCGGTTAAATGACATGAGACAATCAGCTTCAGGATACCTGAAAAAACTGCCCACTCTGCAATCTGGCGCCGGAAAGAAACGTGAAACCGTGCACAATTATGCAGCAGTGTTCCTGAATAATTGTGCAAATTGTTACAGGGGCAGGATATGCATAACTCCGCGTATGGGATGTCGTCCCTTCAGGAACAGTCCCTTACGGCCATCAATTGAGACCGGATCACCGAAATTGATCCGCTCGCTTCCCACCTGACAATAGCCCCCGGTTTCATAAACCTTCAACTGTCGACAGCCAACCACACAGGTCTTCTCCAGCCGAACCGCTACCACAGAGGCATGTGACGTCTGACCACCGCGCGAGGTGAGAAGACCATCAGCCAGATCAACAGCTCGAATATCCTCAGGCACGGTGTCCTGACGAATAAGAATCAACGGCGTCTGCGGATCGTTCAGGCGTAACTCATGGATCTGATCCTCGGTAAAGACAGCCAGACCAGCCAGCGCCGATCCTGACACACCAATCCCCTTGGCAAGGAAGGCTTGATCAAGTTCAGGGCTGTCGGCAAAGACGTCAAAACGCTCCTTCTTTTTGATAGTGATCATATCACGGGTCTGCAGAAGATACAGGTCACCCGCCTCAGGTCCTTCAAACGTGAATTCAATCTCCTGTGGATTCCAGCGTTTCTCATAGACCAGCCTGCGAGAGATATCCAGTAGCTGCTGATAAATATTCGGAAAACGCAACTCAAGGCTTTCCTCACGCAATCGACCATCAAGCTCTGCCTGCTCCACTGAGATGGGGAAACTGGTAACCAGTCCAGAGACAATATCCTCGCCCTGATCGCCATAGGCATAATCACCCCACAGGGCCACCCGCTGTACTTTCCTGTAAGGATGCGAGGTAAACACCACCCCGGAACCGGATTTATTATTTCGATTTCCAAAAACCATGGCCTGAACGATGACGGTTGTTCCCCATGCGTCTGAAAGATCCATAATTTTCCGATAATCAGCCGCCTTGGCCGTCTCCCAGGATTCAAACACCTTTTCCATGGCCCCGACCAACTGCAACCAGGGATCATCGGGAATCCCCAAGCCTTGAGTGCGGATCAGCTTCTGATAATCCAGGGCCAGCTCCCGCATCTGTTCCGGGGTAAACTGCAACTTCAGAGATACCCCGTGCTGTTCCTTGGCCCGGTTCATCAAACCCTGGAAATCCTCCCGTCGCATACCCGAAACCATGGCCCATGATTGCAGGAAACGACGATAATTATCCCAGGCCAGATAGGCATTCCCCTCTGCCCTGATGGATTCCTCAATAATCTCCTCATTCTGGCCAACATTATGGATGGTGGCCATCATTCCAGGCATGGAAATGGCGGCACCGCTACGAACCGAGACCAACAACGGTCGATCAGATGAGCCATAGATTCGACCCGTCTGCTGCTCAAGTTCGGTCAAGGCATTACGAATATGCTGCATAAACTCTTCACGGGCCCGGGCAAAACCATAAATCACCTCACGGCAACGAAAAACCTCAGTGGTGATAACAAAGGCGGGTGGCACCTGGATCTGCTCATTCATGAGCATCACCAGATTATACCCCTTATTTCCCAGATGAATCAGATCACGGGTATAAGGATTGAGATGAGTCAAACTGGAAATCGCATTTTCCGGGTTATACGTCATCAGCAGATCAAGCATGCGCTCATCAAGGACGTCTCGCTGACGCTCCAACGTGTTGATAATTCGAGTGATAAAATTATCCAAATGCTGAAGGCCAAAGGTTGAGGCGATCAGATCACGGAAAAAAGCCTCGCTCAGCCGATGGACGGTATCTTCAGGCTCATCATCATCCCACAGCGACCGGTAACGGGTCAGGAGATTTTCTGAGCCAATCTGCGGAATCAGAATAGAAAGATTATTTTGGTGAATGTTTGTGTAATGACTATAAATAACATCCTTGACCCCCTCGGACAGACCTCGGAAAATATCTAAATACTGGGTATAGGAAAAACGTTTGATCTGCAAAGAACTGCTGAGCAACGAAACATAGGTCTCGAGACTCCTTGAGACGATCCCGTCCATCCGCAGAGCGCGGATAAAGAGGCGCAACGCCCGGACAACCCGGTAAAATGTAGCTCGGGTGATAAACGTGAGGTTAATCTGTTCTGGCAATTTCTCCAGATAAATTCCAGCCAGATTTTCGAGACGAAACGTCAGACTGAGACTATCAAATTTATGTTCCCGGTAGCGGCCATAGACCGAGGGAATATCCACGGCAATATGCCGCTTATGGTAAATCTCCTCACGGACCTCAAATTGTTCAGACGAGAGAATGGTTTCCTGCAAGTTTTCAAGGACATCGAGAAGGGCTGTCAAGCATTGTTCCGGTTCACAATGCTCCAGGACCTCAAGAAGACCCTCCATCTCAGGAAAGCCTTCCCGCGAGGCCTCACGAAGCTCATGAAAGCCGAGGTTGTATTTCTCATACAGCAATTGAAACATCTGTACCAACAGGTCAAATCGTCTGAGTTCGGCCGGGGCCAGATCGGTCTGGGCCGCAAGATACTTCTCGCGCTCAGGTCGCTGCCAGGCCAGAATATCCTCCAGGGACTGCAACTCGAGCTCGTCATAAATACGATTCGCCAGAATATGCTGGTCGTCGATAAAGGGGCCATTCACGGCCACCTCGGCGTATACCTCTTCGGGCAGGAAAGAGATAAGAGTTTCCTTCTTCCGCGATTTCCAGAATACAAAAATAGCCCGGATGAAATCAACAATCAGATTTGAACTCTCCACATGGCTCTGTTTACGCAGAAAGTGGATCAGGACATCACGACGTTTATGAATTTCATCAAGCTCGGTTGAAACTTCACGCAACTCACCTTCGGCCCCGATCTCGTTAAAAAAGACCGGCATCAACTTGGTAAACTGCTTGGCCAGATTATAAATAGGCTCAATGGGATGATTGAGCAGGTCTGTAATATCACGCTGAAAAAGGTCTGTATCCTTGACACAGGTACCCGAGAGCTTCAGGTTGATGATCAGGGCCGAAAACAAGGTCGAACACCACTTGGGCTCCTGCATGATCAAGTTGAGCCAGACCCGGATATTGGCCAGGTGGGCCGGATTGGTCAGGGGCTGCCAGTCCTCATCCACACCGCGTACATTGGCGTACTGAAAACCAAAACGAACCACTTCCCAAAGAAAGGTCTCGACCATTCTGCTGTTGCCCCGATCAAAGACCTCACCACCCAGGACCTGAATACACTGGAGCGAGGTATGGGGATAGCGACGGACATTGGCCTTGAGCAACTGAAAAGCGGTGAGCAGGAACTGTTCAATCTCCTCAAAGGTCTGCTGACGAACAAGAAGCACCAGACTGCGGTTAATCTCTCGCAGGGTCTCTTCGTGAATAAGATAAAGCCCCTCGGTATCCATGATGCGGAAGAGAAAGAGGAGCTTCTGATTTTCGGCAAAACGTTGATTGGCGGAACTTGTCGAACTCCCATCCGACTCTTTACCAGCCTCAGCCAGACGACTGGGTATCTCACGATAAAACCTGACCAGATCAACATGGGCAGGCAAGACAAGGATATCGCGTAATCCTTGCACATCACTGCCGATTACAATCTGAGCAAGCGTTTTCTGATGGATGCGAATGGTTTCGTGGGATATGGCCGAGAACAGTTTTCCGGAATGGAAATCCCGACACAGATCGCCGCAGCGTTCCATAAACCAGGGCAGCGGATCATCCTCAGTCAGCCAGTACTCATAGTTGCGCTCTAAAATGGCCCGCATCAAACGTGAAATGGGTTCATAGTCAAAGGTACAACCATCCCGCTGATCGAATTCCATCAATCGGGCCGCCACTCGTTTCATGGGATGCTGCCCCTGAACAATGAGAAGCACGGCTCGGGGGTGCTCCTCATTCAAGTGAATGAGTTCCCTGAAATAATGATTAAAGCCTTCCTGAAAACGACAGAGCTCTTCTTCGCCGAACCCGGCCAGCATCTTTTCAAGCCAAACCAGCTGGGCCTCGATAATCTGGGCCATCAGGGTCCTGTTTTTCAAAGAATCACGCAGCGCTTCGAGAAAGAGGCCGACAAACAAACGAAAAGTTTCAGGCCCCTGTTCGTGTCGAACATAATGATTAGAATTTTTAAGCACATAACTGCGAAGTTGCGGCAGCAGTAGTCCCCAGTTGCGATAAGGGTGACAGATTTCATACAAAAGATGTTCAAGCGTGGCATGAATGCCCCGATAGCGCTCCACCACATCAAGGAGCAGATGCAACTCAGGACGGATCTCCACATCCTGGGCAGTCTCGGCCAGATTGGCCTTGAGAGCATTACTCTCGATCGTATTTTTTTTCTGCTCACTCATCTTTCTCATCTCTGACAATCACTACCTACGCTGCCGACTCCAGAACCAAGCCCAAAGCCTCCTGAATGGTCTGCGGGTAATGGACAATCAGCTCTGAGCGAACCTCTTCAGGAATTTCCATCACATCCTTTTCATTGAGAACCGGCAGAGCCAACTCCCGAATCCCGGCCCGATGGGCAGCCAGAACTTTTTCAATAATCCCACCCACGGGCAGGACATCTCCACGCAGGGTAATCTCACCTGTCATGGCCACATCCTGACGAACCGCGCGGCCACAGAGAACTGAAACCAGCGAGGAAACCATGGCCACACCAGCCGAAGGTCCATCCTTGGGAATGGCCCCCTCAGGGACATGGATATGGATATCACTATTTGAAAAAACATCTTCATCGATCGAGAGCTCTGCGGCATGGGAACGAATATAGGTAAGGGCGGCCGTGGCCGACTCCTTCATCACATCACCCAATTTACCAGTCAGAGTCAGACCTCCGCTCCCCTTCATCTTTGAGGCCTCAATGAACAGAATCTGTCCACCCACAGGGGTCCAGGCAAGCCCTGTGGCAAGGCCTGGTCCCCAGCTTCTGGCCTTGATCTCGGAGAAGAAACGGGCCGGGCCCAGGAATTGATACAGATCTTCCGGGGCAACCCGAGTTTTACCCGTCTCACCCCGAGCAATCCGGGCGGCCACTCCTCGACAGATTGCGGCCAACTCCCGCTCCAGGTTTCGAACTCCGGACTCACGGGTATACGACTCAATCAAGGCACTAATGGTCTCATCGGGAATCTCAAGCTGATCAGCTGTCAGCGCATGCACATCCAACTGCTTGGACAGAAGATGGTTACGGGCAATGGCCACCTTTTCCTGAAGAGTATAGCCTGAGAGATCCACCACCTCCATTCGATCTCTCAAGGGGCCGGGAATGGTATCAAGATAATTGGCAGTTGCAATAAACAAGACCTTGGAGAGATCAAATTCAATGTCGAGATAATGATCAGTAAAGGTCGAGTTCTGCTCCGGATCCAGTACCTCAAGCAAGGCAGAGGCCGGATCGCCACGAAAATCATTGCCCAGTTTATCGATTTCATCAAGAAGAAAGACAGGGTTATTTGTGCCAACTTTTTTCAGGCTCTGAATCACTCGTCCGGGCAAGGCGCCGATATACGTACGCCGATGGCCGCGAATCTCGGCCTCATCACGAACCCCACCCAGTGCCATGCGGACAAACTTACGCCCCATGGTCCGGGCAATGGACTGTCCCAGCGAGGTCTTTCCCACACCGGGAGGGCCGCTGAAACAGAGAATGGGACCGTGGATATCATCCTTGAGTTTCCGTACAGCCAGGAATTCAAGGATCCGCTTCTTAATCTTTTTAAGTCCGTAATGATCTTCGTCCAAATCAGCCTCTGCCTGCTCAAGATCCAGAGTATCATGACTTGATTCCTGCCAGGGCAGATCCAAAATCCAATCAATATAATTACGAGAGACCGAGTATTCAGGAGAGGAAGGTTGTATCCGCTCCAGACGCCCCAGTTCCTTCTTGAGTACGCCTTCTGCCTCAGCACTCAGTGCTTTTTCTTCAATCCGTTTACGGAGTTCAACCAGCTCAACCTTATCGTCATCCCCCTCGCCCAGTTCCTTACGAATAGCCTGAAGTTGCTGGCGGAGAAAAAACTCTCGCTGACGCTCGTCCATATCCTTCTTCATGGTCTCCTGCAACTCATTACTCATCTCAATGGTCTCAAGATGTTTGCTGAGTTCGCGGGCCACCCGCTGCAACAGTTCCTCCGGCTCCCGCTCCTCGAGGAGTCCCTGCTCCTCTTCCATTGTTAAATTAAGCTGTGAAATCACCAAATAACAGATGTGATAGAGATTGGTCAGGCCGCTGACCGTTACCTGGAGCTCTTCGGGTAACGGGGCAAGTTTCACCATTTTTTGAAACTGATTCCGGATCGTATGAAGCAGGGCCTCAGCCTTCCTGGACTCACTATTAACCATCTCCACTTCGGCCACAGTCGCCGTGAGATAAGGATTCGGCTCCTGAACCTCCACCAGCTCGATCTTTCTGGTACCACTGACCAGGACCTGATAAAAGCCCTCGTCCTTATTGATCTTATGGATATAACCAACCACCCCGACCCGAAAGATATCATCACCATCGGGGATTTCACTGGAAGCATCCGGAGCCACACGACTGGCCACCAAGGCAATCATTCGATTGGCAAGAAGAGCGTCATCAATCAGTTTCCGCGAAGACTCACTACTGATCCGCAGGGGAAAGCCCATGCCCGGATAAAAAACAAAACCGTGCACCGGGAGCACCGGCAATACCGCAGGGATTTCTAACTCCATGGGATCGACAGGTTTACTTGCTTCAGACTGTTCACTCATACCCCTCACCCCTCCACACTGATAGTAATCCTGACCTTACCGGAACAAACCCGCTTGGGCAGAGCCAGAACCAGTATACCCTGATGATAGCGGGACTCGGCCCGACTTCCATCCACCTGAACCGGGAGTGTCACAATTCGCTCAAAGGCTCCCTGCTCGATCTCGAGTTGATGAACACAGGCAATCTCCTCCTGGGCCAGCAACTGGCGCCGCCCACTGATTCGAACCTGAAACTCATCAACCAGGACAGAGATATTCCGGGGATCAACTCCGGCTAAATCCAGATGAAGCAGTATCTCATCATCGCCTTCATAAATATCAACCGCTGGTTGCCACGCCGTTGCCTTCATCATCCGGGACAACGACAGATTACGGAGCATCCGACCACTCTGCTGCATCACGGCCAGCTCCTGCATGATTTTTTTTGACAATGGATCCATGGGCACCTCTTCGCTCATCAATGTAATACTGTTTTCACTCTCCCTGTTGACCTCCCTCTGAAAATCACCATCTTCTCAAAGAGCATTACAGGGCCTTGCTGCGTTCCATGTGCAGGATAAGATCAAGCATCCGATTGGCATATCCCCATTCGTTGTCGTACCAGCTCATCACCTTGACAGTGGAGCCAATCACACGTGTCGATGGACCGTCTACGATTGATGAATGGTGATTACCCTGAAAATCGATCGAGACCAGAGGCAAATCGCTATAACCAAGATAACGGTTGGCAGCCAGGCTCAGGGCCTCATTTACCTCGTCCACAGTGGTCTCGCGCTCAACTTCCATCACCACATCCACCAAAGAGACATTTGGAGTCGGAACCCGCACTGCCAGGCCATCAAATTTACCTTTCAGCTCGGGAATAACTTGCGCCACCGCTGCAGCGGCTCCTGTATTGGTGGGGATCATGGACAGACCGGCAGCTCGGGCGCGACGCAGATCTGTATGCGGGAAATCAAGAATACGCTGATCACCGGTATAGGCGTGAATGGTGGTCATCAAGCCCCGTTTAATTCCGAAATTGTCAAGTATCACCCGAGCCACCGGAGCCAGGCAGTTGGTGGTACAGGAGGCATTGGAAACCACGTGGTGGATTGTCGAATCATACTCATCCTCATTCACGCCCATGACAAAGGTCTTGATCGCCCCCTTGGCCGGAGCAGAGATAACCACCTTGGAGGCCCCACTGTTCAAATGGGGCTGAGCCGCATCAAGATTACTAAAAAAACCTGTACATTCAGCAACATACTCAACACTACTGCGTTTCCATGGAATGTCAGCCGGGCTACGATGTCTGGTGACTGTAATCAGGCGACCATCAACCACGATTCCCTCCTCTGTGGCCGTCACTTCGTGATCATAATGCCCCATGATGGAATCATATTTCAAGAGGTGGGCCAGGGTGGGGATATCTGTCAAATCATTAATGGCCACCACTTCCATACCAGAAAATTCCGGATCTTTACCCAGCGACCGAAACAGACTCCTGCCAATGCGCCCAAACCCGTTAATACCAATCTTAATTGTCATGTTACTCTCCTGTATTGAACTCAAGGCCTCAACTTCTCATCAATTCTCAATAAACTGACCAGGGCTGGCCTTTTTATATAATTTCAGATACTGCTGCATCACCCGACGCCAACTGTATCGATCCCGGATGAGCTGCACAGCCCGACGCTGCATGGTTCGGATTTGTCCGGGTTTTGTTCGATACAGAGTCAGCGCACGCTCCACGGCATTCACCAGGGGGGGCACGCCATCCCCATCATAACTGAGGCCTGTCTCGCCATCCAGGACCTTGACCAGACCACCAACGGCATGAACGACGGGCAGATTGCCAAAGAGCTGAGCCATAAAATCTGTCAGGCCACAGGGCTCATAACGGGAGGGTATGAGAAAGAAATCACCCGCAGCATAAATCTGATTGGCTAAAATGGGATCGTAACCAAGCAAAACACAGACTCGGCCAGGATGATCTGCGGCCAGCTTGAGGACCTCCTGCTCCTCTGCAAGCGCGCCCGTTCCCAGAAGAAGAAAGACAAACTCGGAGTCCCGTGCCAGAAGTTCTTCCATGGCCAATAAGAGAAGATCAATCCCTTTCTGCTCACTGAGCCGACCGACAAAGGTCAACAAGGGCCAGTTTTGGGGACAATGCAGGGTTCCACCCTGCCGTACGCCTGAAATCTGATTGCCTGCACCACAGCGATTGATAAGCTCCTGACGACAGAGCTCCTTACCGGTCAAAGTACCGGCAGCAACAGGGTCAAAAGCGGCACAGATTCCACTCTGTGCAGGAGTCACGGGATCATATTCTCCAGGATCAATTCCGTTGATGATTCCGGCCAGTCGTACCCCGCGTTCAAGCAAAAGATGACCCAGCATCCCGGTCAGACGATCGTCGTCACTTTCCTGAAGTTCACGGGCATAATTTTCGCTGACGGTATTAAAATGGGCATAGGGAGCTGCGGCCAGAAAAGGATCAAAATCACTGCCCAGACAACTTTCCCGGATGAGCTTCATTGGTAAACCGGTCACCGCCCGGGCAAAATCAAGATCAGCCACCTCCTGATGATAACCAAGACCTGCGTTGTGGATGGTGACCAGGGTTCCGGTTCTTCGAAATAAATGGCGCAGCCCCTCATTTTCACGAATCATGGCCGGCACCAGAGCGGTATGAGCGTCGTGACAATGGATGATATCCGGCTGGGCCCCAAGAAGGAGCATCAAATTCAGGGCACCCTTCTGGAGAAGGACATTCATGGCAAAGTAATCGTAATGCCCCTGGCCCTGTTTCTGACTCGAACTGATTTGTTGATCGGCCGAAGTATACGTATAGACGCCCAGTTTTTCTCTGAAACGAGCGGAATCAAGGAGATAGAGAGTCACCCGCTCCTGGCGTGCGGTCCAGACACGGATCTGCTCCCGCCGTTCCTGGCGGACATAATCCATATCAACCTCATATTCGAGGGGGCGTGTTACCGCAAGGGGATCGACCAGCTGAGAAAAACCAAGGGCTTCCGGATCCATAAAGCCGTAACAGGGCAAAACAACACTGACAGAACGCCCGTTCCAGCGGGCCATGGAACGGGCCAGCTGACGAACCATATCCTTCACCCCACCAGCCCCGGCCAGGACACCGTACTCACGGCTCAACATCCAGATTGAACGGATGATAGGGGAAGAAGATGCGGTCATAATCGAGCCCGGATCAGGCCTCCATGCCGTCAATTACAGCCTGGCGCAGAAGATGATCAGCTAAGGTGAGTC
>JACNLK010000034.1 GCA_014381505.1 Candidatus Desulfatifera sulfidica | reverse complement strand
ACTGTGCCCAATTTAAAAATATGGCCAACCTCTATGCCCTCGGCCAAACCCAAAGAACCGCCGCAAACCGGACAGAAATCATCGGTGGTAATCTGGCGAAGATCAGCCACAGACTCGACCTCAAAATCACGGCCCAAATTAACATTACAGAGATGATAGTTCTTTTCGTTAGCCCCAACTGTAAAGTTACGCATGGCCGCCACTTCCTGATCGGCCACCACTCGGACAGTGATGCCCACAGGCCCCAGATACCCTGTGGGCACTCCTGTCGCATCATAGACCTGTTTATCATCCGCAAGTTCCACATCGGCCACACCCAGAAGATTTTTCAGTTTCACCTCCTGAACCTCACGATCACCGCGTACCAGAACAGCCACAGGCTCGCCATCGGCCAGGTAGACCATGGTCTTGACCAGTTGCCGGGGCTTAATCTCAAAAAATTCACAAACGGCTTCAACTTTACGCCGCCCTGGAGTCTCCACCTTGTTCATATCGAGCAACTCGTCTTCCTCAAGGGGACGTACCCGCGCCTTGAGTGGACGGACTTTTGCTTTTTCAACATTGGCGGCATACTCACACTCCTTGCAAAAGACCAGAGTATCCTCACCCGTCTCAGCCAGGACCATAAACTCGTGCGAGAAACTCCCTCCAATCGCTCCTGAATCGGCCTCAACTGCCCGAAATTCCAGACCGCAACGACGGAAAATCCGCTGATAGGTCTCATACATCAACTGATAGGAGGCCGTGGCCTGCTCATCATTCACATCAAAGGAATAGGCATCCTTCATGATGAATTCACGGCCACGCATCAGGCCGAAACGAGGACGGATCTCGTCACGAAACTTGGTCTGAATCTGGTAAAGATTAACTGGCATGTCACGGTAGGAATGAATCTCCCGGCGGATAATGTCAGTGATCACCTCTTCGTGAGTTGGGCCAAGACAGGATTCTCGGTCGTGACGATCGCGAAAACGAAGTAGTTCCGGGCCATACTTTTCATAACGACCGGTCTCACGCCAGAGATCAGCTGGCTGAACCATGGGCATGAGCAGCTCCTGTGCGCCCGAACGGTTCATCTCTTCACGAACAATCTGATCAACCCGACGCACTGCGGCCAGTCCATAGGGAAGATAAGTATAGACACCGGCGGTCAGCTTACGAATACAACCGGCACGCAGAAGCAAACGATGACTGACAACC
The DNA here is from genome assembly GCA_014381505.1 of Candidatus Desulfatifera sulfidica. Lineage (GTDB taxonomy): Bacteria > Desulfobacterota > Desulfobulbia > Desulfobulbales > Desulfocapsaceae > Desulfatifera > Desulfatifera sulfidica. The sequence goes on along the minus strand of JACNLK010000034.1, from coordinate 1,759 downwards.
TCGGCCTCAGCCGGATTTTCCTTCAGGGTGGGAAGCAATATCTTTGAATAACGCATGGAAATGTTCTCTGGGAATTAACTGAATGAATAACCCCGGTCCGGTTCGCTCGTGAACCACCGGGATACACTGGCACCACATTAGATAAAACTTTAACAGGCAAAAATTGTTCAGGATTTACAGGTCAGCATCAGGCACCCTGTTCTTCGAGCTTTCGCAACTCTTCCAGAAAAACAGGGAGCAGTTCGTCCTCTGCGACCTTGCGGTAGAGCTTACCTTTTTTAAAAATAATGCCCACCCCATGACCTCCGGCAATGCCAATATCAGCCTCTCTGGCCTCACCAGGGCCATTGACCACACAGCCCATGACCGCAATTTTGAGAGGCCTGGTCATGGTCTGGACATATCGTTCAACCTCTTCAGCCAAAGAGAAGAGATCAATGCGGGTTCGCCCGCAGGTGGGGCAGGAGATCAACTCCGGTCCCCGCTCTCTGATCTTCAGGGAGCGAAGGAGCTCAAAACCAACCCGGATCTCTTCAACGGGATCACGAGTCAGAGAAACACGGAACGTATCGCCAATTCCCTGAGAGAGAAGAATACCCAGAGCCACACTGGATTTGACGGTACCGGCGATCAAACCACCTGCCTCTGTCACTCCCAGATGCAAGGGATAATCCGTTTGCTTTGCCAGCGCCTGATAACCACTCACAGTGGTCAGGGTGTCAGAAGACTTGATGGATATTTTGATCTTGTCAAAGCCCATATCCTCAAGCAAACGAACATTACGCAGGGCGCTCTCAATCAGGGCTATGGGATGTTCCGGTGTCGGGTAGCCGTGCTGTCTGAGGAGATCCTTTTCAATGGAGCCACTGTTGACGCCAACACGAATGGGCACCTGATGAACCTTGGCCGCAGCCACCACTCGAGCCAGTTTTTCGCGACCACCCAGATTACCTGGATTAATGCGAATTGCTTGAGCACCATTCTCCATGGCAGCCACCGCCAAACGGTGATCAAAATGAATATCAGCAATGAGCGGTATTCTGATCTGATCACGAATCTGGCGCAGGGCTGCCGCCGCCTCAAGGTCGAGCACCGCGACCCGGATCAGATCGCAGCCCGCCGCCTCCAGACGCTTGATCTGATCCACCGTTGCAATCACATCCCGGGTATCGGTGTTGGTCATACTCTGGACCGTAATTGTACTCAGGTCTCCGATGGGGACCGAGCCAATATGAATCCGGCGGGTGCGCTGTCTGTTAATCAACATGATTGTTTACTGCCCAAATCCTTCTTGGCCCCCAGACTCAATTCCGCATCTGAGGCTCGTACATACAAAGGAACGACCGTTGATACATCCATGATTTCACCCAGCAGCAATTGCTCTGCCGCCAGCAGTCCGATTGCTGCTGCCGGTGGATCATGCTGATGAGCTGACACTCTCATAAAACGTGGGCCCAGAAGTTCCTGCCACAGTGAGCCATAGGCAAGCGCTCCGTCACCAACAAAAAGGACTGGTTCCTGAATTTCAGCAGCCAGTTGTTCCGGCGCCAGGACCCGATACGGGGCAACATTGCGGAGCGTACCGTCCTCATCACGACGATAAAAGCCACAGTAGACTTCCTTTTTTCGGGCATCAAGCACCGCACAGATCAACTGGTCGCCGCTGACATTCTGGGCCAAAGCATCCAATGTTGAAACCCCGCAAAGGGGCAGGTTCGCAGCCACGGCCAGGCCTTTGATCGTAGACATGCCGATACGC
>JACNLK010000069.1 GCA_014381505.1 Candidatus Desulfatifera sulfidica | reverse complement strand
AGAGCAAACTGATGTTATTGGCAAACAGGTCTGTGAGATCCTCCATGATGGTCGGGCACCCGGCGCAATCTGCCCCCTGGAATGCCAGATAAGTCTCAGAACCAGTCGAATTTTTGAGACTGAACTGCGAGGCTTACACGGCAGTTTTCTTCTTACAGTCAGCCCCCTGATCAAGACGGAAGATAATGTTGAAGCCACCCTGCTCGTTGCCCGTGATCTCACAGAAGAAGAGCGCATGAGGGCTGAGGCTATTCGCGCTGCCCAACTTGCCTCTGTGGGTGAACTGGCCGCCGGTGTAGCTCACGAAATCAATAACCCCATCAATGGCATTATCAACTATGCTCAAATTGTCCTTGATGACCCTGGTGATCCTGACAACGGTGATAGTCTTTTACAAATCATCAAAGAAGGAAAAAGAGTCGCCGGGATCGTCAGAAACTTGCTGGACTTTGCCAGACCCCAGGAAGAATTCACAGAGCCGGTTTCGCTGGCCTCGCTGGTCCACGACAGCATGGAGCTGGTCAAACACCAGTTTAAAAAAGATACAATTCTGATTCTAAACGATCTCTCAATAGACCTTCCGGATGTTATCTGCAACGGCCAACAGATCCAGCAGGTTTTACTGAATGTTTTCAGCAATGCCCGTTACGCCCTTAATAAAAAATATCCTGAAATCAGTCCCGACAAAACCCTTACAATAACCGGAGCGACCGCTGATTCTGACTCAGGCCCTGTTGTTCGTTTATCCATCAGTGATAACGGAATTGGGATTGAGCAGGACATCATGGATCGGTTATTTGACCCCTTCTTTTCCACCAAACCCAACGGCGAGGGTACAGGTCTTGGTCTCAGCATCAGTCACGGACTCATCAAGGAGAACAACGGAACTCTGAAAATAAGCAGTATCCTCGGCAAAGGGACCACCATCACCATCGATTTGCCCGTACCGGGCCCACCAGAATTATAAAGGAGAAGTCTCCATGTCCATTAAGAACAGGACCATTTTACTCATCACACTTTTGTTCACAGGGTACGCCACACTTCTCTATATCCTCACCCCTCCCCCCTCCCCGGCAACTGTCGGGCCGTCACCATTCCTCTGGCTTCTCACATCATTAGCCATTTTTTTTATCGCACTCATACTGCTGATCATATCAGGGCACAGTAAGTATATTTTCAAGATCAAGGAACAAACAGAAGAAATTGCTGAACTCAACAAGGCCATCAAGGAGAGTCAAGGTAATTTTGATGAAATCCTTGAGCGCCGCACCTTTGAGCTGTCTGTTATCAACGGCTCACTCAATCGTGAAATAGCCGAGCGCATTCAGACTGAAAAAGAATCTGCCCGGCTACAAGAACGATTTGAAATGATCCTGAATTCGGCTGGCGAAGGTATTTTCGGCCTTGATGCTGACGGGAACGTTACATTTATCAACAAAGCCGCTTCACTGATGCTTGGCTGGGAAATCGAGGATCTTATAGGCAAATCACATCATCAGCTTGTTCATCACACCCATGCCAATGGAGAACATTATCACGAAGAGCATTGTCCAATTTACCAGGCTTATAAAGACGGCGAGGTCCATTTCAAATCGGATGACGTTTTCTGGACCAAAAGCGGCCACAATTTCCCCGTAGAATACGTATCAACTCCTATCATAGAAAACAACCAATATACTGGAGCCGTTGTTGTCTTCCGCGACCTGAACACCTTTTCATAAAAGGACTGATTATGCTCGAAAATGATACCGTTTCAACTCCAATTCTTATCATCGATGACGAAGAGAGTCTCAGGCATACCTTCAAAATTTTCCTGAAGCGCCAGGGCTACGGTCCAATTGTGCTGGCAGGAACCTTTGAAGAAGCTGTCCTGGCCATGAGCGAGCAATCCTTTGATCTGATCATCAGTGACATCGTCCTGGAAGGAGCCTCCGGGATCGATGTACTCAAGCGCATTCGAGAATTAGGTCTGGACTGTCCCGTAATTATGGTCACCGGTTATCCCAATGTGGAAACAGCTGCCGAGGCCGTTCGACTCGGAGCTTTTGATTATATTCCCAAACCAGTGGAAAAAGAGACCCTGCTCCGCACGGCCCGCCTCGCCCTGCAGCAGCGCCGCCTGCAACAGGAAAAGCATCGAATTGAACTGGAAAAAGAACAATATCGCAGCTCACTAGACGCCCTCTTTCGGAGCGTGGCAGATTCAATTATTACACTAGATCGTGATCTGAATATTACGAAAATGAATCAATCAGCCAGGCTCATGGTCAGAGAGCTCTGCCCTGATTTACTGGAAGGGGCCAATCTAGTAACTTCCTGCTCCAATGAGGAACTGGGATGGTTAAAATCCAACTCTGAAAAAGTGTTACGTACTGGAATTGAAATCAGTGAACATCGAATAGAATGCTCAACCTCCAATGAGCTGAGCAAGGTGCTGTCTATCTGCATCTCTCCACTGGAAGATGGCCAGGGAGGAAACCAAGGCGTAGTTATTGTAATCCGTGACATGACGGACAAAACGATACATGGAACAGGTCGCCGTACAAAATTTCACCGCTTTATCGGGTCAAGTGATGCCATGCAGACTGTTTACTCGATGATCGAAAATGTTGGCCGAGTTGACACCTCCGTTTTAATTACAGGAGAATCCGGGACAGGAAAAGAACTCACTGCTGAGGCATTGCACCTTGAAAGCCATCGTAAAAACAGACCATTGGTGATGGTTGACTGCACCGCCATTCCAGAGACTTTGCTGGAAAGCGAACTCTTTGGACACAAGAAAGGATCGTTCACCGGTGCTGACCGCGACCGAATGGGCAGGATACTTCAGGCCGACGGCGGCACCCTTTTTCTTGACGAAATTGGAGACATCACCTCAATGATGCAACTCCGCCTGCTCCGCTTTCTTCAGGAAAAAACCTTTTATCCTGTGGGCCGAGACACTCCAATCCAGGTTGACGTCCGAGTCATCACCGCCACCAATGTAGATCTCAAAAGAAAAGTTGAGCAAGGACTGTTTCGAGAAGATCTTTACTTCAGGCTCAGAGTTATCGACATCATCCTTCCTGCTCTGCGTGAACGCGATCGTGATGTGGAACAATTGGCCCATCATTTCATCAAAACTATTTCCAATAAAATTAACAAACCAATCAGCGGGATCTCGATCCAAGCAATGGAACATCTGCTTCATTACCCATGGCCCGGGAATATCCGGGAGCTTGAACACGTCATAGAACGCGCCTGTGTCCTTTGCAGTGGTTCCACTCTGGCCATAGAGCAATTACCGCTAGAGATTGTTCATTACCAGCCTCCCAGCCATGAGCCATCGGTCTCCCCGATGACGACGACTACCCCTCCCTCACAACTGAACAAAGATGAACTCCAGCAACTTCCCATGGATCAGCGGATCATAGCCGCACTCCACAAAACTGGTGGCAACAAAGCCAAGGCGGCACGCCTCCTGGGAATGGACCGATCAACTATCTATCGTAAGATCAGAGAGCAACGCATCGACATTGACAACCTCGATCTCTAAATCGTATTTCGTTGCATCCTTTCCACAACCACCACACCACATTAATGTTGCAACACAAGTGTCGCACAGCCACACTTGTGTTGCAACATTTCCTCTCACAATTCATCACCAGGCATCAGCTGCCACTCTCCACAAACTCCCACGAAAACCACTCAACATCTTAAAATAATTCAACTTACCACTCAACAACACTCCCACCACAACAAACCAGCGCAAAAACTCAATCTGAGTCAAACAGAACACCAAACCTTTCTCCGAGAAAAAGATAGTAAGATATCAGAGTGTTACAGCATCCAGCAGAGAGTAAGCCGATGTCTGGCATCTTATGTGCAATAAATTTGAGCAAAGTGGATAAGTCAGGTCATGATTCTCACAGGAGACGTACACCTTGCCCAAGCCCAACCAAAAATTTCCAACAACAAAACAAGAGTTTAAACGTCGATTTACTGACGAAGAGACGTGTCTCGAGTTTTTATTTCAAGCTCGCTGGCCCAATGGTTTTCAGTGCCCGACATGTAACTGGCAAGCAAATGACTCCAATAGTACCCGTTCTATTACCTGTCCCCACTGCGGACACCAGACTTCCCTCACCACCAACACCATTATGCACGGCACAAAAAAATCTCTATCCGAATGGCTTCTTGGCCTGTGGTGGTTAACCATCAACGAATCTGGCGCCAGCGCCAAAAATCTTCAACGACTTCTTAAGCTTTCCAGCTACCAGACGGCCTGGACCTGGTTGCAAAAAATGCGTATGGCCATGGGAATTGCCGACCAGACTCTCTGCCAGGGAGTAGTCGAAATTGGTTGTCGTACTGTCACACCGGCCTGGGAGGGTAAAGAACAAACTTTAATTCTTGCAGCGGCTGAGGCCATTCTCCCTTCAGGCATTACCGGACGCATCCGCATGACCCAGATCAACAAACTTGATGCAGCGGAAATTAATTCTTTCCTCGTCAATGCCGTTCAATCAGGGAGTTCAATTATCACCCCTGAAGAAACAGTTTATCAGTCCATAGACCATGCCTACATAACCACACAAAGTTTTTCAAATGGGAACCCTCACCGACCGGATGAACTCCTCAAAAGTTTTGAAATATGGCTGAACAAAGTTCACAGGGGAGCGGTGAGCAGCAAACATATTCAGCTTTATCTGCATGAGTTCTGTTTCCGTAACAACTCAGCTTTGCTCCCTAATCAAGAGGCAGTTTTTGCAGCGCTGATCAGGGGTGTCATGTATGACAAGGCCAAACCATACCATGCCCTTGTCGCATCCAACAGCCAAGGAGGTTTCAATGAGTAATATTCAAATCGGTCTACTCATGATCCTACTCACCTTTCTGGGTATCACAGGTTACAATGTCTGGTTGCGTGAAACCACTCCTCCCCCCATGAGTTATTCGGATTTTCTTGAGAATCTTGAGGGGCAGAAAATCAGCTCGGTTCACCTCAAGGGTGGCTCCATTAGAGGTGTTGACACGTCCGATCGCCCTTTTTCAACATTTTCTCCTGATGTTGGCTCACTCATGCCAAGCCTTCTTGCCCAATCTCTTGAGATCACCAGTGAATCAAACGATCCAGGAATTGGTCAATTTCTCAAATCCCTTATTCCAGTAATACTTATTCTGGGCGGCTGGCTCATCTTTAACAGGATGCAGGGCAAAAAAAATGGATCATTTGCCAAAAGTGGCGGTGCTCACCTCATCCCTCAACAAACAAGCAATGTCACTTTCGAAGATGTAGCCGGGATTGGTGAGGCTCTCGAGGAGCTAACAGAAATCGTTGACTCACTCAAAAACCCAGGACGCTTCAGTAAGCTTGGTGGTCGTATTCCCAAGGGTGTACTTCTTCAAGGTTCCCCCGGTACAGGAAAGACTCTTCTGGCTCGTGCAATAGCCGGCGAAGCAGGTGTACCATTTTATTCTTTAGGCGGTTCAGATTTTGTGGAAATGTTTGTGGGCGTTGGCGCATCCCGCGTCAGAGAACTGTTCACCGAAGCCAAGAAAAACTCACCCTGCATCATCTTTATCGACGAGATTGATGCTATCGGCGGAAAACGCAGTGGCGGAAACGCCAGTGGATCCAATGACGAACGTGAACAGACTCTAAACGCTTTATTAGTTGAGATGGACGGTTTTTCATCTGACAAAACCGTGATCATCATTGCTGCCACCAACCGTCCTGACATTCTTGACGCTGCCCTACTCCGCCCAGGACGATTTGACCGCCAAGTTACAATCTCACTCCCCGACGTAAAAGGTCGCCAGAAAATTCTTGCTGTCCACGGCCGTAAAGTTCGACTCAGTCGGAACGTCAACTTCGGCGAACTGGCTCGCAGTATACCAGGATTCAGTGGAGCTGATATTGCAAATCTCGTCAACGAAGCCGCCCTCATGGCTGCCCGCCATGATAAAACATCCATTGATATGGAAGACTTTGATGAGGCCAAAGACAAGATCGTTATGGGTCTGGCTCGTAAGAATGTCGTCATCAGTGAAAACGATCGGCGTGTAACTGCCTATCATGAAGCGGGGCACGCAATCGTTGCAAAAATGCTCCCTGACACAGATCCTGTACACAAAATCACTATCATTCCCAGAGGACGCGCCATGGGGCTGACTCAGCAGCTTCCTCTCGTCGACCGGTACACCTATTCATACGAATATCTCATGAACCGAATCAAAACATTGATGGGTGGTCGAATCGCAGAGGAACTTATCTTTGGCCGTCTGACAACAGGTGCCAGTAATGACATTCTGGGTGCCACAGAGATCGCCACCCGCATGATCTGTGAATGGGGCATGAACCCGGAAATCGGTCCTGTGGCACACCAACAGACTTCCAGTGGTTTTCTGGGCGAAGGTTCAACCTCTCTTGGAGGCAGCGAACAAACAGCCAGGGAAATTGATTCACAGATCAAGAAAACTATCGACGAATGCTACGCAGAGGCTCGCGAATTGCTCATGACAAATAACAAGTTCTTACACAAATTAGCCGAGGCACTGCTTGTCAACGAGACAGTAGACGCTGAGGAAATGGATATCGTCTTCCACTGTTATCTCAACGAAAAGGAATATGAAAAATCACTAATAAACAAAAGCCAGGAGGTATGAATTGATTAAGACCCCATTTGTTTCAGGAAACACGTAAGTAAAGATTCCATCAAAACAATGCTAAGGGATGGACGACAGAATACCCCAGACCAGATGGCTGCAGCACGACCACTGCTCACGGGTTTTTCTTTAAGACATCAACTGTTACTGCAAGGGAAAGGAGGATTGAAATGAGAACACGCAATAAATTGCTCCATTGTGCCTTGGCTCTGGCCATCGGTACCGCTCTGAGCGGACCGTTCACTGCCAACGCCATGGATGCATCTGACGCCCCAGATTTAATCACCATTGACTCTTTAACCAATCTCTACGGCCCGGTAGAGTTTGATCACGCCATGCACGCCGATCTGGCTGACTGCGCACTTTGTCATCACCATACCACCGGAATACCAGCCCAGGATCCTAACTGCCTGCGTTGTCATGCCACCAGTGGTGAAGCCGACACAGTTGCTTGCGCCGATTGCCATACAGCTGATCGTTTTAATAAGGATTATCTTGAATCACTGGACGACCCGATGCTCTATCACGTTGATAAACCAGGGCTGAAAGGTGCCTATCACATCAACTGTATAGGCTGCCATGTTGAAGTCGGAGCCCCCAGCGGTTGTCAGGACTGCCATGTTATGAACGACAGCGGACAACAAATGTTCAAAACTGGCGATTACGCCCCGGATCCCCAAGATCACAACAATGGTGGCCACTGATCCCAACGGTCATGCAAGAGTTTTCAGATAAGGAGTTATCTCATGAAAAAAACAGTAAGCCGCAGGGCTTTTCTCAAGGGCGGTCTTGCCGGGACCGTGGCTGCAACAACTCTGCTCAATAGTAAATCATCTGAGGCCGCCGGCAGCTTTGAAGGTTACCCTGAAGGGATGGGCGTCCTCGTTGACCTCACCCGCTGTGTAGGCTGTCGAAGCTGTGAGGCCGCTTGTAATCTGGAACAGGGCCTCCCTGAACCAGCCAAACCTTTTGACGACTACTCGGTCTTCGACGAAATCAAACATGGTGAAAAGCGACGTACCGATGAGACACGATATACAGTAGTCAACAGCTACGACGTTCCAGGCATGGAACACCCACTCTTCCGCAAGGTTCAGTGCAACCATTGCCAGGAGCCAGCCTGCCTCACCTCATGCTTTGTCAATGCCTATACCAAAACACCTGAAGGTGCAGTCATATACAACTCCAAGGTCTGCGTTGGTTGTCGAACCTGTATGGTCGCCTGCCCCTTCTATATTCCGACCTTCAAATACTCCAGCGCCTTTGATCCGAAGATTATGAAGTGCATCTTCTGCTACGACACCCGTCTCAAAGATGGCCTACCACCTGCTTGTGTTGAGGCCTGTCCCCAAGAAGCCCTGACCTTCGGAAAACGAAGTGACATGATCGAAGCGGGACGCCAGCGCATTAAAATGAACCCGGACAAATATGTGGATCACATATACGGTGAACATGAAGTCGGCGGTACCGCATGGATGTACCTCTCCAGTGCGCCATTTGATAAGGTTGGATTTGACACCCATGTCCCCAAAGAGCCAATCCTCAACTCTGTTAAGGATTTCCTCTCCATCGTCCCCATGGTCCTGACTATCTGGCCTGGCCTCTTTGTTGGCTTTCACCTGTTGGCCACCCGTAAGGATGCCGCCAAAAAAATTGAAGAAGAGAAGAAGGAGGTGAAGTCATGAAAATATTTTCTAAACAAAGGCCGGAAATTCCAATTGCCGACCACGTCCGACCAGACGGTACGGCCTGGAGCCTGAAGGAAAAACTTTTTCTTGGTCTCACCCCTGGTGAGTACATGCAACAATTTTTCCGCAACCCGGTAAACTGGCTGATGATCGCTGTCTTTGCCGTGGGTGTCCCCCTGTTGCTGCAACGTTATATTTATGGATTGGGCGCTGTCACTCACGGCTCAAACGACTACCCATGGGGGCTCTTCCTGGGCTTTGGTCTATTTGGGATGGTCCCCCTCTCAGCTTCAGGTTTCATGCTTGGTACCACAGTTGAACTCTTCGGCCGCAAAGACTTCAAACCAATTGAACGTCTGGCTCTGCTCAACGGTCTCCTGGGCTATTTCTTTGCTGTTCTCTTTCTCGAAGTTGACCTGGGCATGCCATGGCGCCTGCCCTACCCGATGTTTGTATCTCTCGGACCTGCTGCAGTTCTCTTCCTGGTGGCCTGGCATGTTGCCACCTATCTGTCGGTTCAGGTTGCCGAAGTGCTACCCGCCTTTTTTGAGTGGATCGGCTGGCTGAAGGGTAAAAGAGCTATACGTAAATATGTCCTTGCTTTAACAGTTGCAGGCATCATTCTCTCCACCCTGCACCAAGGAGCTCTGGGTGCTCTGTTCACCTATGCACCGTCTAAATTGCACCCACTATGGCTTTCCGTTAATTTTCAATGGATCCATTTCTTCTGTTCATCAATTTTTGCCGGTCTCTCCATGGTTATTGTTGCCTCAACACTGATCAACCGTTTTGCAAGCTGGCGCTGTGATGACAACTTCAAGAATAATCTGGACTACATCACCATTGGTCTGGGCAAAGGTTGCTCCTACGCCCTGATCACCTATCTTGTCATCAAGATCGTCGCCGTTGCTCATGATCAGGAGTGGGCCTATCTGCTCACTGGATGGGGCAGTTATTTCATCCTTGAAATGGTTCTCGCTGTTATTATCCCCATGTTCCTCTTTGCCATCGGCTGTCGCAATAAACAGGTTGGAATGATTCGATTCGCAGCCTTACTCGCTGTCCTTGGTATCGTCTGGAACCGTCTCAACACTGCCCTCTTCTGCTTCAACTGGCAGATTTACCAGGAAGTTCCTCACTGGAAAGAGGTGTGGATCACATTCACCATCTTCGCCCTTTATTTTCTGACCTATCGCTTCATCGTCTATCGTCTCCCCATCGTTTACACCTGGAAAGGCGAGAAGTAATTCTTCCCGGGGTCCCTGTTCAGCAGGGACCCCGGCCATCCTCTAATAGACCAAGGCCATGTGGATAAGAAATCAGATCAACACCCTCCAGGGACTATTATTTAACCAACCCCTGAACCGTCTGTTTCAGATTATCAGCATTGCGGCAATCATTTTGCTGGCAGCCACAATCGTTTTAGGGATTAAACAGCATTTTCTTTACAAACACTGTGATCAAATGATCAGCAAAAGTGAACGTATGCTCTTTCAATTCACAACACTTAAAGAGCACATCAATGACACTCTGATCACCCATAAAAAACTTAACATCAAAGAACTTTCCATCGAAATTGAAGCCCTTAAAGAGCATCTGGATGTCATCAGTGATGACCTGCTCATTCCCGCAGATTTCAAAATGGCTCTCATCTCGGAAGTGGATCTCGTTGGACTCGCTGTAGCACTCCGAGGTCTGGACAGCAACACAGAAAATTCCGTTGCAATGCAATTATCCCCCCTCTCCCAGCGTCTCACAACTCTGTCCTCACGACTGACCCATTTTCACAAGACACTGACCACCTATACCCAAGGTTTACTCCTTGGATTGCACAAGATTATTATCGGCAGTCTGGCCATGGTCATTTTTCTTATCAGCCTTCTGCTGTTCATTGTTAACCGCTCCATTGCAAAACCAATTTATGACCTTTGTCGAAATGTAGTCTTTTCAAGACGCAATAAACAAAACAAGACAATATCTTCAACAACAAAGCCATCAACATCACTGCATGAACTGGTTAGGGATATAGAACAAATGGGCACAGAGTCCCAACGACTCCATGCGCTCATAGACGGCTTTGATCTTCTTGAATCATTGTCCGCTCAGAAACTCAGTACCGATGAACTGTTCCAGGAGATCTGCTCAATCCTTACAGCAAGCAACAATTACTGTTTGGTATGGATCGGGGAACTTGAAGGGCAAAATCAGATAGCCAAACCGATTTGTGCCTGTGGCTGTTTATCAAACAAGACCGGTGAATGTCTCAACACATTGGGGCATCTTTTAAAATATTGCAAACAGCACGGCAATCTATGTGAATCCGCTATAAAAGCAGCAAGCAACGGTCGTCAAACCATAATCAGAAACTCCATAAACAATCTACCCGACAACCTTCTCGCTAATCTCTCTCTGACCGACGGCCCATACAGCAGCGCATCCTTTCCAGTCACTATTACGTCTGACAACTTAATTCTACTGAGCCTCTACAGTCAGGGACATGACAGTTTTCAGGAAAATGAAGTCAATCTCCTGAATCTCTTTTGTCTTCGATTAAACAGTTTATTGACGCATCCTAAAATTTCTCAAGAAACAAATGCCCACCACCACCTTCCACTTATCTCAAACAATTCTCAACTCGAATTTTACCGCTCATCTCTTATTGGGTCGTTAAGCCAAGGACTCAACAATGAAATGACAAATTTGATCAACGGGGGCATTAATTACACCCAGGCACTGATGGACGAACTGCCATCCGATCCCTCCAACCGTGAGAGCCAGGAATTGCTCACAAAACTTTTTAATGAAGAACAGAAAATTGCCCAACTGATTAAAGCCATGCAGTTGGTCGGAGAAGAAGTTGGCCAGAGCAGAAATAGAATTTCAACCCAAGAAATTTTTGAGACAATGGAGATCCTTTTCCAAAGGCGAATGAAGGTTACAGGAATCAAACTCATCCTCAACAGCCCACCAGATGTCTATGTCTCAGGCAACGTAGCCAACCATCTCATGCTCGTTTTACCAGCCTTAATTGAACAGACACGACTGAGATACCAACACGATCAAAAAGGATCACTCACCAAGAAGAAAATTGAACTGCATACAACTGCAAGTGATATCAATAAGACGACGATTACTCTCATTGACCAGGCTTCGTCCCCATGGACCACTATCAGTTCAGGCAGTGATCAAAAAGATGTTTCACTTCTGCCACTTCTCGATCCATCATTCTGCAATGACATCCTCTCCCATTGTGGCGCGACGGTAGAATTGACCAAGGATAATGATTTCAACAATATCTGCACAATCACCATTACGAAGGAAATCAAGCAATAAGGCAACTCATCATATTCTCCTCACAAAAAGACTAGTTGGAAAAATTAGGATTTTCGTTCAATACGCAAGGTGCGCGAAGGATTTTACCACAGGAACAGAATCGATAATCCGAGGATAAAATTTTGAGAGCAACGCTGATCTTGAGTAAAAATGACACATTTTCAAGGTAGCCATAAGATTTTCTTTTCAAACGCCACATTTGTTTCTTCCGCAACACACCCAACCCACTCAGTATTTTTACACGTTTTATTCGCATTATAAGTCAGAACTTTCTTATTAAGAGACACCGCCCACCCCGCCTATCCATAATAAACAGCAACACAATCGTTAAGATTCGCTGACACACTTTTACGTCTATAACCACACTATTGGAGCACAGCCCCGAATCATCCTTCACTTGTGTGCCACCGGGCCTCTTTCTCCACCATCCTGCGCAGAAAATATAAACCATGCAAAAACAGCAAGTTACAATATAAAATATTTTATATATTATTCAAAAAAACAAACTGGCACTAGTCCTGCTAAACAAAGGGCAAATGATAATAGCAAAGTAGAAAACTTAGCCCCATCGGAGGACACCATGAAAACTTACACACAAACAGAGCAGCAATCCAACACGGACATTGCCCACGAAAACTCTCAATTTGCACTGGGGACCGGAATCGTCGCGAGCGCCCTCGTCGGCCTCTGGGGATTTTCCTGCATGATAGGCGCTCTCATGAGCAGTGGGTTTGGCGAAACCATCCAAGGATTTATCAATGCCCTTACTGGAATGTAGAAATAATAGTTAAAACTTACAACATATCGCTATAAAGGAGAACATCATGACTACAAAATCCTCTTCAACAGCAGCAGGCAAAGCAATCCTGGGAATGGGTGCTCTTATCTCTCTCTGGGTTGCTGCATCATTTGCAGGAGCACTCTACCAAGTCAACTGGTCAGTTTCAGAGCTCGCACGCCAGTACATGGTCGCCACTGGAATGATTAAACCCCTTCACACCATGGTCGATTTCTACACTCATATAAAAGGTATCGAATACCTGATTTGTGTAGCCTTCTTTGTTGCATTCCCCGTTTTCTTCAAATACATCAATAAAGAAAAAAAGAGCGCCCTGGCAAGAGCCAAACAATAGTTCTTTTCCAGCTCTCCCACTCCAGCCCCATCGAGCAGCTTTCACGAATGCAGTGAAAGCTGCTCGCACTTTGTGCACGAACTCATCTCACCGCTCTCCAATTCATATTGGGGAGGTGCCCCTGTCTTTGTTTGTCCTGTTTTCCCTTCGCAGCTTGCCCCGTCCGTTCATTAACCATCCTGGATTCAAGAGGAGTTAATCTTTCAACTATCAACGTAAAATGCTATTATACTGTCCTTGATAGTTGCTGACACGTTTTTCAGCTGGGTCGGTTGTAACAGAAACCAGAGAGCAGAGAGCACAACTCGCTCAATAAAAATAATCAGCAAAGTTTATATTATTACCTACTTCACGCTAAAGGTGATGTTTTGTTGAAAAATTTCTACGCAAACCTGTTTTTGGCCAACCATATTTTCACAGATGAAGAACCCACTCTACAATTAAAACTCATCTTCCTGAACACCATTTTTTTAGTTGCAGCTCTTGCTGCATTTATAATAGGTAGCTTCCGGTGGCATGCCGGTTTTGCCCTATGGCAGGAAAATACCATCGTAGGAATTCTTAATTTTATATTTGTGATCTTCAACTTAGTATTTTTCTACTACCTAAAATACAATAAAGAAAAAATTGACTCAATTGCAAACGTTGCTTTAGTTCTCTCTTTTATTGTCTATTTTTCGATCTATTTAACGGCTTCTGACAATTCAATGAGGTTAGGGCTCTTTTTTCTGCTTCTGGCCGCAGTTTTCTATTTAAAGGGTCGCAGAATTGCGTTCATCTGGCTTGGAATCATACTTGCCTCTATCATCTTGGTTCATCTGGCACCCTCAATTCCTGACAACTATTCACATTTAGAAATTTTCACTGTATGTATCCACCTGATAGCACTGTTTTTTATTTTAAATACCCATGAAATTTCAAGAGATAACAGAGAAAGGATTATTAAAGAATTCAATATTCACCTGGAACATCAAGTGCACCAGCAGACGCTTAAACTGCGCGAGAGTGAGGCTTTACTTTTAGCTACGGTTGAAAGTCTTCCTTTTGATTTCTTTGTTGTTGATTCATCAGGCCGACTCAGTATGCAAAATTCAATTTTCAGGGAAAATTGGGGTAACATAACAGGTAAGCGCCTCGAGGAACTTAGTTTTGACAAAACATTATTGTCTCAATGGGGTGAAAATAATCGGTGCGCATTTGCCGGACAAACAGTTAATAGCGAAATAACAACGAAAGGCCACACAGGCGTAAAGACTTACCATAATATTACTTCACCAATTCGTAATAATAACTCAATCATTGGTATTGTTGGTGTGAACATCGACATTACTGAACGTAAGAGAATGGAAAAAAAGTTATTACACTCCATGAAAGAAACTCAGGAGACCAACCATGAGCTGAGAAAATTCAATTATGTAATGGCCCGCGACCTGAAAGAACCATTAAAAACTATCTCTCATTATACTTCTTTTTTACAGGAAGATATGGTGGATCTTTTAACCGCCAAGCAAGAGAAGTACCTCAAAGAACTCGAGGCAATTGCGAATGACGCCAGTAGCATGATTGAAGATATCTCGTTATTAACTCAAATCAGTCATGTTGATATCGAGAAGAAATCAGTCGATCTAGGGGCATTGTTGAAGAATATTTCCAGATCAATGGTGTTTTGCCTCAGTCGGAAATGGACTTTTAGCCCGCGTGACATAAATGAATTTCAGCCTGCTTGGGGGATGTGATTCCCAGATAGTTTTTTTGTCGTTTTTGTTTTCTCAGTTCTCTGGCTTCTTCAAGTTTTCGGTCACGCTCTTTGAAGATTTCCTGGTCTCGGCCATTTAACTTGTCGGTTGGGGCCACATAACCGATGGCGCTGTGTAGCCGGACGTTGTTGTAATGCCCAATATACTTTTCAACAATTCTTCGGGCATCGTCAAGGGAAAGTGGGGAGCCAGGGCGAATGCATTCGGACTTGATGGTTTTGTGGAATCTCTCCAACTTACCGTTTGACTGTGGATAATAAGGAGAAGTTCGCACATGGGTCATCCCTGAAATCCGGATGAATTCCTTGAAATCTTTGGAAATGAACTGAGGGCCGTTGTCGGAAATGATCCGTGGTCTGGCTTTTGGATATTTTTCTTTGGCTCGTTCGAGGATTATTTCCACATCTGTCTCGGTCATTTGCTCTCTGATTTCCCAATGGATGATAGAGCGACTGCAGC
>JACNLK010000050.1 GCA_014381505.1 Candidatus Desulfatifera sulfidica | reverse complement strand
TGCCTACATTGACATGCGGTTTTGTTCTTTCAAATTTCTCTTTTGCCATGATCGTACCTCTCGGATGCTGGGCTTAAATCCCTCTGATCTTTTTGACTATTTGTTCTGCCTTAACGGCAGGAACCACATCATATTTCAAAAAATGCATGGTGAAGTTGGCTCTCCCCTGTGTTGCCGACCGAAGAGATGTGGAATACCCAAACATCTCGGTCAATGGGGCTTCAGCTTTAACCACCTGCAAATCTAATCTGGCTTCAACGCCAACAACTTTCGCCCGCTTTGCGCTGAGGTCGTTCATAACCTCGCCCAAATAATCCTCAGGGCTCACAACTTCAAGATCCATTACAGGCTCAAGCAACAAAGGGCTGGCCTCTGTTCCGGCTCGGCGAATTGCCATGGCCGCAGCCACACCAAATGCCATATCCGTAGACTCTTCGTCGTGACAGGAGCCTCCCACCAGACTAACCCTTAAATCTGTGAGTGGATAACCAATCAAAGGACCAGAATCAAGGCTGTCTGTGATTCCGCGCTCTATGGCACCCAAAAACTCCGGCGGGATCTGATCGCCACCTACTCTATTAACAAACTCGAAGCCTGTGCCCCGTTCAAGAGGCTCTACCTCAATGATCACGTGTCCGTACTGCCCTTTGGCACCGGTCAGATGATCAAACTTGCCTTCAGCTCTACTCTTGGCGCCAATGGTTTCTTTATAGGACACCTGAGGCTTGCCGACTGTGGCTGCTGCCTTAAACTCGTTCAGAAGACGATGGACAATAATTTCCAGATGAAGTTCACCCATCCCGGATATGATTGTCTGCCCGGTATCCTCGTTTGTCGTAATGGTAAACGACGGATCCTCAGACGCTATTTTCTGCAGGGTCTCTGCCAGCTTCTTTTCGTCGGCCTTACTTTTGGCCTCGATGGCAATCCCTATGACCGGCTCAGGGAAATCCATACTCTCAAGGACGATATGGTCCCCACTGGAGCAGAGGGTATCCCCTGTAGTGGTAAACTTAAGACCGATCAAAGCGCCAATATCACCGGCGGCTATACGATCAATCTCCTCGCGCTTGTTTGCATGCAATCTCAGTATCTTGCCGATCTTCTCCTGTTTTTTCTTAACAGGATTAAAGACCTTCTGCCCAACCTTCAGGTGTCCTGAATAAACCCGAACAAAGGCCAGAGAGTCAACAAAAGAATCACTCATCAACTTAAAGACGAGCCCACAAAAAGGCTCCTCTTCACTGGCGTGACGGATAAGAGTCTTCCCATCTGCGGCCTCCCCCTCGACTGGTGGAACGTCGAGCGGTGAAGGAAGATAGCGAATCACACCATCCAGCAGAGGCTGAATCCCTTTATTCTTAAACGCACTCCCACAAAGAACGGGCACAATCTTCATGCCAAGCGTTGCCTTTCTGAGAGCACTATATATCTCAGGCGCAGATACCGGTGTATCTTCGAGGTATTTCTCCATGACCCCCTCATCGAAGTCGGCCAACTTCTCGAGGAGCGTCAAACGTGCGGCCGTGAATATATCGTGATACTGGTCAGGTATTGCCAGTTCACTGATGTCCTGCCCCAGGGTGTCTTCATCAAAGACCAACATCTTGGCCTCAATAAGATCTATGACCCCTGAAAACTCAGCTTCCGACCCTACTGGTAACTGAATCGCTACCGGATTGGCGCCAAGGCGTTCTTTTATCATTTCCAGACAACGATCAAAGCTGGCCCCAACACGGTCCATCTTATTGACAAACGCAAGTCTCGGAATACGATACTTGTCAGCTTGGCGCCAGACGGTTTCAGACTGAGGCTCTACTCCACCGACGGCACAAAAAACTGCAACGACACCGTCAAGGACCCTGAGACACCTTTCCACCTCGACGGTAAAGTCAACGTGACCAGGCGTGTCAATAATATTGATCGTACTATTATTCCAGGTGCAGGTCGTTGCCGCGGAGGTGATGGTTATTCCGCGCTCCTGCTCCTGCTCCATCCAGTCCATGACGGCTGTGCCCTCATGAACCTCACCGATCTTATAGGAACGACCGGTATAATAAAGTATTCTTTCAGTTGTTGTGGTCTTGCCCGCATCTATATGGGCCATGATCCCGATATTGCGCACTCGAGATAACTCTTTTTCCACAGCCATCAGCTCACCATCAACTCAGCAGCGTCTGCAGATACGCAACCAACTAATCAAATCATTAAATAAACACTACCAGCGGTAGTGAGCAAATGCCTTATTGGCATCAGCCATTCTGTGCGTATCATCGCGCTTCTTGACCGCTGCACCGCGATTATTATAGGCATCTATCACTTCACCTGCCAGCTTTTCAGACATGGATCGCCCAGAGCGTGACCTGGCAAAGGAAATGAGCCAACGAATCGCCAAGGCATTACGGCGGCTCTGACGAACCTCCATGGGCACCTGATAGGTTGCACCACCTACACGGCGAGACTTGACCTCAACTCGAGGGCGAACTTTCTCCATCGCCTCCTCAAAGACAGTCAAGGGATCGTTGTCCTGAATCTTCTCAGCGACAATATCCATGGCGTCATAAAAAATGCGCTGAGCAATGCTCTTCTTTCCCTGCTCCATAATCCCATTGGTGAACTTCGTCACCAGGAGGGAGTTAAAGCGGGGATCAGGCTCAGTCTGTCGTCTGTCTGTATGTTTTTTGCGCGGCATAGTTCTCCTCTTTCCCTACTCGTCAACGGACGTTATTTCGGCCGTTTGGCGCCGTACTTGGAGCGGCCCTGAGCCCTGTTAGACACACCGAGGGTATCAAGGGTACCGCGAATTACATGATATCGAACACCGGGAAGATCCTTGACACGACCACCCCTGATCAGCACAACTGAATGCTCCTGGAGGTTATGACCGATACCCGGAATATACGAGGTCACCTCAACACCATTGGTCAATCTGACCCTGGCCACCTTTCTCAAAGCCGAGTTCGGCTTCTTCGGTGTTGTGGTATAAACTCTGACACAAACTCCACGCTTCTGGGGTGAACCCTTCAGCGCTGGGGTATTGGTCTTCTTAACCATTTTTTTTCTGCCCTGCCGAACGAGCTGATTAATTGTAGGCATGCTGTTTACTGCTCCTATTCGATTATCTTAAAACGAACGACTCATAAAGCGAGGCACCCGACATCATCACTGACACCTGGCACGAAAGAAAGTATATTTATCCAAATTACACTGCCCTGTCAAGGAAAAAACTCCTTAAGGGCTATGGATTCGTTCTTTCACATATTGCCACGCAAACCGGTTCCGGCCGAAATCAAACGGCCCATAATTACATTTTCCTTCAAACCCGCCAGCCCATCGACTTTTCCGGCCATAGCCGCATTGGTCAGGACCTTGGTGGTCTCCTGGAATGATGCTGCAGAGATAAAACTTTCCGTGGACAATGAAGCCTTGGTCACACCAAGGAGCATGGGTTCAGCCACAGGAGGCATACCACCCTCCATGATCAATCGATCACGCTCATCTTCAAAAGCCCACCATTCAGCCTGTTGTCCCATCATAAACTTGGAATCGCCAGCAGCGGTGATTTGGACCCGACGAAGCATCTGCCGAACAATAACTTCAATGTGCTTGTCATTGATCTTCACGCCCTGCAGACGATAGACCTCCTGAATTTCGTTGACCAGAAACTTTGCCAGTTCCTTGACCCCGAGAACTCGAAGAATATCATTGGGCAGGACTGTACCTTCCATCAGTGGTTCACCAGCCTGAACATAATCGCCCTCATGGACAATGGCATGTCTGGCCTTGGGGATCAGGTACTCCTGAGCTTCACCATATTCCGGGGTAACAACGACGCGTCGCTTCCCTTTGAGCTCCTTACCAAAACTGATCCGCCCATCGATCTCGGTGATCACAGCCGGTTCCTTTGGCTTGCGAACCTCAAACAACTCCGCAACACGCGGCAGACCACCAGTAATATCCTTTGTCTTAGAAGATTCACGGGGAATCTTACCAACAACGGAACCCGGGGCAATCACATCGCCTTCTTCCACAGAGATAATGGAACCAACGGACAGGGCATAGCGGGCAAAAGATTCAGAATTGGGCAGTTTCAAGGTCTTGCCCTTTTCGTTCTTGACTGTAATGCGCGGGTTCAGCTGGGCTCCTCCGCTGGCATGGACAATGACTTTACTGACCTTACCGGTAACGGTATCCACCTTCTCCTGCATGGTCACACCTTCAAGAATGTCACCATATTTAATGACACCACCAACTTCACTGACAATGGGAAGTGTATAGGCATCCCACTCTGCCATGACCGCACCGGCCTCAACAGTCTCTCCCTCCTGAATCAGGATCTGTGCGCCGTAGTTAACTTTGTAACGTTCACGCTCACGACCCAATTCATCCTGAATGGAAAGTTCGGCATTCCGATTCATGACAATCTTAAAGCCCTTGTCATTCACGACAGAATGGAGGTTTTTGAAAACCAGCAAACCGCCTCGCTGCGCCCGAATTTCTGCCTGTTCAACAGCACGACTGGCGGTACCACCAATATGGAAAGTCCGCATGGTCAGCTGAGTACCGGGCTCACCAATAGACTGAGCAGCAATAATACCTACGGCCTCACCTATGTTGACCATATGGCCGCGGCCAAGATCACGACCGTAACAGGCCGCACAAACACCGCGTCTCGAACGACAGGTCAGTACTGAACGGATATTAACACGATCAACACCAGCCTCTTCTATGAGAGCAACCTTTGGCTCGGTGATCTCTTCACCTGTGGCTACAATAATCTCTCCGGAAAAAGGATCAACAACATCATCCATGGCAACACGTCCCAAGATACGATCACCGATAGGAACGATAATTTCACCGCCATCCATGAGTGGCTCGGCAATACTGCCATCAAGGGTGCCACAGTCTTTTTCGATGATTGTTGAGTCCTGGGCCACATCCACCAGACGCCGAGTCAGATATCCGGAGTTAGCCGTCTTCAGTGCAGTATCAGCAAGACCCTTACGGGCACCATGGGTCGAGATGAAATACTCAAGAACACCTAACCCCTCACGAAAATTGGCCTTAATCGGGGTCTCGATAATCGCACCCGAGGGCTTGGCCATCAGACCACGCATACCAGCCAACTGACGAATCTGGTCTCGAGAGCCACGCGCTCCAGAATCAGCCATGATGAAAATAGAGTTAAAACTGGGGGCCTCAACCAGTTGATTGTCTCGATCACGGAAATAATCAACTTTGATATCATCCATCATCTCATTGGCCACATCCTCTGTCACCTTGGACCAGATATCGACGACCTTGTTGTACTTCTCACCCGAGGTGATCAGACCGTCAGTGTACTGCTGGCCAACATCAGTAACTTCCTGCTCGGCCTTCTCAACCAGATCCTCTTTATCCATGGGGATTTTCATATCATTGATACAGATAGAAATTCCTGCACGGGTGGCATATTCATAGCCACGGTCTTTAAGGCGATCTGCAAGAATAACTGTGTCCTTGCTACCGGCATGACGATATGTATAATCGATCAATTTAGCGAGGGCCTTCTTGCTCATCACCTTGTTGATCTCAGCAAAGGGAACAGAATCGGGAAGCAACTCTCCAAGGAGAATACGGCCCATGGTGGTCTCCACCATGGCTCCGTCAATACGCACTTTGATTCGCGCCTGGAGATCGACCTGATCATGATCATAGGCAATACGAGCCTCAGCAGGTGAAGAAAAAAGCTTTCCTTCGCCCAGAACGTTAATACGCTCACGGCTCATATAGTAAAGACCCAGTACGATATCCTGCGAGGGAATGATGACGGGTTCACCATTGGCGGGTGAGAGGATGTTGTTGGTAGACATCATCAACACGCGAGCCTCAACCTGCGCCTCGACAGACAGTGGCACGTGCACGGCCATCTGATCGCCGTCAAAGTCAGCATTAAAGGCGGCGCAGACCAGAGGATGAAGCTGGATGGCCTTGCCCTCAATCAACACAGCCTCAAAGGCTTGCATACCAAGCCTATGCAGGGTTGGAGCACGGTTTAGGATTACCGGAAACTCGGTAACGACCTCCTCCAATGCATCCCAGACCTCTTCAGTCCCCTTTTCGACCATCTTACGGGCACTCTTGATTGTCGTCACAAAACCGCGACTCTCAAGCTTATGGTAAATAAAGGGCTTGAACAACTCCAAGGCCATTTTCTTTGGAATACCACATTGATGCAGACGCAAGTGAGGCCCAACAACAATGACCGAACGACCAGAATAGTCAACACGCTTACCGAGGAGATTCTGACGAAAACGCCCCTGCTTGCCTTTAAGCATATCGGAGAGGGACTTGAGTGGACGCTTGTTGGCACCAGTAATTACACGACCACGCCGACCATTATCAAAGAGGACGTCAACGGCTTCCTGCAACATTCGCTTTTCATTGCGAATAATAATATCAGGGGCATCAAGCTCCAGGAGTCTTTTGAGACGGTTATTACGGTTAATAACCCGACGATACAGGTCATTCAGATCTGATGTGGCAAATCGACCGCCTTCCAGAGGGACCAGAGGACGCAGATCAGGAGGAAGAACAGGAATGACTTCCAGAATCATCCACTCGGGACGATTACCGGAATCGCGAAAGGCTTCAATCACATGCAGGCGCTTATAGAGCTTGGCCCGCTTTGTCTTGGAATTCGTGGCAGCCATCTCTTCACGCAGAGTCGCTGCAAGTGAGATCAGTTCCGGCGCAGAAAGGAGTTCGCGGATAGCCTCGGCGCCAATACCCACCTTGAACTGGGCTGGATATTCCTGAACGGCCTGACGGTATTTTTCCTCACTGAGCAATGTCGCAACCGGCAGAGCCTCAACGTCTGATGAAATAACGGCATATTGTTCAAAGTACAAGACCTTTTCCAGCTGCTTAAGAGTCAGGTCAAGGACTGCACCGATCTTACTGGGTAAACTCTTCAGAAACCATATATGAGCCACAGGCGCAGCAAGTTTTATATGCCCGAGACGCTCACGCCGGACTTTCGACTGAATAACCTCAACGCCGCATTTCTCACAAACAACACCACGGTGCTTCATGCGTTTGTACTTACCGCAATTACACTCAAAATCCTTAACAGGACCAAAGATCTTGGCACAGAACAGGCCGTCACGCTCAGGCTTGAAAGTCCGATAGTTAATGGTCTCAGGCTTCTTCACCTCACCATGGGACCAGTCCATGATTTTCTCAGGCGAGGCCAGAGAAATCTTGACACTGTTAAACTTGACAGGAGCTTTCGGTTTTTGAAAAAAATTGAATAAGTCTTCCACGGAATCAATTCTCCCAGCTAGACATTATAGCGTTAAAGTATAGAGGCGTTTTACTGCTCTTTCAGACTGCACTGAGCTGCTTACTCGGACAGAAGTTCCATCTCAAGACAAAGACCCTGCAGCTCCTTCACAAGAACATTAAAGGACTCTGGCAGGCCGGTGGTCAGGAAGTTGTTCCCCTTGACAATCCGTTCATACATGGTTGTCCGTCCTTCCACATCATCAGATTTGGCAGTCAGGAACTCCTTCAGGGTATAGGCAGCACCATAAGCCTCCATGGCCCAGACCTCCATCTCACCCAGACGCTGACCACCAAATTGAGCTTTACCACCGAGCGGCTGCTGTGTCACCAGTGAGTAGGGGCCAGTGGAGCGAGCATGGATTTTATTATCAACCAGGTGATGAAGCTTAACCATGTACATGACACCAACAGTCACCTGATTGGCAAAGGGCTCACCAGTGAGTCCATCATACAACTGACTCTGACCAACTTCATCCACTCCGGCCTCAACCAGCAGACTCCGGATTTCCTTTTCTTCAGCACCATCAAAAACCGGTGTTGCCATATGCAGACCGCGAGCGTGCTTACGGGCCCAATCCACCAGCTGATCATCGGTCCGGCCATCAACTATGGCTGCATACTCTTTCCTGGAATAAACTGCGGCCAATTTTTCTTTGATCGCATTCAATTCATAGTTGCGAGCCATCTCACTGATCTGTTCGCCCAGCTTTTTGGCTGCAAATCCAAGATGAACTTCAAGAACCTGTCCAACGTTCATACGCGACGGTACACCCAAAGGATTAAGGGCGATATCGATCGTAGTACCGTCAGCGAAATATGGCATATCCTCTTCCGGCAACAATCGGGAGACAACACCCTTATTTCCATGACGGCCAGCCATCTTATCACCTACAGACAGCTTACGCTTGGTGGCAACATAGACCTTGACCATCTTGACCACACCAGGGGGAAGATCATCTCCTTTTTTCTTGCGCTCGATGACTCCATCATAGCGCTGACTGATCTCCTGTTCCTGTTTTTTGTAGCGATCAAAAGCGGCATCAAGCTGCTCCTGATACTTGGCCCGTTCTGAGAAATCGATGTTTTTCAAGGCAGAAAACCCTATGAGATCGGCCATTTCGGCCTTAATCTTCTTACCTAACTGAACCACAACATTTCCATCAAGGCCAACGATGTCACTCTTGGCAGTACGACCAGCAATGATCTGACCAATCTCACGGCAAACACCACGCTTCAGACTGGCAAGCTCATCAAATTTATCCTGGGTAATCCGCTCAATCTCAAGCTCTTCAATCACAAGAGACCGCTCATCCTTATCAACACCCTTCCGGGAGAAGACCTTCGCGTCAATAACAACACCCTGCACACCTGGTGGTACACGAAGTGAGGAGTCCTTCACATCCTGGGCCTTTTCACCGAAGATGGCACGAAGCAATTTCTCCTCAGGGGAAAGCATGGTCTCACCTTTGGGTGTCACCTTGCCCACCATGGTATCACCAGCCTTGACCTCAGCTCCGATACGGACAATACCGGAATCATCAAGGTTTCGCAGATTTTCCTCACTGACATTTGGAATATCACGAGTAATTTCTTCTTTACCAAGCTTGGTATCTCGAGCAACAGTCTCAAAAACTTCAATATGGAGCGATGTGAAGGTATCTTCCTTCAGCAATCGTTCATTGATCAGAATAGAATCCTCGAAGTTGAAGCCACGCCAAGGCATAAATGCAATGGTCACATTCTTGCCAAGGGCCAGTTCACCCTGCTCACAGGCAGGGCCATCGGCCATAACCGTTCCCTTGGTCACCCGCTCGCCGGGCAAGACCAGAGGGGTCTGGGTAAAACAGGTATTCTGATTCGACTTCTTGTACTTGGAGAGGCGATAGACGGCAATGCCGGTATCATAGCCATCAACTCCCGGCTCGTCATAACGAACGACGATCCGGCTGGCATCAACCTCTTCAACAACACCATTATCCGCTGCAATGAGGCAGGCTCCGGAATCTCGAGCCACATAGCGCTCCATGCCAGTACCAACCAGCGGTGCCGCTGTAATCATCAGAGGAACGGCCTGGCGCTGCATGTTCGAGCCCATGAGTGCGCGGTTCGCATCATCATTTTCCAGGAAAGGAATCAGAGACGCGGCAACACTGACCATCTGATTGGGAGCAATATCCATATAACTGACGCGATCGGCAGCGGCAGTCACGACCTCACCTTCCTCACGAACAATCAGCGAATCGGGAACAATTCGACCAGCATCGTCCTGCAGGACAGCCGCAGGGGCGATA
This sequence comes from Candidatus Desulfatifera sulfidica, assembly GCA_014381505.1. Taxonomy (GTDB): domain Bacteria; phylum Desulfobacterota; class Desulfobulbia; order Desulfobulbales; family Desulfocapsaceae; genus Desulfatifera; species Desulfatifera sulfidica. Next base: position 5,767 of record JACNLK010000050.1, on the reverse strand, counting down.
AACTGATTCTGTTCCTGGAGGGCACTGAGATAGCTGATCTCATCGAGAACGATGCGGTCTTTCACCTGACGATAGGGCGTCTCAACAAAACCGTAAGGGTTGACTCTGGCATAGGTGGCCAGGCTGACAATCAGACCGATATTCGGCCCTTCAGGTGTTTCAACCGGACAGATTCGTCCGTAATGGGTCGGATGAACATCACGAACCTCAAATCCAGCCCGCTCACGTGAGAGACCGCCAGGTCCCAAGGCACTAAGGCGTCGTTTATGGGTCACCTCAGACATGGGATTTGTCTGATCCATAAACTGGGAAAGCTGACTGGTGCCGAAGAATTCCTTAATCGCGGCAGAAATCGGTTTCGGGTTCACCAGATCATGGGGCATCAAACTCTCTACTTCCTGGAGGCTCATGCGCTCTTTGATCGCCCTTTCCATACGAACCAAGCCCATACGGTACTGATTCTCAACCAGTTCACCCACAGTGCGCACCCGGCGGTTACCCAGATGATCAATATCATCAATGGCACCCTGGCTGTCTTTCAAGCGAACCAGATAGCGAATGGAATGAATGATATCTTCCCGGGTGAGGGCTCGATGATTAATATCGATATCCAGACCAAGGCGGGCATTGATCTTATAGCGACCCACTTCAGAGAGATCATAAAGATCTGTATTGAAGAACAGATTTTCAAAAAAGGTCCGGGCCATCTCGATGGTTGGAGGACTGGAGGGGCGCAGTCGACGATAAATCTCAATCAACGCATCGTCGGTTGATGTCACCTTATCAAGTGCCAGTGTTCTGCGAAATGCATCACTGTAAAGAACACCATCAATATACAAGGTCTCAAACTCAGTGATACCAGCTTCAACAAGAGACTCTAGAACCGTTTCCGTGAGTTCGCTGTTGGAAAGCGCAACCGCTTCACCACTCTTGGAATCAATAAGATCGGTCACTAAAATACGACCAATCAGGCTCTCAGGGGTGATCTGCAGACGTTCGATACCCGCTGCCGTCATCTTTTTAACGAGAGCCTTACTGATCTTACGACCCTGCTTGGCCAAAATCTCTCCATCAGCCGGGTTGATCAGATCAAACTCCAGACGCTGACCAACAGAGGTATCAGCACTGAAATAAAGGAAATACTTGTCGCCTTCACGCTCAATACGAGTGGTACGGTAAAACTCACGCAACAACTCTTCACCATTGAGATCAAGTGCTCGCAACAGAGTGGTCACTGGAAACTTGCGACGGCGATCAATGCGGACAAAAAGAATGTCCTTAATATCAAACTCAAGATCAATCCAGGATCCACGTACCGGTATAATACGGGCCGAATAAAGCAGCTTGCCACTGACGTGACTCTTGCCCTGATCATGGGTAAAGAAAAGCCCCGGTGATCGCTGCAGCTGAGAGACGATAACGCGCTCAGTGCCATTCACAACAAAGACACCATCGCCGGTCATGAGCGGCAGACTGCCGAGAAAGACCTCTTGCTCTTTAATATCACGGATAGTCTGAACCCCGGTTTCCTCGTCAACATCAAAGGTAATCAGGCGCACGGTAATCTTTACCGGAATGTCAAAGCTCATACCTCGCTGTTGACACTCTTCCACCGTATATTTGGGTTCACCGAATGCATAACGGACAAACTCAAGAGAACAGAGACCGTTAAAATCACTGATCGGGAAAATATTATTAAAAATTGCCTGGAGCCCAAAGTCTTCGCGCTGGTCCGGATCTGTGTGTTGCTGCAGAAACTTTTCATAGGAAAGGCGCTGCATGGAGATCAGATGTGGAGGCTCCATGACCGATGAGGCCGTAGCAAAATTTTTTCTCACTCGTTCCATATTCATCCTCGAGAGTAACCTTAAGGGCAATGTTTGACAGGATCAGCTGTCAAACAACAGCCGATTGGACGGCAGCAAACGGCGCAGGTCACATAAAACCTGGCCGGTCCACCCGGAAAGACAAAGGAAATGGGGCAATTGATTCAAGAAAGAACCAATGAACCAACAGGAAGCGCAGAAGGATAATGGCCCAACAGGGCTATTCTGGACACGCTGATGAATCATTTCTGACGACCTGTTTGTAAATCATCTCACCTGAGCCGCGCTGAGCAACCCTGGCAACATATTGTAATTGCGACATTTATTCTGGCAAAAACATCACAAGCCTGAAACACAACACGCTACACGGCCAGGCCGGTAGCGTGTTGCTTCAAGCGTGTTCATCCACACACAATGTGGGCGGATGACAATCGAGAGGGGCTGTTATTTAACTTCGACAGAACCGCCTACCTCTTCAACTTTTTTCTTAATCTCTTCGGCTTCTTCTTTCGCCACGCCTTCTTTGAGAGGCTGAGGAGCACCCTCTACAAGATCCTTGGCCTCTTTCAGACCAAGACCGGTGATCGCACGAACTTCCTTAATCACCTTGATCTTCTGATCGCCAGCAGCGGTCAGGATGACATCAAATTCAGTCTTCTCAGCGGCGGGACCGGCAGCGTCAGCATCAGCTGCACCAGCTGCGGCAACGGCTACTGGAGCTGCTGCAGAAACACCAAATTTCTCTTCGAGCTCACCGATCAACTGAGAAAGCTCAAGAACGGACATATTGGCGATAAAATCAATTACATCTTCTTTAGAAACAGACATTATAAAATACCTCTTTGTTATAATTCAAAATGATTTTCACAACACAGAACGGAACAACCATCAAGGTCGTCCGCCAAACAATGACTAGTTGTCTGCCTGTCCTTTCTGTTCGGCTACAGCTTTCAAACCATACAGGAAGGTTCTCGGTACAGCAGAGAGTACCTGAACCAGTCCAGTCGGAACACCGTTGAGGACAGAAAGCAACTGACCGAGCAAGATTTCCTTGGACGGTAGTTTGGACAGAGCTAGCAATTCATCGGTGGATAGTTTGCCACCCTCAAGAGCAGCGGAGCGAATAGTGAACTTGTCTTTACTCTCGGCAAATTTTGTTAAAACCTTTGCCGGTGCAACAGGATCATCATAGGCCATCACCACAGCGGTTGTGCCGGTAAAATCATCTACAAGCAACTCACTAGAGGTGTCACTGACTGCTCTTTTGAGAAGGGTATTCTTGGCAATACGGAATTCAGAATCACAATCACGCAACTCACGGCGCAACTGCTCAATGTCTGAAACCTTCAATCCACAATAGTCAGTCACCACAGTAAACTTGGATCGGCCAAACGATTCGTTCAGCTCGGAGACTATTGTTGATTTTTCATCACGGTTCAAAGTACTCCCCCTTTCAAAGGTTGATGTTAACGTTCAATCAAAAACAGCAGTTGCGACAACTCAAAATATTATCAAGCTCTCATCAGCCTCGGCAGGATATCCTCTCAAACGACAAGGATAATTAAACGAAAAGGTACCTGCTGTCTCAGACCCTTGTTGCCCACAATCGATCAAGTCGAGGAGGGGCAACTTCCCATAACTCTATTATTTAATCAGCGCCCTGGCATCCAGCGGATCTACTTTAAAACCTGGGCTCATGGTCGAGGACACAGTAAGCGCACGCAGGTAAATCCCTTTGCTGGTGGAAGGTTTCAACTGAATGATTTTTTCTATAAAAGTAGTGACATTCTCAAGAATTTTAGTCTCACCAAATGAGACTTTACCAATCCCCGCATGAACAATCCCGGCCTTGTCAACACGAAAGTCAACCTTGCCGCCCTTGATGTCTTTAATCACGTTAGCAAGATCAAAGGTCACGGTGCCCAATTTGGCATTGGGCATCAGGTTGCGAGGTCCAAGAACCCGGCCAATACGACCAACAACACCCATCATATCCGGGGTTGCCACAGTCTTATCAAATTCGAGCCAACCGCCCTGAATTTTTTCCACGAGCTCATCGGAACCAACAAAGTCGGCTCCAGCCTCACGAGCCTCAGCCTCTTTCTCTCCCTTGGCAAAGACAAGAACACGGGTCACCTTGCCGGTACCGTGCGGAAGGACAACAGATGAGCGAATCATCTGATCAGCATGACGAGGGTCAACACCGAGCTTAATCGCAATATCAAAAGTCTCATCAAACTTGGCATATGAGGAGGCAAGGACCTGCTTAACTCCCTCTTCAACACTCAAAAGGGCTGTGCGATCTAACCCTACAATTTTATTACGGTAATTCTTTCCATGCTTCGGCATAATTCAATACCTCCTACACAATCGGCGCTCGGGATGTATTCCGTCAGCTACCGACAGTAGTTGTTGATTTAAATGATCATTCAACGACGGTAATTCCGGCGCTGCGTGCGGTTCCTTCAACAATGCGCATGGCTGCTTCAATATCATAGGCATTGAGATCCGGCATTTTGATTTCGGCAATCTCGCGAATTTTGTCGCGTCCAATTTCAGCCACACGCTCAATACGTGGATTGGAAGAACCCTTCTTCACACCAGCGGCCTTCATGAGAAGGACTGATGCTGGTGGAGTTTTGGTGATAAAGCTGAAAGATCTGTCCTTGTAGACAGTGATGACAACCGGCACAATAGTGTCACCCAAACCCTGGGTCTTGGCATTAAACGCCTTGCAGAACTCCATAATATTGACACCGCGCTGTCCCAAGGCCGGTCCAACCGGGGGCGAGGGATTGGCTTTACCAGCCGCGATCTGCAATTTAATATAAGCCTCAATTTTCTTGGCCATGACTTACTCCTACCATCCTGAAAGGCCTCAACTCAAGCCTGCCTGCTATTTATCTCATTCCTTTCAAGCTAGCACTAGCTGAAAAGATCCGTTTGTATTTATCCGTTGGAAACCTGAATATACTCGAGCTCAACCGGCGTCTCACGACCGAAGATCGAGACCAGCACCCGCACTCTTCCCTTCTCAGGAAAGACCTCATCAACCACGCCCTGAAAATTGGCAAAGGGACCATCAACGACCCGTACAGCCTCACCCACCTCAAAAATAACTTTGGGCTTCGGCGTCTCGGCACCATCTTGAATCCGGCCAATAATCTTAGCTGCATCAGAATCAGGCAGAGGGATGGGGTTCGTGTCGTCACCGACAAACCCGATAACCCGAGGCATATTCTCATGGACCGTGTGCCAAGTATTATCGTTGAGCTCCATGGAGATCAACATATAACCAGGGAAAAACTTGCGGGACGATGTTTTCTTCGTCCCCTTGATCATTTCCACAACCTGCTCGGTGGGGACCAGGATTTCACCGAAGGACTCTTCAAGGCCGTCCTTCTTGATCCTGTCTTCAAGCGTTGCCTTGACCTTGTCCTCAAAGCCTGAGTGGACCTGCAATATATACCAATGTCTTGCCATGGGAATCAGGATCCGTTGCTTAAAGGTTAATAAAAGTCACCGTAAGTGACTGAGCGGCACAAAGGGGGAAGCACACACCTTGCTCAACGCAAGATAGAAGATACAAGTTTCCCGAGCACAAGATCAACTGCACCCAGATAAAGTGCAGCAACAAAAGCAAAAACAATCACAATTCCGGTCAGGCCCATGGTCACCTTGCGATCTGGCCAAACAACCTTGAAAAACTCAGCCTTGACCTCCGTCACAAACTGACTGATTTGCGCCGGAGCAAACTTTGAGGGCTGCTCCAGTGATTTGTCGCTCTTTTTCTTTTTATCTTGTGCTGCCATTCTCTCCACCTGCCTGGCCGCCCCTCTCTCGTTTTAAGAAAAGCAACTCAAGCTATAATCCAGAAAATCAATGGCAGGCCAGGAGGGACTCGAACCCCCAGCATCCGGATTTGGAGTCCGGCGCTCTAC
>JACNLK010000068.1 GCA_014381505.1 Candidatus Desulfatifera sulfidica | reverse complement strand
GCAAGATATGGGATACCCCAAGATGGTGTCATAAGAATTTCGATGTTTGTTGAACGTTCAACGAATAAAAGGAGACAGAAATTGAAAGCGCAGAGGGGTGTTATTTTCACACCCTTCCCTCTCAATTTCTTCAGAATGTATGCATCTTCACGAATATCAAGCCAAAGAGCTCTTCCGCACCTTTGATATCCCAGTACCCGAAGGCCGGGTCATCCGCAAGAGAAGCGAACTCTCACCAATCATTGATGAGTTGGGCCTGCCGCTGGTAGTCAAGGCCCAGGTTCTGGCCGGTGGCCGGGGGAAAGGTGGCGGTGTCCGCCTGGTTCAGACAGCAGATGAAGCCAATGATGCCACAACTGCTATCCTGGGTATGGAACTGGTCACCGCTCAAACCGGAGGTCAGGGCAAGACTGTGCACAGTGTTCTGGTGGAACAAGGGCTGAACATCGCCCGGGAACTCTACCTGTCCCTGCTCATCGACCGTGACCGGGCAGAAATCGTGATCATTACCAGTCTGGATGGGGGCATGGCCATCGAAGAGGTGGCAGCCAGCACACCGGAACGGATCATACGTATCCGGATCAATCCACTGATCGGACTCCAGGGCTATCATCTGCGCCAACTGGCCTTCGGCCTCAAGCTCTCTTCCCAGCTGGGCAAAGAGATGGCAACCCTTGTGCGAAAACTCTACCGCCTTTTTGTTGAATGTGACTGCAGCCAACTGGAGATCAACCCCTTGGTGGTCACCACCGAAGAACAGCTCTCAGCCGTTGACGCCAAGGTCGAAATCGACTCCAGCAGCCTCTACCGACATCCCGAACTGGCAGCCCTGCAAGACCCGGATGACCAAGACCCTTTGGAAGCTGAAGCCCGGGATATCGGACTCAACTACATCCGTCTGGAAGGAACCATCGGCACCATTGTCAACGGCGCCGGACTGGCCATGGCCACCATGGATCTGATCAAACAGGCAGGGGCCGAACCAGCCAATTTCCTCGACGTTGGAGGTGGTGCAAGCTCCGAGATGATCGAAAAAGGTTTTCGCATCCTGCTCAGTGATCAACAGGTCACGGGTATTTTCATCAACATCTTCGGTGGTATTCTTCGTTGCGATGTTTTAGCCCGGGGCGTGGTCAAAGCTGCGCAGAAAACGGGACTGAACCTGCCGGTAATCGTACGCATGGAAGGAACAAATGTGGATGAGGGACGCCGCATTCTCACTGAATCCGGTCTTGCTCTGACCACCGTGTCCACCCTGAACGATGCCGCACATGAGTTGGCCGCCTTAAGGGATCTGAGATGAAACAAAAGAGCACCGGTCTTTTCACCTGCCTCATGCTCCTCATGCTCCTCCTCCTGCTTCTGGCCTTGCCCCTTCAGGCTCAGAGCCAGGAGCCGCGACTGATTGCCGGGCAGGGACAGGCAGGTGACCTGCCCCCCCAAAGCCTGGCTGCAATCACCCTGGCCGCAGCTCTGGGATGTGATGGTGTCAGCCTCAACCTTGTTCTGACCCAGAACAACCAGGTCCTGATCCTCACAGATATTGACCTGAAAGCGGTGAGCAACGTTACAACACTGTTTCCAGATCGAGGCCAAGAAGATCAAGAGGATAACAGCTTCCCGGTCTTTGATCTTTCTCTGGATGAACTGCGTCAGTTGACATGGCAGGGCAGCTCCGGCTATCACCACACACCGGTCCCTCTCAGTGAAGTCCTGGCCCTGCAACGCACTCTCAAAGACAACCTGGGGCACGACCTGCTCCTTAATCTGGAACTGCGCCAGCCCTGGAAACACCGTCAGGCAGATTTAGATCTCACCCGAGCTGTACTTGACACCCTGCAAATGGCCGGTCATACCGGTCGAACAGAAGCCATCCGCCTGCAAAGCTATGACCATGAGGAACTGCGCCGTCTGCGTTTGGAACTGCTGCCTGAATACGGCCTGGATCTGGACCTGATTCAGCTCATCGGTGACAACAATGGTCAAGAAGCCCAAGTCGAACAATGGGGGACCTTGCAGCCCTATAATTATGACTGGATGCTGAGCCGCTCCGGTCTCCGGCTCCTGGCTACCCTGGTTCAGGGGATTGGTCTGGATAAATCGCAACTGATCAGTGCAGCTGGCGCTCCGCTTTTGACCGATTATCTCGCCGACCTTAAAACACTCGGCCTGAATCTCCAGATTCGCGACCTCAAACAAGATCACTCAGCAGGCAACGTTCAAGATCTGACCAGGCTCGCTGATCTATTGCCCCATCTGACCGCAGCCGACAGCCTGATCACCGACAACTGCTCCCAACTGGTTCGTGCCCGTCGCCAGCGCCTTCTAGCGCCACAACCCCATGTTATCCCACCGCCAACAGATCTTATGGCACCAGTACTGTCCCCAGGCCCGGTTCCGCTCCCGATTTCGCCCCCGACTCCCGTTCCAACTCCAATCCAAGCCCCGGTTTTCATCCACTTACCGGAACCTCCCCAGGAGCAATAGAACCATGTCTATTTTTGTCAATCAAAACACCCGCCTCCTGGTCCAGGGTATTACCGGACGCGAAGGCCGATTTCATACCAGCCAATGCCGGGAATACGGCAGTAACGTCGTGGCTGGAGTCACTCCGGGTAAAGGGGGACAAAGCCTTGATGAAGTCCCGGTCTTCAACACCGTGACTGAGGCCCGTACAGCAACCCGCGCCAACGCCTCAATGATACTGGTTCCGCCCGCATTCGCCGCCGATGCCATCATGGAGGCTATTGATGCCGGAATCGAGCTGATTGTCTGTATCACCGAGGGCGTACCGGTCATGGACATGCTCCGGGTAAAAAACTACCTGGCCTTGAAACCCAGCAGACTCATCGGGCCCAACTGCCCCGGAATCATCACCCCCGGTGCCTGCAAAATCGGGATCATGCCCGGGCCCATCCACACCCCGGGCGGCCCCATGGGCGTAGTTTCCCGCTCCGGCACTCTGACCTATGAAGTGGTTCACCAACTCAGCCAGGCAGGCCTTGGGCAGACCACCTGTATTGGTATCGGTGGTGATCCCATCATCGGCACCAATTTCATCGACTGCCTTCAAGCCTTTGAGGCCGACCATGAAACAGAGGGGGTTGTTCTGGTAGGCGAGATCGGCGGGAACGCAGAAGAAGAAGCTGCCGCCTGGATTCAAGCCAATATGAGTAAACCGGTGATCGGTTTCATTGCCGGACTCACCGCCCCACCAGGCCGTCGTATGGGCCATGCCGGTGCTATTGTCAGCAATGGCATGGGTACAGCAGCTGCCAAACTTGCGGCCTTTCGTGCCGCAGAAATTGAAGTCTGCGAACATCTGGGTGAACTGGGCAGCCTGTGCACCAAAGCCATGGCCGCCTCCCGGACCTGAGCCACCCACACCGACTTGCCCTGCACCTCCGCAACCCGTAACCTACTGATTGAGACAATGACAACACCTGCACCCCACAGAGTTCTGATCGCCAAACCCGGCCTTGATGGCCACGACCGAGGCGCCAAATTTATTGCCCGGGCCCTGCGAGACCAAGGCTTTGAAGTGATCTACACCGGTATCCGTCGCAGTCCGGAAGAAATCGCCGCCGCCGCCATCCAGGAAGATGTAGCGGCCATCGGCCTCTCCTCCCTCTCTGGTGCCCATCTCCGCCTTTTCCCGGCAGTCCTGAAGGCTCTCAAAGAACGGGGCGCTGGTGAAATCCCCGTTCTGGGCGGCGGGGTCATTCCCGACGAAGACATCGAGGAATTACTGGCCGCTGGCCTGCATGCCATATTCACTCCCGGAACACCAGCCGAAACCATCATCAAGGCTTTCCGTTCCGCCTGTGAAACCATACAACACGCGGACGATGAAGACTGAAGACCTTCTGGCCCGCTTTAAGGCCCGAGATCCCCGCGCCATTGGCCAGGTCATCTCCCAGGTGGAGAACAACGGACCACAGTGCTCCGCAATTCTGGCAGCCCTGGGCGCAGATGTCATGGACAGCACTCTGGTCCTGGGGCTCACAGGTCCTCCCGGAGCCGGCAAGTCTACCCTCAGCGGCTGTCTGATTCGTCATCTACGCGAACAGGGGCAACGCGTGGGGATCATTGCCATTGACCCGTCTTCACCCATCAGCGGCGGGGCTGTACTCGGTGACCGCATCCGCATCATGGATCACGCCCTGGATCCGGATGTCATCGTTCGCTCCATGGCCAGCCGTGGTCGTCTGGGCGGCCTCTGCGCTGCAGCCGGAGGTGTGGTTCGTGTCCTCGCCGCTGCCGGCTGCGATGTGATCCTGATTGAGACTGTGGGAGTGGGACAGTCTGAAATGGACATTGTTCGCCTGGCCGACCTGACCCTTATGACCCTGGCACCCGGTTTTGGCGATGATATCCAGGCCATGAAGGCCGGACTCCTTGAAGTAACCGACCTGCTGGTGGCCAACAAGGCTGACCTGCCGGGCAGTGAAGCCCTGTGCCTGGAAATGTCAGCCACCTTCCGCGATCGATCACAGAGGGACGGAATCGATCGGGTAGTCCGCACCGTTGCCTCCCAAAATCAGGGCATCGACACCCTGATGGATCGAATTGAGGCCTTGAACACCAATCACCTGGAACAGGGCATCCGCACGGCACGACGACAGCTCTCGTTGGAGAGTGAAACCCTGGACTGGTGCCTGGAACTCCTCCGGCCTCAGCTTCTTGCGGCCATCCGCGGCCAGCACCAACCCATCGACCCGCGCCTGCGGGCCGAACAACTTATCGCAGATAGAAATCATGACCAACGGCAATAGTCTCAGTGATTGGCAGAAACAAGAATTGGCCGCAAGCCTCAATCGCTTTCCCGAACGAAAAGAGAGCTTCACCCGCCACGGCGGTAAAGAAATCGCCCGCCTGGCCCTGCCCGAAGAGCTCAGTGAAGAATACGAGCAGCAGTTGGGATTTCCCGGACGCTACCCCTTTACCCGTGGAGTACAACCAACCATGCATCGGGGCCGTCTGTGGACCATGCGCCAATATGCCGGCTTTTCAAACGCCGCCGAGTCCAACCTCCGCTATCGCTATCTCCTGGATCAAGGGACCACCGGACTGTCCGTCGCCTTTGACCTCCCCACCCAGATCGGCTACGACTCGGATGACCCCATGGCGCTTGGCGAAGTGGGCAAAGTTGGAGTGGCCATTGACACCCTGGCCGACATGGAGACCCTGTTTCAGGAGATTCCGCTGGAGAAGATTTCCACCTCAATGACCATTAACTCTCCGGCCATCGTCCTCCTGGCCATGTATATTGCCGTGGCCGAAAAACAGGGCGTCGCAGTCGACAAGCTGCGAGGGACTATCCAGAACGATGTCCTCAAGGAGTATGTGGCCCGAGGCACCTATATCTTTCCACCCCGTCCGTCCCTGCGCCTGATCACCAACATCTTCCAGTGGTGCGGAACCAACACCCCACTCTTTAACACCATTTCCATTTCCGGCTATCACATCCGTGAAGCGGGATCAACCGCCGCCCAGGAAGTGGGTCTGACCCTGGCCAACGGCATCACCTATGTCCAGACAGCACTCGATGCAGGTCTGGAACTGGATCAGTTTGCCCGCCGCCTGGCCTTTTTCTTCAATGCCTCATCCAATCTCCTGGAAGAAGTGGCCAAGTTCCGGGCCGCGCGCCGACTCTGGGCCCGGATCATGAAAAATCGTTTCGAGGCACAAAACCCAGCCTCACAGATGCTCCGCTTTCATACCCAGACCGCAGGCAGCAGCCTCACCGCTCAGCAGATCGACAACAACATCGTCCGGGTGACCATCCAGGCCCTGTCAGCGGTCCTGGGCGGTACCCAGAGCCTGCACACCAATTCTCGGGATGAGGCCTTAGGCTTACCCACAGAGGAATCCGTACGCACTGCCCTCAGGACACAACAGATCATCGCCCATGAGTCCGGCGTTGCCGAAACCATTGACCCGCTGGCCGGATCATATTATATCGAGCAGCTTACCGACCAGATCGAGCTTGAAGCCGAGGAATTGATCGCAACCATTGAGGATGCCGGCGGCGTGGTAGCGGCCATTGAAAACGGCCTGATCAAGAGCCGGATTGAAGAGAGCGCCTACCAGTACCAGCTGGAAGTGGAGGCCCAGGAAAGAATCATTGTCGGACTCAATGACTTTCAGGTGGAAGATGAAGAGCGACCGGCTCTGTTGCGGGTTAATCCGGCTGTGGAAGATGAGCAGGTAAAACGTCTGGCCGAGATTCGGGCAGGACGAGATAATAATGCGGTGGAGCGTCTCCTGGCCGAGCTACAAATCGCTGCAGAGTCCGACGCCAATCTCATGGAGCCAATCCTGGCCGCAGTGCGGTCCTACGCCTCATTGGGTGAAATCTGCCGGGTCCTGCGAGATGTCTTCGGTGAATACCGGGATTAGTTGTCACAAGACAACCTTGAAAAATCAGAAGGGAAAATACACTCCACAACGACCTTGACGAAATAAAATTATGTTAGAAAAAATCGATCACTTAGGTATTGCAGTCCACTCCATTGCCGAGGCCAGGCTTTTTTACGAACAAACCCTGGGGCTCACCTGCGAACATGAAGAAGAAGTTGCCAGTCAGCAGGTACGGACTGCCTTTTTCACAGTGGGAGAAACTCATATCGAGCTGCTCGAACCCACAAGTGAAGACTGTGCAGTGGCCAAATTTCTGGCCAACCGGGGCGAAGGTATCCACCATGTGGCCTATGCCTGTGACGATATAAAAAGTCACCTGGCCCAGGCTCGAGCGTCCGGTTGTCAATTAATTCATGAAACCCCAATCATCGGAGCCGGCGGCAAGCAAGTCGCCTTTCTCCATCCCAAGTCCAGCCACGGCGTGCTCACCGAACTTTGCAGCGGAGAAACCCCATGAACAAACATCTCAGCCATCTCATGAAGCTACGCGATGAGGCCCGCCTGGGTGGCGGCCAGGAGCGCATCGACAAAATCCATAACCAGGGACGAATGACCGCCCGCGAACGCATTGATCTCCTCCTGGATCCCGGTTCCTTTGAAGAGTTTGACATGTTCAAGACCCATCGCAGCCACGACTTTGGCATGGCGGACAAGGTCTATCCCGGTGATGGTGTGGTGACCGGCTACGGCACCGTTGATGGCCGCCTGGTTTATGTCTATGCGCAAGATCCAACTATCCTGGGCGGTTCACTCTCTGAAACCATGGCCGAAAAGATATGCAAGGTCATGGATCTGGCAATCAAGAACGGTGCCCCAGTCATCGGCCTCAACGACTCGGGCGGCGCACGGATTCAAGAGGGTATTGAGAGCCTGGCCGGTTATTCTGATATTTTCCTGCGCAATGTCAAGGCCTCGGGCGTAATCCCACAGCTCTCGGCCATTTTTGGTCCCTGTGCCGGAGGTGCTGTCTACTCGCCAGCCCTCACCGACTTTATTGTCATGGTTCAAAAATTCTCATACATGTTCCTCACCGGACCAAAAGTGGTCAAATCAGTGACCCATGAGGATGTCACCGTCGAAGAACTGGGCGGTGCCGACATGCACTCCTCCAAAAGTGGAGTCGCAGATTACGCGGCAGAATCAGGTATAGAGGCCGTCCAATATCTTAAACGACTGCTCTCCTTCCTGCCTCAAAACAATGCTGAGGCCCCGGCAATCATTCCTACCCTCGATCCACCAGAACGACGGGCCGAGCAGCTCAATGAGATTGTCCCCGACGATTCACATAAGGCCTACGACATGAAGGAGGTGATCCTGGCAACCGTTGACAACGGTGATTTCTTTGAGATCAAGCCCAATTTTGCCCCCAACATCATTATCGGTTACGGTCGTTACAACGGGCGCAGTGTGGGCATTGTGGCCAATCAACCGGCCTCACTTTCCGGCGTCCTGGATATCAATTCCTCCATCAAAGCGGCCCGCTTCGTCCGCTTCTGCGACTGCTTCAATATTCCAGTGGTCACCTTTGTTGACGTCCCCGGTTTCCTTCCGGGAACAGCCCAGGAGTATGGTGGCGCCATCCGAAACGGGGCCAAACTCCTCTTTGCCTATGCCGAGGCCACCATTCCCAAAGTCACAGTCATTACCCGCAAGGCTTACGGTGGCGCCTATTGCGTCATGTCATCCAAGCACCTGCGCGGTGACATCAACTTTGCCTGGCCCTGCGCCGAAATCGCAGTCATGGGTGCCAAGGGGGCAGTCGAAATCCTCTACGGCCGTGAAGCCAGGCTCACCGACGATCCAGCCGCCTTTCTTCAGAACAAAGAGGGCGAGTACCAGGAGACTGTGGCCAACCCGTATGTGGCAGCTCAACGTGGGTATGTGGATGACATCATCGAACCGGCCCGAACCCGTTTCAGGATCATCAAGTCGCTGGAGATGCTTCGCAACAAGCATGACTCAAACCCCATGAAAAAACACGGTAATATACCGCTGTAAAAACGGAGCGACGCATATGGACTTTCTACAGACAGGACTTGCCAATCTCATCGAACCGGGCTTCAACGCCCTGATATTTTCTCTGTTCGGCATGGGATTGGTCTTCAGCGGTCTGGTGGTTATTGGCCTTTACATCATATTCCTGCCCAAACTCCTGAATCTGTTTCAAAAACGTTCCAGGAAAAAAACGGAGCCAGCCACTCCTGCCACACCGGATACCAAACACGAAATCCTGCTGGCCATTGCCACAGCCCTGCACCTGCAGAGCAACTTTCCTGATGAAAACGAACGCCTGACCTGGAAAAGCCATGGCGACCTTGAGTCCCCATGGCTGGTCTCCAAGCGTATGCACGCCCTGGCCCAACGAAAATCACAATCCAGCCCATGGAGGCAGGGATGAAACAATACAAACTCACCATCAACAAGACACCCTATACAGTCCGTATCCTTGAAGTCCGTGAGGACCGGGTTGTCGCTGAAGTCAATGGCACCGAACATGTCGTGGGCATCGAGGCGATCGAAAATATCGGCCTTGAGGCAAGCACTGCGCCCTCTGCAGCCCCGTCCAGAGCTGCTGCCACCGTATCGACCCAAACTCAGCAACATGCAGCCCCACCCCCGGCAAGCCCTGGTGCAGAGACAGCCGGTACTGTGGTCACTCCCATGCCGGGCCAGATTATCGGTCTCCATGTCAGCCGAGGTGATCTGGTTAAAAAAGGTCAGAAGCTTCTGGTCCTTGAGGCCATGAAACTTGAGAACGTAATTACAGCCACTGTCGACGGGGTCGTCAGTGAGATCCTGATATCCGAGGGTGATGTGGTCGCTCAGGGCCAGACCTTGCTGGTCTTGGGTTAAAGGAGAAAGGACGTGGAATACAACAATTTTCTGCACAATTCCGGTCTCTACCACCTGGAATGGACCAACATGGTCATGATCATGGTGGGAGTGCTCTTTATCTATCTGGCAGTGACCAAGGATTACGAGCCCCTGCTCCTGGTCCCCATTGGCTTTGGCATGGTGGTCGGCAACATTCCACCAATTCCCGGAATGCCACTCTCGGTCTATGCCGAAGGATCGGTCTTTTCGTATATCTATATGGGGGTGATGAAAGGCATCTACCCGCCCCTCATCTTCCTTGGCATCGGGGCCATGACCGATTTTTCAACCCTGCTCTCCAATCCCAAGCTGACTCTGCTCGGAGCTGCAGCCCAGATCGGCGTTTTTCTCACTTTTCTCGGCGCCCTGTTTCTGGGATTTGCCAAGACAGATGCTGCGGCCATCAGTATTATTGGAGGGGCCGACGGCCCCACGGCCATCTTTCTCTCCTCGATGCTTGCCCCGGATCTTCTCGGTCCCATTGCCATTGCCGCCTACTCTTACATGGCCCTGGTGCCGGTGATCCAGCCGCCTGTCATGTATCTGCTGACCACCAAAGCAGAACGGCGTATCCGCATGAAAGCACCACGCCAGGTCTCCAAGCGGGAGAAGATCATCTTCCCCATCGTGGCTTTTTTGATCTGCGCCCTGCTCGCCCCCGGCTCCATGACCCTGCTGGGCATGCTCTTCTTCGGTAATCTGCTCAAGGAGTCCATGGTCACCGAGCGACTGGCCAATACCGCCCGCAACGGTCTGATCGACACGGTCACCATCCTGCTCGGTTTTTCAGTGGGAGCCTCGACCCAGGCCCAGACCTTTCTCACCCCACAGTCGCTCCTGATTTTCGGACTGGGTGCCGCTGCATTCGTCATTGCCACCATGGGTGGAATCCTCTTTGCCAAATGCATGAACCTCTTTCTGAAAGACAAAATCAATCCCCTGCTTGGCGCGGCCGGGGTCTCAGCCGTACCCGACTCAGCCCGGGTCGTTCATATGGTAGGACTGAAGTCAGACCCCACCAACTTCCTGCTCATGCACGCCATGGCTCCTAATGTGGCCGGAGTCATTGGCTCAGCCATCGCCGCCGGTGTCCTGTGGTCGGCTCTGGGAAATTTCTAACATAAACTGTGTTTCTTGGATCGTGGAGCCCTGTTTATCACCTTCACGGTCTAAGATGATACGGACCACATGTGAAAAATAGCTCTCCCACAGCCTCCACAGCAAGCGACCGCCCCGGTTCCTCACTATCAACCACCAGAAGACCATTTCCCATGAGCTTTTCCTCCCTCGGTTTATCCACTCCTCTCCTTGAAGCTGTAACGGCCCAAGGATATGAAACTCTGACACCCATTCAGGCCCAGGCAATCCCTGCGGTCCTGGCTGGCAAAGATGTCATGGCGGCTGCCCAGACAGGTACGGGGAAAACCGCAGGATTCGCTCTCCCGATTCTGCAGATGCTGTCCAAAGGTTCACGGCCGCAAGCCAATCAGGTCCGTACCTTGATCTTAACGCCCACCCGTGAACTGGCGGCTCAAGTTCAGGAGAGCGTGGCCACCTATGGAAAAAAATTACCTCTGTCCTCTACGGTAGTCTTTGGCGGAGTGAAGATTAATCCGCAGATGATGAAACTTCGCAGGGGGGTCGATATCCTGGTGGCAACACCTGGACGTTTACTGGATCTATACAATCAAAACGCGGTGAAATTTCAGCAGCTGGAGGTGCTGGTCCTGGATGAGGCTGATCGTATGCTGGATATGGGTTTTATCCACGATATTCGCAAGATTCTGGCGCTGCTCCCCAAAAAGCGACAGACTCTGATGTTTTCTGCTACTTTCTCATCTGATATCCGCAAACTCGCCAAAGGACTGGTCAATAATCCGGTTGAGATTTCGGTCACTCCACGCAATACAGCCGTACAATCTGTAGAACAGTGGGTCTGTCCGGTGGATAAAAAACAGAAGCCGGCCTTGCTCACCCACCTGATTTTAGAAAATCAATGGGAGCAGGTCCTGGTCTTCAGTAGAACCAAGCACGGCGCCAACAAATTGGTCCGCCATTTGGAAGGCAAAGGAATTCAAGCAACACCGATCCACGGCAACAAAAGCCAGAACGCACGCACCAAAGCCCTGGCTGATTTCAAGGCTGGCCGGGTGCGGGTCCTGGTGGCAACGGATATTGCGGCACGCGGACTGGATATAGAACAACTGCCGCAGGTGGTCAATTTCGACCTGCCCAATGTCTCGGAAGACTATGTACATCGCATTGGTCGTACGGGCCGGGCGGGATCAAGTGGTCAGGCAGTATCCCTGGTCAGCGCGGATGAATTCAAAGAACTCTCAGGTATTGAGAACCTGATTGGAGAGATACTCGATCGCAGATATATTCATGGTTTTGAACCGGTGAACGACGTCCCGGCTTCTCGCCTGGACCTGCGCCCAAAACGAGCAAAACGACCTAAAAAACCAAAAAAATTCAAGCCAGAGCATCAAGACGGACAACGATCAGGGGAAAACGCGCAAGGTCATCAGACTCGGGGGCAGAAAGATGCCAAGAAAAAACAACCACGAACAGGTGGCCGTAACCGGGCCGGCAAGCAATCAGAGAACCAAGCCAGACGCAAAAAAGAAGATCGACCCGTGACCAGCAGGGCCACCCCAAAACAGAGACGTCGTTAGCCGAAGACGCAATCCAGGTGTACCGCAAGCATCATTTTATTGGCGGCATTATCTGATTTTCTCTTCAAATCTATTAAATGATCTATTCTTGCGGGCCTGATCCGGTCTGAAAATCCGCCCATACATTGCTATATAGACGCCGGGTTAAAGAACCTGCGCCGCCGTAACCGCGGATCCTATATTAAAGACCGCATCGCTATCACGAAATTGCGCGGGATACATGGAGCCAGTCATGACGATTGTCTTACCTGAAATATTCGCCAGCAGCTTTGCGGTATCTATCATCGTATCAGTACCGTGAGTGATGACAATTCGTTCCAATGGAGCAGACTCCACTGTCTTTCTTATCAACTCACGATCTTCATCTGTAAAATCGAGACTGTCTTTTTTAATAAGAGATTCAACCTCATAATCCAGAACAACATTCGCCCGTTCCAGAAGTCCACTGGCCTGCGGATCTCCAATCTGATACTCTGATTTCTGGTCAAAATAGACCTTATCAATAGTACCACCTGTTGTATAAATCATTATTTTCATATCTTACCGTCCCTTGGCAAACCACGCTTATCTCGCGCCGATTCGTTGGAATCAGGTTCTCTTGCTCATGAACCAGCCAATTCTATCATTCACATCACAAAGACACGTCATTCACGATGATGCCGTCCTTACAGCTTGTTCACAACAAGCTTATATGTTGGATCTTCCATAACATTTACGACGATTATTTCTTCCGCGTTCTTCAATATCTTTCTACAATCAGGGCTCAAATGCTTCAAGTGTATTTTCTTTCCGGCCTTACGATAGCGTTCCGTAATTTTATTCAAGGCCTCAATTGCTGACATATCAACCACCCGGCTTTCCCTGAAATCAATCACCACCTCATCAGGGTCATTTAATACGTCAAATTTTTCATTAAAGACGGTCACCGATCCAAAGAACAAAGGGCCGTAAATCTCATAATGCTTCACACCCTGCTCATCGATGCTTTTTCTGGCACGAATACGTTTGGCATTATCCCAGGAAAACATCAGGGCAGAAATAATAACACCAATAACAACCGCAAGGGCCAGATTATGCAGAAGAGCTGTCACCAGAGTTACTAATATCATTACAAAAATGTCTGACTTTGGCATCCTGCTAAATGTCCTCAGGCTCGCCCACTCAAAGGTACCGATTGCCACCATGATCATCAAACCAGTCAATGCCGCCATAGGAAGCCTTTCAACCAGGCTTGCTCCGAACATAATAAAGACCAGCAGCATGAACGCGGCCACAATGCCGGATAACCTGGCTCTGGCACCATTGGAAACGTTGATCAGACTTTGACCAATCATGGCACACCCGCCCATGCCCGAGAAAAGACCAGACAAAATATTTGCCGTTCCCTGGGCAATGGCCTCTTTATTGCCGATGCCCCTGGTTTCTGTTATTTCATCAATAATATTAAGAGTCAGAAGGCTTTCAATCAGTCCAACACCGGCGACTATGGCCGCATAAGGGAAAACAATGGCAAGGGTTTCAAAACTCAGCGGGATATCAGGAATATGAAAGGGGGGAAAGCCACCCTTAATAGAGGCAATATCACCAACTGTTTTCGTATCAATATCAAAACCAACGACAATGCCAAAAACAACCAGGATCGCGCAGAGTGAGGCAGGCACAGCTTTCGTCAGTTTGGGTAATCCCCAGATTATGACCATTGTCACAAAGACCAGTCCCAGCAGGACGTACAGGGGCGATCCCGTGAGCCAATTACCAGATGGATCTTTGAACTGTTCCAGTTGTGACATGAAAATGATAATGGCAAGACCATTCACAAATCCAAATATCACCGGGTGCGGAACAAGTCGCATCAATTTTCCCAGTTTCAAGACACCGGCGGCAAATTGTAAAATACCCGCCAGAATAACAGCTGCGAAAACGTATTCCACACCATGCGTTTTGGCCAACGTCACAATAACAATGGCAATCGCACCGGTTGCACCGGAAATCATGCCCGGTCGGCCACCAAGGACCGATGTCACCAAACCCAGGACAAAGGCGGCATAGAGACCTGTTAAGGGGGACAACCCAGCGATCAGGGCAAAGGCGATGGCCTCTGGAACCAATGCAATGGCAACAGTCAAACCCGATAACACTTCAATTTTATAATCGATCTTTTGCTCAGAATCGAACAGCTGCAGGTAATTTCTCATAATATTCAAACACGTTGATGAGTTGATGGCTCGTCTACAAAAAACAATCCTGAGCAACGACACGCAGGATGCCAGTACAGTTAAAGATAATGGACAGAACGGTATAACTGTCGACTGAGCAACAGGGTTGTGGGGAAAATATTTTTTACTTCAATGGGAGGGCAAAACAATAGGAGATCTGGTATCAACAACATCCATCTCAATTGAAACCATGACAGTGAAGAACTTTAAATTACATTGCCGAAAGAGGCATTTACCCCGACTACGGGAAAGTGTCAACGAAAACGTTTAAGATAACCAGACCCACGTACAGCATTGCAACTTGAACTGTGACAGCAACGAAGCACGGCATAAAGCCTGTCAAAACATCCTCTTGGGTTCTGCGCCGATCGGCCTGCCATCTCTTTTCACGCAAAAATTACAGTACGTTAATGAATTCTTCCGGTATGTACAGAACTTGTGGGCCACAAGTGAATTAACTGAATGTTTCATGTGGTTATTTTTGGTTTGTATTATCCGCATGATCGAAAAAGAGATCGAAGATGGTGTTTTCCCTACACATTGGCATATTCTTTCGATATACTCACTTGAGTAAGGGCTGGTAGAGTATTCAAAATTCATTTTATCTGGTTGACGTATTGATTGAAAATCGTCCTGTTGACGGGTTCCATCGCAGATGAACAACAAAATGGTAATCTTATGACTACAAACAATGGTGTATCTCCCTGTTCCAAAAAGATGTATCGCAAATTTTCCGGTTGTCTGGCTCTGGCTTTCACCTTAACGGCTTCACCGCTTTGGGCGGTTTCCAGTGACCTGATGAATCTGGGTATCGAGGATTTGATGAATATCGAAGTCACTTCCGTCAGCGGTAAGGGGCAGAATCTTTCGGATAGTGCGGCAGCCATTTTCGTAATCACTCAAGATGATCTGAAACGTTCGGGAGTGACCAATATCCCCGACGCCCTGCGGATGGTTCCGGGGCTTAATGTTTCCCGAATCGATTCCAACAAATGGGCCGTGAACAGTCGCGGAGCTAACAGCCGATTTGCCAATAAGCTGCTGGTTATGATTGACGGTCGCAGCGTTTATACCAATGCTTATTCCGGCGTTTACTGGGAGGTGCAGGATGTGCTGCTGGAAGATGTGGATCGCATTGAGGTGATCCGTGGCCCGGGGGCGACCCTGTGGGGAGCCAACGCGGTGAATGGTGTCATCAATATTATTACCAGGCATACGGCTGATACCCAAGGCGGGTATGTCGAGTTGGGCACCGGTACTGAGGAAGAGGTGTTTGGTGCGGCTCGATATGGATTTGAGCTTGGTGATGTCAGTTATATGCGCCTGTATGCAAAGGGGTTGGGCCGGGACAATTTTGAGTATGACACAGGGGACGATGCGGGGGACGAATGGGACATGGTTCGTACCGGTTTCCGTCTCGATTCCAATGTTAATTCGGAGTGTACGCTTGCCCTGCAGGGTGAGGTGTACAAGGGAGACATCAGCCAGAAAATGTTCCTGGAGTCATTGGAGTTTCCTTATATGGGTTCCTTGAAAAATAGACATCAAGCCAATGTGGTAAATCTCACTATTACA
>JACNLK010000065.1 GCA_014381505.1 Candidatus Desulfatifera sulfidica | reverse complement strand
CTTCAGCGCCGATGGTACTGCACGGGCAACTGTGTGGGAGAGTAGGTCGCCGCCGTTTCTTTTTATATAAAAAAGCCCCTGAGGATTCATTTCCTCCGGGGCCTTTTTTTTTGTGCAATTGTTGAACTCTCGTTTTCTCTGGCCTCTTTTCTTTATGCGGCGCTGACAGCACAGGGCCTGAGCGGCAGTACAGACTAAACAAATGGGGACAGAGCGAGTTTTGACCAGGCGGTGGCTTGAGCTCTCTGCCCTGCTACACTCCGCCTGTCCAATGGGCGCCGAATGTCCCCCATTGGACAGATACGCCGTTCAGACACCTCAAGCCACCGCCTTCCTCTTTCCTTATTAGGGTACTTTGAAAAATTAGGATTTTCGTTCAAGAACAAGGCGCACTCAAAATTTCACCGCAGGCATATAGTCGATATTCCGAGGATAAAATTTTGAGCGCAACGCAGAGCTTGGGTGAAAAGACAATTTTTCAAGGTAGCCATTAATCTTGTGACGATCCTTCCGGAATCCCTGGCAAAACAAAATTGCCCAGACCGTCATCAGCGTCCTTGACAGACAAACCTGCTGCGAATATTCTTTTTCGTCTACCTTGAATAATCAGCAGGGTATCTTGAAAAATGAGCAATTTGAATTTGCACCTGCAACGCAGACATTGGTCAGAATGGTCATTTTTCAAGGTCGCCTGCTGCTGAACAGTCTTTCAATCCATTGTCTTCAAGATGAGGTGTCCTGTGACCCAGCCTACTCCACTTTCGGTTATCATCCTTGCCGCCGGCAAGGGTACCCGGATGAAATCCACCCGGGCCAAGGTCCTGCACGAGGTCTTTTTTGAGCCCATGCTGCACCATGTCCTGAAGACGGTCGCTCCTCTGCAACCGCAGCAGTCCCTGGTTGTCGTGGGTCATCAGCGAGATGATGTGACGAACAGCATCAAGAGATTCAGGGCAGAAACTGTCCTCCAGGAAGAACAACTGGGCACCGGGCATGCCGTTCTCTGCTGCCAACAGACACTGAGCGATCCTGCAGCCACCCTCCTCATCCTTTGCGGTGACACCCCGCTCCTCCGCAGTGAAACCCTCAGAGATATGCTCGAGTATCACCAGACAAGGCGGTCCCAGCTGACAGTAATGACGACCCTGCTGGACAACCCGAGCAACTATGGACGAATCATCAGTGACGCAGACGAAAAAGTCCGGGCTATCGTCGAGGAAAAGGATGCCGACAGCGAACAGAAAAAGATCCGCGAGATCAATGCGGGTATCTACTGTGTCCAGGCCGGTTTTCTCTTCAACGCCCTGTCCCGGGTCGGCACCGACAACGCTCAAAAGGAGGTGTATCTGACAGATATCGTAGCCATTGCCACGCAGAACAATATTGCGGTGGAGCGCTATCTCAATCCTGTGGCCACCGATGTCCTGGGGGTCAACTCGCGCGTTGAACTGGCCGAGGCCCACCAGGAACTGCAACTGCGCCGCAACCGGGACCTGATGCTTCATGGTGTCACCCTGCACTCTCCCTCAAACACGGCCATTGCCGCAGGAGTCAGCATCGGCCAGGATACCATCATCGAGCCGGGAGTCCGGATCACGGGCAGTTCCCGGGTCGGCCAGAACTGCCTCATCCAGGCCGGCGCCATCCTCCATGACTGTCTGCTGGGCGATGGGGTGCGAATTGCCCCCTATTCCTGCCTCACTCAAAAGGAGATGACAAGCTCAACCTCAGTCCCTCCCCACACGCGCGATTCAGTTCCATAACACCCGGCCTTTTCCACCCTGACCATCGAAACAGGCTTGGCAAGTATGGCTAATCAGATTAAGATAATCATTTTGTATTTAACAAAATCCCCCAATATATAATCATCGGAAAACTTCTCAAAGGCCTCTGTACCATGGAACTCCGTGTCAACGGCGAGCATAAGACCCTACCTCAGGGACTGACCATCAACGAACTGTTGCTTGAGCTGCAGATTCCAGCCGAAACGCTGGTGGTCGAACTGAACGGCACCATACTCCAGTCAGCGGATTATCCCCTCACAGTCCTTAAAGAGCAGGACCGGCTGGAACTCATTCAATTCGTAGGAGGCGGCTGAGATGCTGACCATCGGCGGCAAGACCTTTAAATCTCGACTCTTCCTGGGGACCGGCAAGTTTTCTTCTGCCGCAGTCATGAAAGAGGCCATCGAGGCGTCAGGAAGTGAAATGATCACGGTGGCCCTGCGCCGGGTTGATCTGAATAACCCCCTGGACGACATTATGGCAGCCCTGGACCGTGAGAACCATACTTTCCTGCCCAATACCTCAGGGGCCAGAAACGCCACCGAGGCCATTCGCCTGGCTCATCTGGCCCGAGCCGCCTCGGGTACCAGCTGGCTCAAGCTCGAAGTCACTCCAGATCCGCGCACCCTGCTGCCCGATCCGGTCGAGACCCTCAAGGCCACAGAGCAACTGGTCCGGGACGGCTTTATCGTCCTGCCTTACATGAATGCCGACCCCATTCTGGCCCTGCGCCTTCAGGACGCGGGCGCGGCCGCCGTCATGCCCCTGGGTGCGCCCATCGGCACCAATCAGGGGATTCTCACGGCCTTTCAGGTGGCAATCATCATAGATCAGGCTCGCGTGCCGGTTGTTGTTGATGCCGGAATCGGCACTCCGTCCCAGGCTGCCCAGGCCATGGAAATGGGGGCCGACGCAGTCCTGGTCAATACCGCCATTGCCATTGCCGGTAATCCGGTGGCCATGGCCCGTGCCTTTGCCCAAGCCGTTGAGGCCGGGCGCACGGCCTTTGAATCAGGACTGGGCCGGAAAAGCAGCGAGGCCAGCGCCTCCTCACCAACCACTGGCACCCTTGATCCGGATCTGGGATTTCTTGACTCATGAGCTTTTCCCTGCCCGATTTCACCCAGCTCAGCCTGGAGATCAGCGCCTGTACAGAAAGCGATGTCCAACGTGCCCTGACCAGCGCCCACCCCGATCATCACGATCTGGCCGCCCTCCTGTCACCGGCAGCCCTGCCCCACCTGCCCCAGATGGCCGGACGCAGCCGGGATCTGACCCTGCTCCGTTTCGGACGAACGACCCAGCTTTATGCCCCCATCTATGTCTCCAACTACTGCACCAACCGCTGCGCCTACTGCGGGTTTTCCGCCGACAACCAGATTCCCCGCCGCAAACTGACCCTGGACGAAGCCGAAGCCGAAGCCGATATCCTCCACCAGCGCGGGTTCCAGCATATCCTGCTGGTCTCAGGCGAGGCGCCGGCCGCCGTTGACACTGACTATCTTGAGGCCCTGGCCCTGCGCCTGCGAGGCAAATTCGCGGCTGTGTCCATTGAGGTTCAGCCCCTGGAACAGGGGGATTATCGGCGTCTCTTTCTGGCAGGCATTACCGCCGTGGCCGTCTATCAGGAGACCTATAACCGCGAAATCTACAACGAGGTCCATCTCGCGGGTCGCAAATGCGATTACGATTACCGGCTGGCCACCCCGGAACGTGCCGCCGCCGCCGGGATGCGCGAAATCGGTGTCGGCGCCCTGTTTGGCCTGGCCGACTGGCGGGCCGAGGCCCTGGCTCTCGGTCTGCACCTGGCCTGGCTGCGCAAACATTTCTGGTCCACGAACCTGACCGTCTCCTTCCCGCGCCTGCGCCCGGCAGCCGGCGAATTTGAGCCCAGAGTCCTGGTGAGCCAGCGCGATCTGAGCCAGATGATCTTTGGACTGCGAATCTTTGATCCGGATGTGGGCCTGATCGTCTCCACCCGGGAAGAGGCCGAGTATCGTGATCAGATTCTGGGCCTTGGCCCCACCCGCTATTCTGCCGGCTCCTGCACGGCGCCCGGCGGCTACGCTGATCCTGAGCCGGCCGGTGAGCAGTTCAGCGTGGGCGACCACCGCAGTCTGGCCGAGGTCTCTGAGGCCATCCGCGCAAAAGGTTTTGACCCGGTATGCAAGGACTGGGACCCTGAATTTCAACTGGCCCAATAAGCACACAGCAGGGCTGAAGCTCCTCGTAAATCTGAGCCAGTTTTTCCAGACACAAAACAAAAACGCTGTATCTCTTGAAGATGTGAGTGTTTTTCCATGAGAGCACTCCAGTCATCAAACCAGTCATCGACCAACAGGCCGATTTTTCAAGGTGGTCTGGAAAAAAAGGGGCTGATGTGCTAACATAGCCCGACTCTAAGAGAACTGACCGACGGGACCGACCTGTTTCCCAGTCTGTCCCTAACTTTCTACATCATGAGGAATAACCATGAGCGATCTTAAAAAAATGTACACCACCATCCTGGGCGACTCGTTTCCCATGGATATGACCATCTCATTCGGCGACCAGAATCTGGTCTATCGGAAACGTACCTGGGGCATCAAGGCCGAAGACGGCTCCATTGACGAGCGCGGTATTCGCTACGGTGAAAATCCCGACCAGGAAGCAGCCCTCTACGAACTGGTCAACGGCAACCTGGCTCTGGGAAATTGCTCCTTTATTGAGCCCGGCAACGGCCTGGTCTCAGCGATCACCGCCGAGGACATGCTCCAGGTTGGCAAGCATCCGGGCAAGATCAACCTCACCGACGTGGACAACGGCCTGAATATCATCAAGTACATGGTTGACAAACCAGCCGCCGTCATCCTCAAGCACAACAACCCCTGCGGCGCGGCCATCGGCTCCAGCCTGGCCGAGGCCTTTGACAAGGCCAATCGCTCCGATCGCATAGCCGCCTTTGGTGGCGCGGTCATCCTGAGCAAGGCCGTCGACAACGACACCGCCCGGCTCATGGCCAACAACTACCTGGAAGTGGTCTGCGCCCCTGAGTTTGAAGAGGGGAGCCTGGAGATTCTGGCCGCACGCAAAAACCTGCGGGTGATCAAGATGGCGGCCATCGATCGGTTAGCCGATTTTGAAAAATTCCGTTTTGTTGACTTCAAGAGCCTGATCGACGGCGGCATCATTGCCCAGCAGTCAGCCATCAACTCCATCCGCTCCTTTGCCGACCTCAAACCGGCCACCGCCACCTGGAAAGGCGAGGAATTCAAGTGTGACCGCGAACCCACTCAGCGCGAGATCGATGACATGATCTTTGGCTGGGCCGTTGAGCACGGGGTGACCTCAAACTCCGTTCTCTACATCAAAGATGGGTGTACCGTTGGAATCGGCACCGGCGAGCAGGACCGGGTGGGCGTGGCCGAAATCGCCGTGCACAAGGCCTATATCAAATACGCCGACATCCTCTGCTTTGACAAATTCGGCATCCCCTACGCCGACATGGCCCTGGAGATTACCCAGGGCAAACGGGACCGCGCCGACCAGGAGGCCATCGACGCCCAGACCCAGGCCGACCGCGCCGGACTGCCCGGTTCGGTCATGATCTCGGACGCCTTCTTCCCCTTCCGCGACGGCGCGGATGTGGGCATCCAGCAGGGCGTTACCGCCATCCTCCAGGCCGGCGGCTCCATGCGTGACTTCGATACCATCAAGGCCTGTAACGAGGCTGATCCCAAGGTGGCCATGATGTTCACCGGACAACGCTCCTTCAAGCACTGATAGAGCGTAACCGCTCATTAACAGCCCATCTTCATCAGAACCACTCCTGAGCAGTCACGCTCAGGAGTGGTTGTATTTTCGCAATCAGCAACGACTTTTCCCGCCAGGTACTCTTGCTCTCACTGATACCAAAAGAAATTCAACAAAGACAAGTATCTCCCTGTTGATCAGTTGATCAGCGATCTATAACGGGTACACTTGAAAGAAAAAGATATAGACGGTCAGAGCCAGGGAAAAAACAAGAAACGAGAGTAAGGAAGTCCACAGGCCCAGACGACGCAGCAGGGACCAGGGCAGGCCAGATGCCTTTTTTTTCGACTGTTTCCTGCCTCTTTTTTTCCCTGTCCCAACCATTTTCTGCCGCCTCCTCTTTCCTATTTCTGACGATTCAGGACATAACCACCCAGCAGCTCCAGCCCCAGACGTGCTGCAAGGGCCTCATCGCTCGCAGCCTCGGGCAGTCCGGTCATCGCCTCAACAATCAAGGCCTTGGCCCGTTGAGCGGTCTTGTCAAAGGCACCACATTCCTCCATGATCGCCGTGGCTTCGGCCACTCCGGAACGCCTGCTTTCCTCATCCACAAGCAGTTCCAGCAAGCGCTCCCGTGCGCTGTCTCCAGCCATGTCCAGGGCGAGGATCAAGGGCAGAGACATCTTGCCCTCAACAAAATCATTACCCACCGCCTTGCCGGTCTTTTGAGGATCTCCACGGTAATCCAGAAGATCATCAATGATCTGAAAAGCTGCGCCAAGATTAAGACCATAACGACGCAGGCCCTCCTGTCGGGTCGTATCAATCCCGGCTGCCAGTCCCCCGATCTCGCAGGCCGCGGCAATCAGATAAGCCGTTTTTCCCCGAATGACAGCAAAATAGTTCTCTTCCGAGAGATTCATCTCCCGGGCATTGGCCAACTGCAGAAACTCACCATCGATCATTGCCGCCGTGGCCCGGCAAAAAACAGACATGGCCTCCATGCCGCCCAGCTCACCCACCAGAGCCATTGAACGGGCATGAAGAAAATCACCGGCCAGAATGGCACCCACTTCACCATAAACTGAGTTCACTGCCGGGCGACCACGGCGCATATGAGACCGGTCAATCACATCATCGTGAAACAGGGTGGCCGCATGAAGATACTCAAAAGCCATGGCCAGGCGTTCAATCTCCATATCCCGACCGCCGCAAAGACGCCAGGACAGAACCGTCAGCAAAGGCCTGATGCGCTTCCCTCCGCCAAACAGGCCATAGTCCAGAATCTCACGCAGCAGAGGAGCCATATCTGCAGAAAGCTCCTCAATATCCCTGCGCATGGCCGCCTCGACCCGTTCCATATCGGGCCGTACCAGCTTCAGAAGCCGTTCGCGACCACTCTTTTCCGCTGTTGCTGTTGTTTCTTCCACGCTCATCACTCCTCGCTGACCTCTCCGACATCAGACGGTAATGCACTTTCATCACTCATAAAAAAACCACGTACCCGCTCAAGATCACGAACAATTGGCGAAGGGGGCAGGCTTGCCCGAAACAGACGGCCATAGCCTTTGCTAAAAATGCGGACATCCATGATTGCAATCACTCCCCGGTCCCGGCTGCTCCGCATGAGCCGGCCAGCTCCCTGGCGCAGAGTAAGAATCGCCCGCGGCACCTGAAAATCGAAAAACGGTTTACCGCCATCGCTCTCCACAGCCGCCATACGAGCCTTGATCACAGGATCACTGGGAACTTCAAACGGGAGTTTGTCAATGATCACACAACTGAGCGATTCACCTGGGACATCAACCCCCTCCCAGAAACTGGCCACACCGAGAAGTACAGAATGGTCATCTTCCTGAAAACGTTCCAGGAGAACACGACGCGGCGCACTGCCTTGCACCAGCAGTGGATGATCCAGACGCTCCTCCAAAAACTCTGCCATCAGATCAAGGGCCCGAAAACTGGTGAACAGGAGCAGGGCTCGGCCACGACTGCATTGCAGCAGTTCCAGGGTCCTGACCCGAAGCGCCTCATCATAACCAGATGCCGCGGGCTCGGGAAACTCCCGGTCCGGAACATAGATCAGTGAACGATTTGCATAGTCAAAGGGCGAATGAAAACACAGGGTCCGGCAGTCCTCACCCAGTCCAAGACGCTCCTTCACGTATGAAAAATTTCCTCCAGCCGACAGAGTGGCCGAGGTCATGACACAACTGTCCACCGTACGGTACAGGGCATTCTCAAGCTCAGCGGCAACCTTGACCGGGGTAGCCTCCAGGCTGATGCTCCGCTCCCGTCGCTCATACCAGTACACATAGCGGGCCTCAGTCCCCTGTCCAGCTTCAAGACCAATCTCAAGCAATGATCCAATCAACTCACGGGCGCGATCACTGTACAGGCTCCAGACCTCTCCTCCCAGAGCCTCGGTATCAAGCAATGCAGCCAATCGTTCAATGCCCTCCCCCAGACTCCGCAGTTCCTGATCCCAGCCTGCAACCTGGGTGCGGGCCTCTGCCAGCGGATAGCGACCTGTCCGTGGCGGGAAAAGGGCCATAAACTGTTGCAGCCGTGGCCTGAGCCCGCGAACAGCGCTTTGCAGCTCATCTCCCCGCTCTGCACTCAAGTCCGCCTCGACCTGCCGCTCCACATCACCCAGCAGATCCTGGAGCTGATAACTTGAAAAACGACGCCCAAAAAATGTGGACGCCACACTTTCAAGGTGATGGGCCTCATCAAAGATCACCCCCTGATAACGGGGCAGGATCTCACCATATCCATCACGGCGCAGGGCCAGATCAGAGAAAAAGAGATGATGATTAACCACCAGCAGACGGGCGGATCCGGCCCGCTTGCGCAGCTTGGCCACAAAACAGGCCGCCGCCTCTGGACAATCACTGCCCAGACATTGATCCGACTGAGCCGATATTCGTGGCCACAGGGGCGATCGATCTGCCAGCCAGTCCAGCTCGGCCCGGTCTCCCGTTTCGGTGGTCTCAAGCCAGCGGGTGATGGCTGTCATTTCGCTGTCTGCCAGCAGCGATAACTGATCCGAAGAACTGTACTGGTACCAGCGGTAATGGCAGAGATAATTCTGACGGCCCTTGATACAGACGACCGGGATGCTTTCTCCGAGCACCCGTTCAAGGAGCGGAATTTCTTTTTTGAGGATCTGATCCTGGAGGGTGATGGTGGCGGTGGACACGACCAGTCTCTGCCCGGAGAGCAGGGCCGGAACAAGATAGGCCAGGGTCTTGCCGACCCCGGTCTCGGCTTCAACCATGAGAAGGCGTGCCCGTTCTTCAGAACGCCTGCCGCCATTAGCCATGAGCAGCTTATCCACGGCCTCGGCCATGCCCAGCTGTCCCGGCCTGGCCTCATAACCCGGCAGGGCCTGGGCCAGTCGGCCTGTGGAACCAAAAATTTCTTTCACCGCCTCTCCTTCCTGAAGGACTCTGCCAGTGGATCCAGGCCGCAAATGCCAATCTACACCAGGCCGTCAACGACTCCCGATCTCCCGCTGACGACCCGGAACATCCCGGCAAAACACTGTATTTCTAAAATCGTGACAAGGGGAGCGCTCCCGCAACCGCCCCCAATCTCCGTAACAAATCCACCACACCGTTCACCCGCGCCTCAGTCCATGAACAGACCGAAAGACTGGAAGACACATTTTTATGCGCCCATCATACGATTATTCCTTTAATTTTTCAACCAGACCGGTACACTCATAGCAGATGAAATTCTCACCCACCAAAGATATCCATGTCTCCACAACCACTCAAACCGCCTGACACTCCACAACCGGACCAATTCCTGGCCCCGGACGAGGTCATCTTTGTGGTCGAAGACCGCCCCGAACTCAGCGGACTCTTTCAAAAAATTCTAAACCTCCAGAACCTGCCCGTGGCCATCGCCGCAAGCCTGGCTGAGCTCAATCAACTCCTGACGGAACAGAAACCGGCCCTGATCCTCCTGGACCTGAATCTCCCCGACGGCAGCGGTCTTGAAGCCCTCAACAGTCTCATCCCTGAGCACCCCGGGACCTCTATTCTGATCATCACCGGCAATACCGATCTGGACACCGCCCTGACCTGCCTGCGCCTTGGCGTCGATGATTACCTGGTCAAGCCGGTCAACACCTTTGACCTGCAGCGTGCAGTCAACCGCTCCCTGGAAAAACGGCGTCTCATTCTGGACAACATCCGCTACCAGAAAAAACTTGAACAAGGCTACCAGCGCGCCCGCTTTCTCCATGAACTCAACCTGAAGATGAACAGTGCCTACCTCAATCGCCAGGAACTGCACGCCATCCTCAGGGCCATCCTCACCGGCATTACCTCAGGTCAGGGCCTGGGCTTCAACCGGGCCTTCCTCGCCCTGATCAGCGATGACGGCCGAACCTTGCAGGGCCGCATGGCCATCGGTCCTGCATCGAAAGAAGAAGCGTCCAAGGTCTGGACGGAAATCAGGGAACAGAACCTGAATCTGGATGACATCCTCAACCGTCCCGAGATGCTGGATTACGAACAGGACACCCCGATCAACAACATTGCCCGCCGGATTTCAATCCCCACAAGCGCCGCAGAACACCTGCTGATTAAAACCTGCAACCAGCGAATCAGCCACCGGGTGACCGGCGGTCACTGCATCGACGAACAGGTTCCGGAGGAGCTGCTCACCCTGCTTGCCCACGACACCTTTGTCGCTGTTCCCCTCTACTCGCCGGGCCATTCTCTAGGGGTAATCCTGGCCGACAACTCCATCACCAACCGATCCATCAGCGACAACGACCTCTTTGCCCTGGAGATCTTTGCCGGTCAGGCCAGTCTGGCCATTGAACACTCACACCTCTCCGAAGCCATGCAGCACAAGATCCGGGAACTGGAAGAGATGGGCGTGGAGCTGGAAAAAAACAAGGACCTGCTGGTGAATGCCGAACGTGACGCCGCCCTGGGCCAGATGTCAGCGCAACTGGTCCATACCCTGCGCAATCCCATCACCACCATCGGCGGTGTTTCCCGAATGCTGGCCCGCAAATTCGATCATCCCGAAAACAACCGCTTCCTGAACATTATCGAGAAGGAAGCGGGCCGGATCGAAAAGACCCTGGAAGACCTGTTCATCTACGTGGATACCCGTCAGCCGCAAAAGGAACTCCAACAGCTGCAGCCCCTGATCCGTAAAAGCCTGATGCTCTTCTACGGCCAGCTGAAAAAAGAGCAGATCAGCTACCAGCTTAACCTGCCGGGCGAGCCGATTCTGATCCACATGGACAACCGCCATATCCAGCAATTGCTTGTCCACCTCATCCGCAATGCCATGGAAGCCATGACGAACGGGGGGCAACTGTCCATCACCTGCAGCCGGGACGAGCAAACCGCAACCATCACCATCACCGATACGGGCTGCGGCGTGGTCAATGGAAACCTGGACAGGGTCGGTGACCCCTTCTTCACCACCAAGATCTACGGCACAGGCATGGGACTGACCCTGGTGGAGAAGATCGCGACCGACCACGGCGGCAGCTTCCACCTGGATCAGGACCCGAACCAGGGAATGACGGCAACCGTCCACCTCCCCCTGACCGAAAACAACTGACCGCCCCCCTCCCCTCTTCCCCCATTCACCCGTTCACCCGTTCACCCGTTCACCTTTTCACCCTTTCCCCCGTTCACCCTTTCCCCTCCCCCCTCCTCACAGACACCACCACCCCAACCAGAGACAGTCCCGCAGTCAGCAAAAAGGTATAACGCAGGGCGCGAATGAATGCATCCGCCTGAGCTGGACTGTAATCACGCACATCAAGGCCACCTGTCAAATGGGCAAAAAAAGAGGCAAAGACCAGCCCGGCCAGGGCCGTCCCGCAAAGCATGCCCAGATTGCGGGAGGTGGCCAGCAGGCCCGACATGATCCCGCCCTGTTCCGGGGCCGCATGGCCCAGTACCGCAGCGCTGTTGGGTGAGAGAAACAGGGCCTGACCACAGCCGAGCAGCATCAGCGGAATGATCAGTTGCGCCAGCGACGCGCTCAGAGAAAGACGCGACAGCAGGAGCAGGGCCGCGGCGCAGATCAGCAGACCGCTGGTGGCAGGTATCCGCGCGCCGACCCGGTCATGGAGTAGACCGGCGAGAGGCGCCACGACAAAGACGGCGGCGGGCACGCTCATCATAACCAGTCCCAGGGCGCGCGGATCAAAGCGCAGAATATGGTGGAGATAGAAGGGAGTCAGAATCAGGACCACAAAGAGGACGGCAAAGGAAATGGCCGCGGCCAGCAGGGCCAGACCATAGCGGGGAACAGCCAGGATATCCAGGGGCAGAAAGGGTGAAACCGCCCGCCGTTGATGGCGGAGAAAAACAACAAGCAGGCAGGCCGTGAGCAGCCCGCCTAACAGCCGTCCGGTGGAAGAGGCCGTCTGAAAAACGCTTGCGCCGCTGACCAGCAAGAGGACCAGCAGGGTCCAGAGCAGCAGACCGACCCAGTCAAAGGGCTGCGCGGGACGATCCTCCGCAACACCACTCTGGCGCAGTGCCGGAAGTAAATAAAAAAAACTCAGAACCAGACCGGAGCAGCTCACCGGCAGGGTGGCCAGGAACATCATTCGCCAGGAAAAATAATGGATCAGGGCGCCGCTGACCAGCGGGCCTGTCATGAGACCGACGGAGGTCACCACGCCGATCAGGCCCAGCATCCGCCCCAGCGATTCAACGGGAAAGGCCAGGCGGATCATGGCCGGGCCGTTGGCCATCATCATGGCCGCGCCCAGACCCTGGAACAGGCGAAAAAGAATCAACTGGACTAGAGAGAGGGACAGGGAACAGGCCAGCGAGCCCAGGGCAAAGACCAGCATCCCGGCCAGATAGATACGACCGGCCCCCAGACGATCCCCTAGCCGTCCCCAGAAAAGGAGGGAGGAGGTGATGGTCAGCAGGTAAATCAAGACCACCCACTGCACCGCGGCCAGCCGAACCCCAAACTCGGCCATGATCACGGGCAGGGCCACGTTGATCATGGAGCTGTCCATGGTGGAGAGGAGGACACCGGTGGCCACGAGAATGAACAGGGGCCAACGGGTGGATGGGGGCATGATGGTCAGATGGGCTGAGGTCAGGAAATAAAAAATATGGAAAGATAACTTGCCGATATTTTCAATGGACCCTAACAGAATACCCCAGGAGAGAAAAAACAAAAAGCCCGCTGTTTACACAGCGGGCTTTTTGTTTTTAACGTGTAAGTAAGTTTCTAATTAAAATTAGAAGGTTACAAACAGGCCGGCACCAACACGCAATTCTGAGTCAGCTGCACCAACTTCGTCAGTATCAATATCAGCATACTGCATCTGTGCCTGAAGGCTGGTGTTGGCCATGAGGGCATACTTCATGGACACGGCATAATAAACAGCAGAATCAACCAAGGTAACAGTTGCCGCATCTTCTTCCGGAGTCATGTAAGCAACGGAAGCACCCAGATCCAGGGCTTCACTTGTCTTAGCGTTCAGGTAGAGACGAGCACCAATAACACCAGCGTTAGCATCAATCACACTAAACGGACGACCGGTGGAATTTGCCTCATTGTGCAGATCAGTACCGAGGTCATTCAGGGCATCCCAGCCACCGAAGTCGTTACCGAGCATGGTGTAGGTGGTTTCATCAGCCTTATCGGTACCTGCAGCGTAGTAAAACTGACCACCAATGGTCATGGTCTCAGAAGCAGCGGTGGAGGCATCAACAAAGAGCTGGGTTCCCACGGCGTCGTTGGTATCAGAGGCATCACCACCGAACAGGCCAAGCTCTGCCTGAAGTTTGATGGCATCAATATTCATCACCACGTCAGCACCGATCATATAGACGCTTTCCCCGGCTGTAACAACATCATCATCTTCAGTGTCTGTCTGACCAGCAACAAAGATGTTGGAGGTATAGCTCTCACCCTTGATGCCATAATTTGCACCGAAGAGATAAGAATCAGCATGATCAGTTACAACATCATCACCTGCTACCACCAATGTTGATTTATTATCGTCATCCAGGAGCCAGAAAGCAGAGAAAGCGCCAACATCAACGCTTACACCGGTATCCTGTGAATTAACGGTCTGACCCAGACCTAAACCAACATACTGCTGACCGGCACGAACATGAACGCCATTCTTGGTCAGGTCTACGTGTGCACGATCCCAGTTTATGCCATCTGCAGGCATACGACCCGCACCAAATTCATTACCGCCCTCTGCTCCCCAGTTGCTTTCGCTCACGTCTACACGAAAGGTCGCGCTGACACCTTCGGCAATGGCAAAGTTCCCGCCAACACGCAGACGCTGGTCCATGAAGCTCTCTGTATCCGGCAGATCAAGATCCTGGTGCCAGGCACGAACACGCAATTCACCGTTCAGTTTCAAATCTGCGGCAGAAGCCACGGAAGCAACTCCGGCAACCAACATCAAGGCGGTAGCTGTAGCAAGTACTTTTTTCATCTCTTTCTCCATGCTTTATTTTTCTTTGGTTCCAGGATTTACAAGAAACCGTTTAAATTTTCTCACCAGCTCTGTAACCAGCGAAGAAGTCAATACAAGAAATCAACAACATAGCTAAATAACTAAATAACTAAATAACTAATGGCTGACTTTTATAACTTGAGCAAAGCAGGCATGTCAAGTTTTTTTCACCTGCCGATTCAAATAATTATACCAAGAAGGGTCATACATGCCCTACAAGGACAAAAACGAACTACCGCAAGGAGTGACAAGCAGAGGATGGTAAGAAAAAGAGGATGGTAACAAAAAAAAGCATAAAAAAACGGGCCCTGAATTTTCAGGGCCCGTTTTTTTTGTAATGAACTGCTAAAATGTAGAACTGAACAAATTAATAGGTTACATCCAAGCTGACATAGGCTGCCATGGGATTGTTGACATAACGATCCGTATCAAGATAGCCGGCAGACAGGGAGATAGAAGCACCATCGCTGACAGCATAAGCGTATCGAGCAGAGACCTCAAGAGCATCCTGATTTTCAGCATCTACATCCATGTAGACCAGGTTACCGGTCAAGTTGCTCTTCTCGCTCAACTTGAAGGTGTTACTAATGGAAGCAAAGGTGGTATCGCCACCAGAACCAACCCGGGCAATAGCAGTGATGGGCTCGGCCTTACCGATCATGATCCATCCGAAATCGTTATCCGCCTGATACCCATCCTTTGTATAACCAAGCATAAGCTCAGGATTCATACCACCCAGAGCACCATTCCAGCTCAGATATCCACCCATCCTGTCATCTGCGGCTCCAGCGCCCAACCCATTAGCTGCTATGTCTTTATCGACATAGACCAACTCACCATAAAGTTTTCCCTCACCAACCTTACCGGCAAGAGAGACCGACCCTCGCATACCACTTTGGTCAACAGCACGATCGTCAGCGTGGTATACAATGCGAAGGGCACCATTCATACCATTGGCAAATTTATTCTTGGCCAAAATACCCCAGTTGTTCTGATCTTCATCAGAGGCAGCATCAAGGTCACCTTCGTTAAGCTTATCAAAGGTAGCACCCAATGTCAGGGTTTTAGAGGCCTTATAGGTCAACTTCAAGCGATCCTTGCGCTGATCAAAAACGAAGAAAGGAGACCAGTTTACGGTCATGTAGCCACCCTCGATGGTCATACCGTTGCCGAGCGGGATACCGAGCCAGGCGTAATCAACATAAATATTACGATCATCTGACCTAGCAGTAGAATTGTCAGCCATACCCCAACTATCACCACTTCCGCCAAGATAACTGCCATCCTGATCCATCATCCGAATCCGGGCCTTGGCAAATGCGCCGCCCACTGATTTGGCTACAACATTGATGCGAACACGAGAGTCAAGATGGGTCTCGCTGTCATCCTCAAGAAACATATTGTCAGTATAGATCATACGTACACGGGCATTACCACTCAGATCAACGGCGGCGGTGGCCACGGAGGCTACACCGGCGACCATCATAAATGCAGCAGTTGCAGCAATTACTTTCTTCATCTCTTTTCTCCTTGCTTGGTTTGACATTCACTCCCGGAGATTCTCCCCAAGAGTCTTTAATTTTCACCTGCCAACGAGCAGATAAAATACATCATGAGTAAATACTCATTTTATTATATGTCAAGGAATCAAAGCCTGTCAAGTTTTTTTCACAAAAAGTTAAAAAAATTATACCTCTCGTTTTTTCTTTATTCGGCAGGGGTTGCCGCCGGATTTTCAGATTGGGCAAGATCAAAGAGGGACAGACGGCTCTTGCCT
>JACNLK010000072.1 GCA_014381505.1 Candidatus Desulfatifera sulfidica | reverse complement strand
GATGGGGCCGGGTGTTGCTGGTGAGTGTCAGGAGTGTAATGGTCTGCACATTAACGAAGACCACTTTCTGGTGGAAATCCTCGATCCTGAAACGCTGGAGCCTGTGCCACCTGGTGAGGTTGGTGAGCTGGTTATTACCACGCTGACCAAGGAGGCCTTTCCCATGATTCGTTATCGAACCCGTGACCTGACGCGTATGATCCTCGAGCCTTGCCCCTGCGGTCGAACATTGCAGCGGATGCACCGAATATTAGGCCGTACGGATGACATGTTGATCGTCAAGGGTGTTAATGTCTTCCCCACCCAGATTGAATCAATCCTGTTTGAGGTCGATGGTACTGCCCCCCATTATCGAATCATTGTTGAGCGTGAGAATCATCAGGATCGACTGACTGTCCAGGTCGAGGTGCAGGAGTCGTATTTCTTTGATGAGATGAAGAAGCAACGGGCCTTGATTGATACAATTAAAAGCAGATTATCCTCGGAGTTGGGTATTGGAGTCGCAGTTAAACTTGTCGAAGAAAAGACTCTCGAGCGATTTGAGGGCAAGGGCCAGCGAGTCATTGATAAAAGGGAGTTATAGGAAATGACTGTGATTGCACGTACGGATAATCGATCAGCAGAAAGCCTGCGCCCACTCACCATTGAGTGGGATGTGCAGACGAGCGCTCTGGCCTCATTAATGATCCGCATGGGCGGAACTCATGTTTTGTGTGCTGTGAGTGTCGAGGAGAAAGTACCACCTTTTCTTGTGGGCAAGGGACAGGGCTGGATTACTGCAGAGTATGGAATGCTGCCGGGTTCCACCTCCTCGAGATATAAAAGGGAATCTGTGGGCGGGCGCAGTGGCCGAACCCTGGAGATTCAGCGACTCATTGGTCGCAGTCTGCGGATGATGGTTGATCTTTCTGAGATTGGTGAACGTACTTTACGGGTTGATTGTGATGTGATTAATGCCGATGGCGGTACTCGTACGGCCTCAATTACCGGTGGTGCTCTGGCCTTGGGGCGTGCTTTGGTACGGCTGAATGAGAAGGGGCTTCTTGGTGTTTTGCCCGAGATTTTGCCGGTGGCAGCAATTTCAGCCGGAGTTGTTGATGATCAGGCCCTGCTTGATCTCGATTATCGTGAGGATTCCCGGGCCGCAGTTGATGCCAATTTTGTCATGACGGCTGATGGTCGCTGGATTGAAATCCAGACGACGGCTGAGGGCGCACCTTTTGCCACAGAAAACTTTCAGGAGTTGACACGACTGGCAGAGATTGGTTGTGCTGAACTCTTTTCTCTCTGGCAGGATTGATGGTGTGTTGTATGCGCTTGACATGTAATTCTCTGAATATCGATCCCATGTCTGTGGTGAAGTTTTTTGAGTGCATTGAATTTGAATAAAAATCCTCGTCCTTCAGGGGAGTTTTAAACTCCGCTGTCTCTGGTTTTTTTTCTCCTTTTAAAAATGTTGCTGCCCATGACGCGTCAGCTTCTCTTGGCCACAGGAAGAGTAATGTCAAAGGTGGTACCGGTGTCATGGGTGCTGTTTACGGTGATTGTACCACCGAATTTACTGATAATATCGTGGCAGATACTTAAACCTAGTCCGGTTCCATCACCTATCAACTTGGTGGTGTAGAAGGGTTCGAATATCTTGTCCATGTGTTCGGCGGGGATACCCGGACCGTTGTCGTGGATAATAATATGAACGTGATTCTCGGTAGCCTGGGTGCGGATTTCGATTTCGCCCCGATCATTTAAAGCCTGAATGCTGTTGAGGAGGATGTTGACTATGGCCTGCCCCAGTTCCTCCGGAACGCATGAGACCAGAGGCATGCCCTTATGTAGATGTTGTGTGATGCGGATGTCCGGGCTTTCGGGTAGAATCATGGGCAGTAAGGTTTGAATTTCGCGGTTGATATCAATCAGGTCGCTCTGTTTGGAACCCTTTCTGGAGAAAGTAGTCAGGCTTGAAATGATGTGAACCAGTCTGCGACTCCCCTCTTCTATATTCCCGGTCAGAATGTCCACGTTGTCTCGGGCCTGTTCATTGTCAGGATCCTTCTGGAGTTGTGCGAGTTGACGTTTCAGGGGGGAGAGGGCGCCGGTGATGAAATTGACTCCGTTATTCATCTCGTGGCTGATTCCGGCCACCAGCCTGCCCATGGCCGCCATTTTTCCTGAATGAACCATTTGTTGCTGGGCAGCAAGGGTCTGTTCTTCCGCTTCTTTGATATCGTTGATGTCCCGGACGCTGATAACAGCTCCGTATAATTTGTTATCCAGGGTGTAGTAGGGATCGTAGACGACCGAGATCTGGCGATATTCCTGCCCGTTAAAATCATACCAATCCTGATAGGCGACTGTTTCTCCGGTTAAACAGCGATCAACAATGGGGCGAACGAACTGATCAAAGCGTTTCTGTCCGATATTTTCAGCGATGGTGTGCCCGACAATCTCTTTGCTTTGCTTGCCGAACGCCTTGCTGTATGCATCGTTGATTACCTCGTAGACATAGTTTTTATTGACCAGGGCGATCATATCACCGGTGGCCGATATGATCCGTTCATAATGATAGAGTTCTTGCTCTTTCTCTCGTCTGAACGCTACTTCGGTCAGCAGAGTATCCAGGGTTTCATTGAGTTGGGTGTTTGTTCTTTGCAGTTCAGAGGTTCGTGAGGAGACTGTTTTTTCCAGTTGTCTGGCGTAGAGTTGTTCTTTCTTTTGTGATTTTGCAAGCCCCTGAATCATGGTGTTGAATGAGGTGCTGAGTTGTCCAAGTTCGTCATGGCTTGATGGCTCGTAAATCTGCAGTGTCAGGTTTCCTTTTTCCACCTCTCTGGTGGCCATAATCAGCCGTTGTATTGGCTGGGTGAGATAATGAAACACCAGAACGATCAGGCCGATGGCCATGATTGTAATGATGATGCTGATTGTGAGAAAGCGCTTGGTGATACTCTGGGAGGTCGCTGTAATGCTCTGATCCGCGAGGGGAATCGCGGTGAGGAGTTCGTCTTCCTTCAGCATTTTACACAGAATCCAGTTGGTACCGATCATCTTTTGATGGGCTAAAAGGTACGTCTGGTTCTTCAGAACGAGAGGGGTGATACCACTGGAGGTGGCGAGAATCTGTGTTGTGGCATCCTGAATGGTCTTGTGAGTGGATTCCGCCAAGTTGAAATTGAGAATATCAGACGAGTTGTGCAACTGTTTGAGATCTGGGCTGAGACCTAAGGTTTGGTGATTCTCAGGGGAGAGGGCAATGATCAGTCCTTGATCATCAAGCAGAAAAGAGAAAAGTGACTTGATTGGTTGTTCTGGTGGTGTGCTGAAGATATCTGAGGCCAGCCGGTCAATGGGAATGTCAACACCGGCAATCCCTGCAAAGTGACCCTGGCTGTCGTAATAAGGGGTGCTGGCCGTGACACTCAGGCCGGGGTGGGCGCTGTCTTTGTAGGGCCGAGTCCAGATGGTTGATCTTGCCAGGTTGTGTTCAGGGCCGGCAGCAGTAAAGGGTTCACCCATGCGGAGGTCATAAACACTTGGATGTGGCAGGTTGTGCGCTGGGTTTTGGGTTGCCGGCTCCAATGAACAATAGACTCCGATGCCACTCTGTGTGATGATGTGACTGGCAATGGCCGCAGGAATTTCCTCAACAACTTCAATGAAAGTGGGGTGGAGATGCCGGAGGTGTTGCATCTCCTGGAGGCGTTCGGGGGGCAGGGTTTCGCTGCCCCAGTAGATCGTCGTTACTGGTTCGTTCTGGTGGTAATAGATTTCATTGAGTGGAAAGCGGTCAAAGGGCATAGGGATACGCGCGCTTGGAGCAAGCGGGTTTGTTTCTCTGTTGCTTGTTCTCAAGAGAAATCCGGTCTGGCGGGCGAGTATGGTTGAAGCCAGGACAACCTGTTTACGCTTTTCTTCGTACTTTTCGGCATGTATCCGTGTGATGTCTCTGAGAAAATTGTAGGACTGGTTGCGGAGGATAGTTGTCTGCTGGTTCAGGGAGTCACGACCAATTCCACGAATGGCATCGATGGCACTTCCCAGGAAGAGAAGGGTGGCCAGAATAAGAATGGCGGAAGCGGTAAAGATGAATTTGTTGGCAATTTTGGACATTGTGGCCCCGGGAAAAAGGAAGATGGTGTTATTCTACCTTATTTCACGTTGAATGACTGTGATTTTTGGCTGGTGTTTGAATAGTCAAAAAGTGTGGCCGGTCGTAGTACGCCACCTGCTCCTTTGACATTGCAGTTGATAAAGGTCGTGGGGCCGCAGGTCAGTTGGTGGTTGTGGTTGTGGATGTGACCAAAGACGTGGTAGCGAGGGCGTACACGTTGTACCGCCGCCAGCAGGTCGGAACAGCCGTGGGATACTCCCTGATCTTCATCCAAAATTCCCTGGGGTGGGGTGTGGGTGACGAGGATGTCCACGCCGTCTGGGATAAGATCCCATTTTTCGCGCATGGGGCGTCCGCGTAAGCGGGCAAAGGCGTCGCAGGCTCGGGCGTTGAAAATCGGTTGCCAGGGGGCTCCGTAGATATTGATGCCCCTGATGGTCACATACTGGTCCTGAAGATAGGTTGCATTGGTCAGGAGAGTACGGGCCAACTGAGGGGAGCGATCCAGTTGGTGATCATGGTTGCCTCCAATGACAATCTTGTGGGGATGGGGCAGAGTCCCGAGAAAGGTGTTGAAGTTTTCTGTCTCTTCTCTGGTTCGGCACTGGGACATATCTCCGGCAAAGATGAGTATATCGCCGTGTGGAATTTCTACTTCCGTATGGCGGGTATGGGTGT
This sequence comes from Candidatus Desulfatifera sulfidica, assembly GCA_014381505.1. Taxonomy (GTDB): domain Bacteria; phylum Desulfobacterota; class Desulfobulbia; order Desulfobulbales; family Desulfocapsaceae; genus Desulfatifera; species Desulfatifera sulfidica. Next base: position 11,034 of record JACNLK010000072.1, on the reverse strand, counting down.
CGCTGAAGGCTACGATTTTCATGGGGACAGGGTGGATGGAGGTGACGGAGTGCTTCAGGAGCTCTTCTGCGCCGGTGAAAAGAGCTGGCCATTGAGATGGCTGGCCAGTTCCTTGGGTGGGAAGTTGATGTGGGTGAAAAGGTGCTCCTCCAGTGTCTGGCAGAGTTGGAAGTTGTTTTGGATATGAAGGTGCCGCGCAGAATCATTGTTGCCGTAGCGTTCGATGATGTAGTCCATACGCTGGTGCAGAGTGACGACCTCGTCATGGCGCACACGCTTGTCAGCGTAATAGACAAGTTCCTTGATGAGGAACTGACCCTGTTTGTAGCGGGAGAGGGAAAAATCCCTGAGAATAACATGTTCGCGGACGATCTCACCCACCTCAGGATATCCCAGTTGCTGACAGAGATCTTGTCCAAGGCGGGCATGGTCGCAGGCGTTGTTCAGGCAGGGGGTCTTGGCGATATCATGAAGCAAAGCACCGGCCAGAATCAAACTGTGTTGTTCAGGTGGCAGGATTCGGCCGGTTGAACTGGTGCTAAGACTACAGTACAAGGCATCTGCTACGTGGGCCACCATGAAAGAGTGAGCCCGGATATTGTCGAGCATTTCCTGCTCTTCCATCAGGGCCAGGCATTGTTCTATGCTGGGAATCTTCATCATGGTGGCACTGGTTTCAGGATGGCCGATGTGTCCGGTGGTTCAACGGCCGCTCAATTCATGGACCAGTTCTACGGCCAGTTTAGCCTGGGCTGGTGGGGTGAATTGGTTGATACCGTGGCCCAGATTGAAGATGTGACCGTGAGCATCTTTGGCCCCATCGAGTATTCCCTGGATTCGTTTTTTTAATTTGGGTTCGGGCAGGAGCAGTGAAAAGGGGTCGATATTACCCTGGACGGCCTTGTTACCCACTCGTTTGATGGCATCTCCAATATTAATTCGCCAGTCCAGGCCAATAACATCGGCCCCAGAGCTGACTGACAGATCAAGCAACGTGGCTCCGTTGTTGGCAAAGTAGATGATCGGCAGACCGGTGTCATTCAGATCAGCGATGATTCGCTTCACATAGGGAAGGGCGAACTCTTCAAAATCACAGGGGGCAAGCACTCCAGCCCATGAATCAAAAATCTGCAGTGCCTGCGCTCCGGCCCGGGCTTGGGCTTGCAGATAGAGGCTGGTGCACTCCGTGATTTTTTCCATCATGGCGTGGAAGAGTTCCGGGGCGGTAAACATCATTTTTTTAGTTTCCCAGAACATCTTGGATGAACCGCCTTCGATGAGATAGGTGGCAAGAGTGAAAGGGGCTCCGGCAAAACCGATCAGTGGAACACTCAGCTCTTTGCGCAAAAGGCGGATGGTGTCCATGACAAAGCCGGTTTCTTCATCGGGATCCGGGACGTGCAGGCGATCAAGGTCAGCCTGGTTACGGATTGGCTTGGGAAAGATGGGGCCGCGGCCCTCGTGAAACTCCAGCGGTGTTCCCATGGCTTCCATGGGAATGAGAATGTCCGAGAAGAGGATGGCCGCATCCATGTTCAGGAGATCGATGGGTTGCAGGGTGACTTCTACACAGAGATCCGGGTTTTTGCAGAGCTCAAGAAAAGTGACATTTCCGCGAACCGCCTGGTATTCAGGAAGATAGCGGCCGGCCTGGCGCATCATCCAGATAGGGGTGTAGTCGGTCTTCTCTCCACGGCAGGCTTTTAAAAAGGTATCGTTCATCATATCGTTTCGGTTAAATGGATGGGTTGTGGTTTGCCCCCTGAATTATTCAAGGGGGGCTGGTTGTGGTTACTCTTGCACTTCTTCCGGCTGTTGGTTTTCACCTGCACGTTCTAATTGGATAGCCCTTGGGATATAGTTACAGAATGGCTCCTGGGCCAGGTAGTCGCCACTCATGGCGTAGGCCCGGGCCCGGCAGCCGCCGCAGACGTTGACGTACTCGCAGCGACCGCAGTTGTCTTTATAACTTTTGAAGTCACGCATTTCGTGGAACAGTTTAGAATTTTCCCATACATTTTTGAAGGTCTCCTCCTTCAGATTGCCGGCCGCTTGAGGGAAGTAACTGCAGGGGAGGACATTTTCATCCACATCGATGAGGCAGATGAGCTGTCCGGCCAGGCAGCCCTTGGAACCGCCAGTGGAAAATTTGAGGTTGCGTCGTTTGAAGGTTGAGTGCTCTTCCTTGGCTTTTTCACGGACGATTCGATAGTAGTGAGGGGCACAGGTGGGGCGCATGAGCAGCTCGTTTTCTTCTTTTTCCACCTGATAATGCCACTCAAGGATCTCGTCGTAGAGATCGGTGGGGATCAACTCTTCCATGATGTCTTCGCCACGTCCAGTGGGCACGATCATGAACATGTACCAGGCTGAGGCCCCAAGGGATTTAACCAGGTGGTAGATTTCCGGGATCTCTTCGCGGTTGCGGACGGTGAAGGAGGAGTTGATGAGAAAGGGGATGTCGTGCTCGTTGAAGAGACGGATGGCATTCATGGTTCCGTCAAAGGCCCCGGACTGGTTGCGGAAATCATCGTGTGTTTTGGCGCAGGCCCCGTCAAGGCTGAGAGAGACCATTTTGATGCCGGTGGCTTTGATCTGTTGACAGATCGCATCGGTCACCAGGGTGCCGTTGGTGGCCAGGCACATGCGCAGACCGAGATTGGTGCCGTACTGGGCAATCTCAAATACGTCAGCACGGAGGAGGGGTTCACCGCCGGAAAGGACCATGACTGGATTGGCATAGGCCGCGATTTCATCAAGGATGCGATAGGCTTCTTTGAGGGAGAAGTCCGGGTGGCCGATAACATCAAGTTCTGATGATGAGCGGCAGTGAACACAGCTCAGATTGCAGCGTCGGGTGATCTCCCAGGCGATCCATTTTGGTTCAAAGTCCATGAGCTTAGTTTTTCCTGAAGGTTCTGTGAGTCGTGAAAGACCCTTGGTCAGATTGGTATAGCAAATGTGTAGGCCAACCTGTGCAGTATGTGCCGTATAGAAAAGGGCGCGGATGGGGCTGACGGCCCGGGCACCCCTTCATCTGAAGGGGTAAGTATAACATCTTGTTCAAACAATAATACTATATTGTGTTTGTTGCCAAGTTGAAAGGCAAAATGGGTAAGAGGTTATGGAAAATCAATTCCTCTTTTTCTCGCTCTTGGCAACTTGACAAGGAAAATGGGGCTACTTATTGTTCGCAGCAGGTTGCTCAATGGATCAAAATGGAGTGAGAAGGCTGGTTTTTGAGTGATTTTGTCGATGCATTGGCACTGTTCGTATGGGAAAATGTAGACCCTTATTGCCCCAGACAGAGCAAATAAGCATATAGGGGCGCGGTCAAATTCAGGCCATGAAAAAGAGCGATAAGTCGTTTCAGATCGAAGTAACGGAGGAAATAGTGAGCAAGGATAAAGAGACTCAGGAGACCCCGAAGCCGCAGGACGAAGCAATGGCAGCCGATGAGCAAGAGACCTTGGATGCTGAAGAGGTGGTAGGCGAGATCACAGAGCCGGATCTGGAAAACGAACTGTCCCAGACTCGTGCAGAAGTGGTGGAATTGCGTGATCTGTTATTGCGTACAGCAGCTGAGCAGGAGAATTTCAAGAAGCGCATGGAGCGTGAACGCAGTAATGCCCTCAAATATGCCGGTGAGTCGATTTTCAAGGAAATTCTGCCTGCAGTTGATAACCTGGAACGTGCCATGACTCAAGGTGTAGTCGATGGTGCTGATGCGGCGACTAATCTTAAGGGATTACTCGAAGGCGTTGGATTGACCCTTAAAAGCATGACTGCTACCTTGGAAAAATTCGAGGTATTTCCTGTTGAGAGTATAGGAAAACCCTTTGACCCTAGTTGCCAGGAGGCCCTGACAATGGAGGTCAGCGATACGATTCCGGCCAATCATGTCAGTAAAGAGTTTGAAAAAGGTTACACTTATAAAGACCGTCTTTTACGTGCGGCCAAGGTCATTGTTTCGTCGGGAAAAGAGGGCGAGTAAGAAAGAGAAATGAGTGTGTCAGCCTTGACAAGAAGAAGATGATGCGCACAGTACAACATGTTGCCGCAGCGGCATAAAAACAAAAAAGCGACTCTGTTGAAAAGGGCCGAATAGATACATTGATACAAGGAGAATGAGCATGGGTAAGACCATTGGTATAGATCTTGGAACAACAAATTCATGTGTGTCGGTTATGGAGGGCGGTGAGCCCAAAGTTATCGCCAATGTTGAGGGAAACCGGACCACTCCGTCCATCGTTGCCTTTGCTGATAAGGGCGAGCGCTCAGTCGGTCAGGTGGCCAAGCGTCAGGCCGTGACCAACCCAACTCGTACCTTGTATGCCATCAAGCGTCTGATCGGACGGAACTTTACAGACGCCGAGGTTAAAAAATCTCTCGAGATCAGCCCTTACAATATTGTTGAGGGTAATGGTGGCGCTGCCGCAGTTGAGGTCGAAGGCAAAAACTACACCCCGGCCGAGATTTCGGCCATGATTCTTGGCAAGATGAAACAGACCGCTGAAGAGTACCTGGGCGAGACTGTTACTGATGCAGTTGTTACTGTCCCTGCTTATTTTAATGACGCTCAGCGTCAGGCCACTAAAGATGCGGGCAAGATTGCAGGCCTCAATGTTCAACGAATTATTAACGAGCCCACCGCAGCTGCCCTGGCCTATGGCCTGGACAAGAAGGGTGAGGAGAAGATAGCAGTCTTTGATCTTGGTGGTGGTACGTTTGATGTCTCCATCCTTGAGATCGGAGATGGTGTCTTTGAAGTTAAGTCCACCAATGGTGATACCTTCCTCGGTGGTGAAGATTTTGATATGCGTGTTGTTAACTGGCTGGCTGACGAGTTCAAACGTGAGCAGGGCATTGATCTGCGTGGCGATAAAATGGCTCTTCAGCGTCTCAAGGAAGAGGCGGAGAAGGCCAAGATGGAGCTCTCTACCACCAAAGAGACCGATATTAATCTGCCGTTTATTACCGCCGATGCCACCGGGCCCAAGCATCTCAATGTTAAATTGAGCCGGGCCAAGTTTGAGAACCTGGTTGACGATCTTGTTGAGCGGACAGTTGGCCCCTGTCGTGTAGCAATGAAAGATGCTGGCCTGTCTGCCGCTGATATCGATGAGGTTATTCTGGTTGGTGGTATGAGTCGCATGCCCAAGGTTCAGGAAAAGGTTAAAGAGATCTTTGGAAAGGAGCCGCACAAAGGTGTTAATCCTGATGAGGTTGTGGCTATCGGTGCTGCCATTCAGGGCGGAGTCCTTCAGGGTGATGTGAAAGATGTTCTCTTGTTGGATGTTACCCCGCTTTCACTGGGCATTGAGACCTTGGGAGGGATCACCACTAAGCTTATCGAAAAGAATACCACTGTTCCCACCAAGAAAAGTCAGGTCTTTTCCACTGCCGCAGATAATCAGCCGGCAGTTTCGATTCACGTCCTTCAGGGCGAGCGTGAGATGGCTCAAGATAACAAGAGCATCGGTCGCTTCGAGCTTGCCGATATTCCCACCGCTCCGCGTGGTGTACCTCAGATTGAGGTTACTTTTGATCTTGATGCCAATGGTATCCTTCATGTATCGGCCAAGGATCTTGGTACCGGTAAGGAGCAGTCTATTCGGATCACCGCCTCTTCCGGTCTGTCCGAGGAAGAGATTGAAAAGATGACCCGTGATGCTGAGCTTCACGCCGAGGAAGATCAGAAACGTAAAGAGTTGATTGAGAGCCGTAATAATGCCGATGGCCTTATCCACGCGACTGAGAAGTCCATGAAGGATTTGGATGACAAGGTTGACGACGAGACCCGCGCCAATATCGAAAAAGAGAGTGAGAGTCTGAAAGAGGCAATGAAGGGCGAGGACACTGCTGCCATCAAGAGCGCCATTGAGAGCTTGACGAGCGCAGCGCACAAGCTGGCCGAGATGATGTACTCACAGGCTCAGCCTGGTCAGGAAGGTGCTGGCCCTGAAGCTGGTGAAGCGGCTAAGGATGACGATGATGTCGTTGATGCGGACTTTGAAGAGGTCAAGGACGACAAAAAATAAGTTGTTCTGCTGAATCCGGACGGGTTGTGAAATCCGGAAGTGGATGTAATGCGAGGGAGTCTGGAATGAATTTTCCAGACTCCCTTTTTTGTGTGAAATGGGCTATGTTGGGTGACTTGAAATGAAATACCTTCCTTTGAACCTTTAACCAGATTGATTTTTCATGAAAATACTCTCCGGCATTCAGCCTTCGGGCCAGCTTCATATTGGTAATTATTTCGGAATGATGAAGACTATGATCTCTCACATGGAGAGCTCTGACCTCTATGTCTTTGTCGTGGATCTTCATGCCCTGACTTCGGTTCATGACCGGAAGCGTCTGGGTATGGGAACCCTAGAGGCGGCGGCTGATTTCCTTGCCCTGGGACTTGATCCGGATAAATGTACTTTCTGGGTCCAGTCCGATGTGCCCGAAGTCTGCGAGTTGACTTGGATTCTGTCAACTCTTGCCCCCATGGGATTGATTGAACGATGTCATTCATACAAAGATAAGGTGGCCAAGGGGATTACTGCCAGTCATGGTCTTTTTTCCTATCCGGTGCTCATGGCTGCCGACATCCTCCTCTATCAGGCGGACAGAGTGCCGGTGGGCAAGGATCAGAAACAGCATTTAGAGGTGGCCCGTGATCTGGCGCAAAAATTTAACAATACCTTTGGTGAGACCTTTATCGTACCGGAACCGGCGATCAGTCAAAGCACGGCCATAGTCCCGGGGATCGATGGTCAAAAGATGTCCAAGTCCTACGGCAATACCATACCCATTTTTCTTGAGGGCAAGGCCCTTAAAAAGCGGGTTATGGCCATCGAGACTGACGCTACTCCAGTTGAGGACCCCAAAGATCCGGACAAGTGTAATCTCTTTTCCCTGTTCAGCCTTTTTGCACCGCCAGAGCGTATTCAGGAGGTTCGCAGTCTTTATGTCAATGGTGGTGCAGCCTATGGCTATATCAAGCTCGAGCTTCTGGATATGATTTCTGATACCTTTGCCGATGCTCGCCGGAAAAAGGCTGATTTTATGGCTGATCCAGCCGAACTTCGTGCAATTCTCAAACAGGGTGGAGAGAAGGCCCGGGCCAAGGCGGCTGTGACTTTGGATCTGGTTCGGGAGCGGGTTGGTCTCAAGTATTGAAGGAGAACTCATGTCTTATGGAATAGAACGCGACCAGGCCATTGCTTTGGTGCATGAACATATCAAAAATGAAAACATGGTGCGCCATTGCCTGGCCACCGAAGCGGTGTTGCGAGCCTTGGCAGAACGTTTGGGGGCCGATGTTGAGCTTTGGGGCCTGGCTGGTCTCCTGCATGATCTTGACGTGGAAACCCATTCAGATCTGGATACTCATACCCATGGCACCGTGGCAATTCTTGAGAAAAAAGGGGTAAATGGCGAAATGCTTGAGGCTATTCGTCTGCACAATCTTCAGGCCCATCCCGGGGAGGAACGCAGCACAACCTTTCACCATGCTTTGGCGGCAGGTGAAACTATTACCGGTCTTGTGGCGGCTACGGCTCTGGTTTATCCTGATAAGAAACTGGCCTCTGTTAAGCCAAAATCTGTAAAAAAACGTTATAAGGAAAAGGCCTTTGCCCGTGGTGCCAATCGTGAAATTATTGCCGAATGTGAGCAAATCAATATCCCCCTGCCTGAGTTTTGTGATTTGAGTCTGGCAGCTATGCAGGGAATTGCCGATGATCTGGGGATGTAGTTGCTGACCCGGATCTTTGGTGGCAGAGGGGCTTTTCGGTTGGTGTAAGGGTGCAAGAGAATGTTAATTGGTGTAGTTTGTTGGTAACTGCATCAATAGATGCTCCATCTGCTTTGTCATCGGTCTGCTCATGTACTGATCAGTACGTTTTGCAGACCTCTTTTGTGCAGCTGGCGCATTGCTGAAGAGCTACAGTGCACGGTTTTATGTTCATTTCCGGTATCAAGCGCAAGAGTTACGTTTGTTAATGTTATCGTTTTGTGGTGGTTTGGAATTTTATTTATTCTTTGAGAAGGGGGAGTCATGAGTCAGGAGATTACAGAGCAGGAAGTTGCATTGGCCCAACAGGCATGGGGAGAAGGGATTGTTAAAATCGGAAAGGTCTTTACGGATGGTGGTGATTTTTCTGCCGCAGCAGAAGAGCACCTTGATACCCTGTATGCTTTTGAGCAGGGGCCTGTACTTTTCAAACCGACTAAGGCCGCAGCAGAGCAGTTCCGCCTGACACGGGAATCAGCCCTGTCTTATTTTGTTGGTGGTAATGCCAAGTATGCTGAAGACCATGGCTTTGCCATTAATCCCTGGACGAATGTCCGTTTTGAAAATGTAACTGTCTTTATCCGTGGAGATTATGCCGTGGCCATGGGCAATTATTATTTTACTCAGGTTGATGGCCAGGAAGTCAAGGTGGAGTATTCATTTGGTTATCTCAAGGGTGCCGATGGTCGTTTGAAGATTAACCTGCACCATTCATCATTGCCTTTTGCCGGCTGATTTTCTGACTTGTTTTTCTTGGAGCGTGCTGGACGTTCATTGGTTGATGTAAATGTGATTCAGGCCGGTGGAAAGTGCCATCGGCCTGAATCACAGCCAGTTCGCCGGGTGTGTGATGAAATCCTCAGCCCTGTTGCAAGAGGTGAGGTCATTGAAAAAGCATTACCCCGCATACGCAGGAGCAGCTCATGCCTTATGCACCGGAAGTTGGAACATCCATTCGTGGACAGTTGGAAGAGCGAGAGGCAAAAATCCTTTCACCCTATGCCGCACTGAACAAAAACTCCAATGGTCGTCGCTTGCCCGAGCCAGATGATGGCTGTGATATCCGGATGCCCTTTCAGCGTGATCGGGATCGAATCACCCATTCAAAAACTTTTCGTCGTTTAAAACATAAGACCCAGGTTTTTCTTTCACCAACCGGCGATCATTATCGGACGCGTCTGACGCATGTTTTGGAGGTTTCGCAGATTTCCAGAACCGTGTCAGCGGCCCTCTGCCTGAACGAGACGTTGACTGAGGCCATTGCCTTAGGTCATGATCTGGGGCACACTCCGTTTGGTCATGCAGGAGAGGCGACTCTGGATGAGTTGCACCCCAGTGGCTTTCGTCATCATGTACACAGTCTGCGGGTTGTGGATTTTCTTGAGAACCGGGGACGGGGGTTGAACCTGACCTTTGAGGTCCGGAATGGGATTGTTAAACATTCAAAGGGGCGGAACGATATCCTGCCCGAGGATAGTGGCGAGTTACCTGTAACACTTGAGGGACAGGTCGTACGGGCCTCGGATATCATTGCCTATGTGAATCACGATATGGATGATGCGCTCAGGGCCGGGATTATCGATGAAGGTGATATGCCCTCTGCAATTCGAAAAGTTGTGGGTGAACGTCATTCAAAGCGAACTGGAGCCATGGTTCGTGATCTGATTGTTGAAACTCTGACAGCCAGCGACGGCAGGCTTCATTTCAGTTCAGATATGCTGGAGGCAATTACAAGCCTGCGCACGTTTCTTTATGAAAACGTTTATCGCTATTACCAGGTTCACAACGAATTTGAGAAGGCGCAACGTATTATCCGAGATCTCTATCACTATTTTCTGGAAAATGGGCTGCCCCGCCGCAGCAGTAGTTCCTGGGAGCCCGTGGGCGCCAAGTGGCAGTGGCCCAGTGATCAGGTGGCCCATCGTCGGGTTTGCGATTTTATTGCCGGTATGACTGACCGTTATGCCCTGGATCTTTATGAGCACATCTTTCTGCCCACTCCCTGGAACATTCGCTGAGGGGAAAACTTTTTGCAGTTATGAGAGGACAGTAATTGTATCTCCGCGATGGAGTATTCCCGGGGTAATGACCTTGGCGAAGATCCCTTCTCTGGGCATGATGCAATCACCTACTTTCTTGAAAATCTCACAACCCTTGTGACATTTTTTTCCGATTTGAGTGACTTCCAGGGTGGCTTCTCCGGCCTGAAGTTGTGTGCCCACAGGCAGGGCCGGTAAGTCCAGTCCCTGGGTTGTAATGTTTTCGGCAAAGTCACCGTGGTTCAGTTTCAGTCCTTTTGCCCGCATTTTTTCGATTGATTCTTCAGCCAGCAGACTTATCTGCCGATGCCAGTTCGCGGCATGGGCATCTCCCATCATTCCATGGTCAATGGCTATTTCAGTAGCCTCCACCGGCTTCTTGTTGACGCCCTTGCTCATACTGGTATTGAGTGACAGGATCGTTCCAACTTGCTGTTTTGTCATTTTTTCTGCCATGGTATTTCCTCAATGACTCAAGTGCCCTGAATTTATTTTAACAACCATGTTTATCCTACCATGTGGTACCAGAAAGGCAAGGGGCAAAAATGAGGCCGCAGATTTTTCTGGTGACGGAAGAGTTTGGTTCAGGAAATTATGGGGCTGTGATCAGTTCGAGTTGTTCGAGCTTTTTGATTAGATAGGTGGTGTCGCGTGCCAGATCCAGATGATGAATCAAAATCTCAATTTTGGCAGCCTGGAGACAGGAGGCTTGTTCCACATCGCTGAGATTAATGGTTTGATGTTCGCGGGAAACGATCACGAAATCGTTCCCGTAGGCACGGAACAGCATGGAATCCGGGTAGCGTTTAGAGAGGTAGTTGGCAAAGCTCAGGCAAAGTTGATCGCCGGCCTCCCATCCTTTCCGTTTGTTGTAGTCTTGAAGATTTTTCAGGTGAAGGCTGTGCAGGCAGTGGAATTCAAACCCCTCACGGTTGTTTTGCAGGAGAATTTGCAGATAGTCTTCGTTGTAGAGCCCTGTGAGTTTGTCGTTGAAAAAATAGGAAAAACGTCGTTTTTCAAGATCTGTTTCGGGTAACTGGGTGATGGTCGATGGTGGTCGGATATCTTGTAGAACCTTGAGTGCTGCCTGAACTGTAGCCGGGTGGAATTGGCTGCCGCTTAACTCGGACAGTTCAGCGAGTGCTGCTCCGATCTCTTTGCGTGGTTTGTAAATTCGGTTCGTGGTCATGGCATCAAAGGCATCAGCTA
>JACNLK010000077.1 GCA_014381505.1 Candidatus Desulfatifera sulfidica | reverse complement strand
AACCGCTTCAATGAACGATTTGCCATCCCCATCGAACGCTACCATGACCGTGAGGCCAGGCTCCGGCTCAAAAAGCTGATCCAGCCTTTCATCCTCAGGCGAATCAAGTCCCAGGTTCTCGAGGAACTCCCACCGCGCACCGAGGTCACTCTCCAGGTTGAGATGAGTCCGGAGGAGGTCCACTTCTACGAGGCTCTGCGCCAGAACGCCCTGGCTGTCCTCGAAGACAACCAAGACAAAAAAGGACGCCACCTGCAGATCCTCACTGAGATCATGCGACTGCGCCAGGCCTGCTGCAACCCCCGACTTATTGACCAGAACACAAGCATCAGCAGCGCCAAGCTCAAAGTCTTTACAGCAGTGGTGGATGAACTGATCGGCAGTCGCCATAAGGCCTTGGTCTTCAGTCAATTCATCGGCCACCTGAATATCCTGCGCGAATATCTGGATGCCAAGGGAATAAACTATAAGTACCTGGACGGCTCAACCAGTACTGCCAAACGTCGCCAACAGGTAAACGACTTCCAGGCTGGAGAGGGCGATCTCTTCCTCATCAGCCTGAAAGCTGGTGGTTTAGGTCTGAATCTCACTGCGGCTGATTATGTCATCCACATGGATCCCTGGTGGAATCCCGCCATCGAGGATCAGGCCTCTGACCGGGCCCACCGTATCGGCCAGACCCGGCCCGTGACCATCTACCGCCTGGTCACCAAAAACACCATTGAGGAGAAGATTGTTAAACTCCACCAGGAAAAACGTGATCTGGCCGGCAGCCTCCTTGAAGGCAGTGACCTGAGCGCCAAGATGAGTGCCGACGACCTGCTTGATCTAATGCGGCAGGACAAGCAATCAGACTGACACACCCTGCCTGATTCATCGCGACCACCATCGCAACGTCAATGACACAGTCATCAACCGGCCCTCCCCATCCTTGCAGGCAGGCTTTCCGGCACAACAAAAAGAGACGGGATCACACCATTGGCGGTGGCAAATCATTCCCTGGAATAAAATTCAACAATAGCCTGATTCATCGCCTCAATAGTATATTCATCGGGCTGGACATCGATCTTTAAACCATTGTCAGTCACTGTTTTGCCTGTGATGGGACCAATGGCTGCGATCTTGACGCCCTGCAGAAACATGTTCATCTCTTCCTGATCGTTAGCATCCAGCAGAGCCAGAAAATTAGTCACCGTAGATGAGCTGGTGAAGGTAATCATGTCAATCTCACCTTCTTCCAAAATCCGGCGTAATTTCTCACGATCCCCCTGAACCGGAACATTCTGGTAAACAGGTGCAACCATCGCCTGGGCCCCGGCTCCTCGCAGGGTCTCAGGCAAGATCTCACGAGCCTTCAGGGCACGGGGAATAAGAATATTGCGCCCCTCAACCCCAAGATCCAGCAAGCTCTCAGACAGACCCTCGGCAGTAAACGTCTCCGGAATCAAATCAACTCGAATGCCATAATTCAACAGGAGATCCCCGGTGGCCCGGCCCACTGCTGCCACGGAGACACCTTTCAAATCCCGACTATCCATGCCCCGTTCGTGCAAACGATGAAAAAAGTATTTAACCGCATTGATCGAGGTAAACAGTAACCAATGATACTCGTCGATCCGCTCCAGCTCACCATCAAGGATCTCGTAGGAATCAACCGGCTTCAGGTGGATGGTTGAAAACTCAAGACAGCTTGCCCCGTCTTCTTCAAGACCTGCCACCAGCTCCGAGGCCTGTTCCCGCGTACGGGTGACCATTATTTTTTTCCCGAACAGGGGACGTTTCTCAAACCAGTCAATGGTATCGCGCAGTTTCACAACTTCACCGACGACGATCAGGGCCGGTGGCTTAATGCCCTCAACGCGAACCTTCTCAACAATTGTCTCCAGGGTGCCAATAACTGAGTGCTGCTCCGGAGTTGATGCCCACCGGACAACGGCCACTGGTGTCTGGGGATCCCGGCCATTACTGACGAGATTATGAACGATGGTCGGAAGATTTTTGATCCCCATGTAGATCACGAGAGTCCCGGCGCCGGTGGCCAGTTTGGGCCAATCGATATTGGAATCCTTCTTGGTTGGATCCTCATGACCAGTCAAAAAGGCCACAGAGGCCGTGTACTCACGGTGAGTAATGGGAATACCTGCATAGGTTGCAGCAGCAGTGGCCGAAGTGACACCCGGCACGACCTCAAAGGCCACCCCGGCTGCGGCCAGTTGCTCAATCTCTTCACCGCCACGTCCAAAGATAAAAGGATCACCACCTTTGAGCCGAACCACCATCTTCCCCTGACGGCCCCAGTCCACCAGCATCTGGTTGATTTCTTCCTGGGTATGGGTGTGTTTGGTGCCGCCTTTCTTGCCGGCATAGATCAAATGGGCGTCCTTTGGCACATACTTGAGAAGCTTTGGAGTGGCCAGATAATCATAGACCACCACCTCGGCCCGCTCCAATAGATACTTACCGCGCAGGGTAATCAGTCCGGGATCACCGGGTCCGGCTCCCACCAGATAGACCTTGCCAGGCCGTGTTTTTTTTGTCTGCTCTGTCATCATTTCACAATCAAGACGAACTCTGTCACCTTGAGACTCATTATATTTATATTAACGGAACTCTTCAGGAGCGCCCCATCTGCTTTGTCATGGGCCTGCCCATGAAGAGTTACAGCACACGGTGTTATGTCCATTTCCGGCATCAAGCTGAAGAGCTACATAACAACAAACCACCGATACCGACTGCAACACTTCAGTAAACAGCTTTATACTCTTTTCTCTAACAGCTGTCATCTGCCAGTTCATCCAGCAGACAAGCCGCCAGGAGCGGAATCATCAGTTCATGGTGACCAGTTACATGAAAACCACGACCACTCCCGGCAGTGGGGCGGTTGACCACGTTCGTCAGCGATCGATACTGCTTCATAAAATCAAAATTCGCAGTCACAATATCATCAACCTGATGCCCAAGATTACGGGCCACAGTCAGGGCCTTGAGAAAGATCTCGGGCAGGAGGACTGCTGAGCCAATATTGAGATAGGCCCCGGCCCGCAACTCTGCCACCTGGGCTGCAAAGAGACGAAAATCCTGATACGAAGTCTGACCAATGGCTGCACCCGAGGCCGAGGGATGAATGTGGGTAATATCTGTACCCACGGCCACATGGACGGTCACCGGCACACCAAGACGCACCGCCGCAGCCACAAGGCTCAGATGGTTATAGGTGAACTTCTGCTCCAGCAGATAACGTCCCACAGCCTCGCCCATCCCCAGGCCCTGCTCTGCACCCTGATTGATGGCGGCATTAATTACTTCACCCGTTTCACGGGCAGCGCCAAAGGCACCATCTCCCAGAACCGCCGCCACATCTTCGGAGGTTGACCCGGCCATGGCGATCTCGGCATCATGAATGATGCAGGCACCGTTCAAGGCCAGACCGGAAATAATCGACCGCTCCATCAGGTCAATCAGGATCGGATTCAAGCCGACCTTGATGACATGCGCCCCCATACCAACCAGAATTGGCCGCTCTGCCCGATGAATCGCGGCCAAACGTCGGACCAATTCCGGAAAATCCCGTCCCAGGAGCTGAGCTGGCAGAGAATCGATCAGCTCGCGGATAGAGCTGCCGGGTAACAAGGGACGACCAAAATCATCCACTGAAACCATAGATTGACGCCCGTGCAAAGAATAGGTTTGCAGGCCGCTGAATTCGAGGGGTTTGGTTTTCTGGGATTTACGGCTGACCATGAATTTCACGCTCCACCAGCTCACAAAGGAGGTGCTCTACCCAGACATGGGCCTCCTGGATATGAGGTGTGGCATCACTGGGCACATTGAGCAGCACGTCAACCACGGCCCCCACCGGGCCACCATCTCCGGCCAGACCACCAGTCAACGCCGCTGTATCCATCCCGATATCACGCGCCGCTTCCAGGGCCAGCTGGACGTTTTTTGACCGACCACTGGTCGATATTCCCAGGGCTAAGTCCTTTGGGCGCCCCAGGGCCTGAACCTGCTTCAAAAATATTTCATCATAGGAAAAATCATTCCCCACCGAGGTCAGAATCGACGTGTCAGTGGTCAAGGCCAGAGCAGCCATGGGCGGTCGATTAATGAGAAAGCGGTTCACAAACTCAGCCGCCATATGCTGGGCATCAGCTGCACTGCCCCCGTTGCCAAACAGCAGGACTTTCCCACCACGGCGGATACAGGCGACCATCATCCGGGCCAACTGAAGAATTTGCTCGCCCTGGTTCCGGGCAAAGGCCTCCTTGGCAGCAATCGAATCCCGCAATGTTCGCTGAAGTATTTCTTCCATTTGCAATCTCAAACAGAGATCCGGGACGTTCTCCGATCTCTGTTTAACGGCTCCCTTCAAAAATTATTTTTTCATTCTGCGTTGTGCTCAAAATCTAATCCGCGTAATCGCGGCCACATGCCTGCGGTAAAATTGTTCGCACGCCTTGATCCTGAACATATTGCACATGACTCTAAAATATCCGCAGCAAAAAGGCAAAAAAAAAGGGGAATTCCAGCCCACAGTGCCAGAATTCCCCACAACATACACAAGTCCGGACCTTACGGACCGGTCCTGTTGCACCCTGCTTAATCCAGTTGCTTTACAATTGCGTCAGTTACCTCTTTGATGGCCACGGAGCCATCAACAGAGATCACCTTGGAACCACCAGCAGCCTTGAAATAATTGACCGCGGCCATGGTTCCGGTTTCAGTATCATAATAGATATCATGACGTTTACCAATAGCAGACTCGTCCTGATCATCGGCACGGGCACTCAGCTCACCACCACAGACCCGACAGACCAGTTTACCATCTTTTTCCACCGGCTTAATGGCATCAAAGGCGATATGATTGGGATGATTATTATCATTGGCGCACAAACGGCGGCCCATGATACGCTCCTTGGCAATCTCACGGTCAAGCTCGATCTCAAGGACATAGTCAAGTTTCATCCCGGCTTCTTTCAGGGCCGCATCAAGTGCCTCTGCCTGAGCCTTGGAACGGGGAAAACCATCGAGGAGCCAGCCCTGCTCTTTATATTTGGCCAGGGTCTCGAGAACCATGGGAATGGTGATCTCATCTGGAACCAGGTCACCGCGCTCGATGAACTCCTTGGCTTTTTTGCCAAGCTCAGTACCGCCCTTAATGTGCTCACGGAAGATGGCACCGGACTCGATGTGAGCACTGCCGTACTTGTCTTTAACGATAGCACCCTGGGTACCCTTACCACTGCCATTCGGCCCAAAAGCCAGAATATTCACTGCCATAGCTGCTCTCCTTTCGCTAACCTGTTAGTCTGAAAACCACAACCTACAACCGACCAAACCCTTCAGCCAGTATATGATCCGCATACAATCTTAGCGGACACAAGTGAATGAGTATTCACTCAAGAACGCCGAGACAAGACTATAAACCAAAACAGACGGTGAGGCCAGAAAAATATCTCCCCATATTTTTTGACTTTCCTCACTAAAAGGGGTACTTTCCTCCACTACTATCGGCCCAAGCCGATGTACAAAAACAGGTCAGAGCAGGTCTGTCCGGTCTCCGGTAAACCATAACACCGCCCTGACCATATTCCGTATCCACACTAGTAAACTGGCCTGACTCTTTCCGCGGCCACCACCTCTTCTATTGAACAACAGAAAATCATGAATGAAATACGCGTCGGCCTCATCGGCTTCGGCACCGTAGGCAGCGGCCTGGCCCAAACTCTTCACGAACAGAAGGATCGTCTCATCCGTCGTACAGGCGCCGCCGTCACCCTGACCCGTGTGGCAGATATCAACATCGACAAACTGCCCGAACACCTGAACAGCGCCGTTCTCAGCCGTGATGCCGCCGACATTTTCAACGATCCGGACATTGACATCGTGGTTGAGTTGATCGGTGGAATTGAACCTGCCAAAACCTTTCTCCTCGAAGCCATCCGCCACAAGAAACACGTGATCACGGCCAATAAGGCGCTTCTTTCTATCCACGGTCGCGAGATCTTCGAAGCAGCAGTGGCCAACGGAGTTGAAGTGGGTTTTGAGGCCAGTGTTGGTGGCGGTATTCCTGTGATCAAGTCTCTGAAAGAAGGGCTCGTGGCCAACCGCATCATGTCAATCATGGGTATCATGAACGGCACGGCCAATTACATCCTCACCCAGATGACCGACCACGGCACCCCCTTTGCCGAGGTCCTCAAGGAAGCTCAGGAACTGGGCTTTGCCGAGGCCGACCCCACCTACGACATCGAAGGCATCGACACCGCCCACAAACTGGCGATCCTCATGACCATTGCCTACGGCAAGCATGTTCAACTCTCCGATATCAACACCGAAGGGATCAGCCGGATCGAACCCATCGACATCGAATTTGCCAAAGAATTCGGTTGCCGGATCAAACTGCTGGCCATCAGCCAGAACCACGGTGAACACGTGGAGGCACGGGTCCATCCAACCATGGTCCCCTGCTCGCACATGCTGGCCAATATCAATGGGGCCTATAATGCCATCCACTTCAACGGCGACACCGTGGGCAACGTCCTGCTCTACGGTCCCGGTGCGGGTAAAATGCCCACCGGCAGTGCTGTGGTTGCAGATGTGGTGGATATCGGCCGCAACATTCTCAACCAGTCAATCAACCGCGTTCCAGCCCTGTCGTATCTACCGGAACATATCGGCACTCCATCCATCACACCCATGAGTGAACTGACCTGTCCCTATTACTTCAGAATCAGCGCAGCGGACCAGCCTGGAGTCCTGAGTGCCATCTCCGGAATCTTTGCCCGTCACGACATCTCCATCAAGTCAGTGATCCAGAAGAGCCGCCATGCGGATGAGCCGGTCAACATCGTCATCCACAGCCATGAGGCTTCAGAAGCAGCAGTGGAACTGGCCTTGACTGAGATTAATGCACTGGAGGTCTGCGCCGTACCTGCTGTCAAAATTCGAATCCTGACCAGTGATGATTAAGACAAGCGGCTCTGAATCGAGCGCCAGCCCCACACCTGCGTCGGAGTTTCGATCATGAAATACCTGATCCTGGTGGGTGACGGCATGGGTGACCGCCCCATAAAAGAACTGAACGACCGTACCGTGCTCCAAGCGGCCCGGACTCCTGCAATGGATCAACTCTGCGCGCGTAGTCGTCTCCTGCAGGTACAGACCGTCCCCGAAGGCTTTCCACCGGGCAGCGATGTGGCCAACCTCTCGCTTCTGGGTTATCGCCCCGAAGAAAATTATACCGGCCGGGCCCCCCTTGAGGCTGCGGCCATGGGGATCGAGCTGGCCCCGGACGAAACCGCCTTTCGTTGCAACCTGGTCACCCTGGAGCACGACGACCCGGGCCACACCCGCCTGGTTGACTACTCGGCCGGCCATATCACAACCCATGAGGCCCGGGAACTGGTCACAGCCCTGCAGCAGGAATGCTCCACTGAGAACTTCAGATTCTACCCGGGCATCAACTACCGTCATATTCTGGTGGTCAAGGGAGCCTATCCAGACCTGCAACCCGTCCCGCCGCACGACTTCATTGGCCGTGATGTCAGCCCCCACTGGCAACGCTATATGGATGATCCAACCTGGAAGAAACTCGTCCTGGGAGCCGAACAGGTCCTGAGCCACCATCCTGTCAACCAAAAGCGGACCAGCACCGGCCTCAATCCGGGCAACGGGATCTGGCTCTGGGGTGAAGGACGAATGCCGCAGATGACAGGCATCCCTGAACGCTACAATCTGCAAGGCAGTCTCATCTCCGCCGTTGACCTCCTCAAAGGGTTGGGAGTCTGCGCCGGCCTTGACATACTCAATATCCCCGGAGCCACCGGCTGGATCGACACCAATTACGAGGGCAAAGCCGAGGCCGCCCTGAACTGTCTGCTCAAGCAGGACTATGTCTTTGTTCATGTAGAAGCTCCGGACGAGGCCGGTCATCAGGGCTCGCTCAGTGCAAAACTGCAGGCCATCGAAGACTTTGACAGCCGCATTGTGGCCCCCATTCTCCACGGCCTGCGTGCGCAAGGCGACGACTTCCGCATGATCGTCACCATGGATCATTTCACGCCGCTGGAGTTGCGCACCCATACCAGTGATCCTGTTCCGGCCCTGCTCTACGACTCCCGCGAACAGGAAACCGGCTGCGGACTGGACTTTAACGAAGAATCCGGAAGACAGCTGAATCAAAATCGACAAGCAATCAGCGGTGAAGAAATGCTCCTCACCCTCCTTGAACGTAACAACACATGAACGATCCCCTGAGCAGCCCCCCTGCCAAAACACCTCAGATCCATCGCTGCCAGACCCGTGTCCTTTACGGCGACACCGACGCTGCTGCCGTGGTCTACAACGCAAACTATTTGCGCTATTTTGAACAGGGCCGCACTGAGCTCATGCGCGAGCTGGTCTGCTCCTACCAGGAAATCGAGGCACTGGGACTGGTCATGCCGGTTACCGAATGTCACATCCGCTTCAAAGCCCCAGCCCGTTACGACGACCTGCTGACCATTGAAACCCGGCTGCTGGAACTCAAAAAAGTCTCCTGCACCTTCAGCTACCGCATCCTGCGGTATGACGCAGGTCAGGACCGGCCCAAGCTTCTGGCTCGAGGCACAACCACCCACGCTGCAGTCACCCGTGACGGTAAACTCTGCAAACTCCCGGAAGAGATCAGAACCAAAATGGCCACTCTTCTGTAAGAATGCTCTGTAAAGAATCCACAACAACGACCGAATCCCATTGACAAGTTCAAAAAAACAGCTATAGTGTCCACACGGAACGCGGGGTGGAGCAGTCTGGTAGCTCGTCGGGCTCATAACCCGAAGGTCGTAGGTTCAAATCCTGCCCCCGCTACCATAATATTTCCAAGGGTTTCAGGCTATCTGCCTGAAACCCTTTTTTTATGCCTTGACCGCCCTGCTGCCCCATGAACACAGATACCAAAAATAACAGCCGCCAACCCGCAAGGCTCTCAGCCGGTTTTGGCGGTTTTTTTATTTTAACCGGCGCCATTCTCTGGGGGACCACGGGCACGGCCCAGGCATTAGCACCGGCCGAGGGACAACCTCTGGTGCTTGGCACTCTGCGCATAATCATCGGCGGACTGGCCATGCTGATCGTCGCTCTGCGCAAAGAGACTTTTTTGTGTATTTTTCAACCACTGGGTGCAGTCAGCCTGGCCGCAGCCTGCTCAGCCGTTTACCAGGTCTCTTTCTTTTCCGCAGTCAAAATCACCGGAGTGGCAGCCGGGACCATCATTGCTATCGGCTCAGCGCCAATTTTTGCCGGGATTCTCGGCTGGATCATACACAAAGAGTGCGTCAATAAACGCTGGATTATTGCCACTCTCCTTGCCATCGGGGGCTGCACCCTGCTTGCTGGAGCCGGCGGAGCCGTACAACTGGAAACAGTGGGTGTTTTTCTGGCCCTATTGGCCGGAGCCTCATACGCCCTGCTGGCCGCCTCCCTGAAAGGGCTGCTCCAACACCGCCCCCCTCTTTCTGTCCTTGGCGGAGTCTTTACCCTGGCCGCAGTCCCCCTCCTTCCTCTGCTCTTCTTTCACGATCTCAACTGGATAGCCTCAGTTCGGGGTGTCAGTGTGAGCCTGCACCTGGGGTTGATCACGGGAGCCTTAGCCTACGCCCTGTTTTCCACGGGACTGCAAGTCGTCCCCGTGGCGGCTGCCGCCACCATAACCCTGGCTGAACCATTGACAGCAGGTCTCCTGGGTATTTTTCTGCTTGGTGAGACAGTCGGCACCATGGGACTCCTGGGTATGGCCCTGCTCCTCTCCGGCCTGCTCATTCTGGCTATTCCTAGAAAGACACACCCTCTCAGGAAATGACGCCTCTCCCAGAAAAAACAGGTTATACGCCACCCAAGGACACCCACAGGAAAAGATATCATTCCTTGACACAGGCAAATATCAGGCGATATACTTTTAATGGGTTTGATTGATAACGGATCAATCAGTATAATCATGAGATATCTTTTTCCGGAGGAGGTCATGAAAAACAAGGATCTGAAAAAAATCCTGGCCGGGATCGGAGCCGCAGGGCTGATCAGCGCCTGCAGTTACACGATTCCTGCCACCCATGCCGCAGGCAGCGGATGAGGTGCCAAGCCCAGTGCAGGTGGCACTGAAAAAATCATCAAACCAGCAGCCGAAAGTGGTTGAAGCGGCTCCAGCAGTGCAGTTAGCACTGAAGACGTTGTCAGCAAGCCGGCCAAACCTGCATCAAGCAGTGGCTGAAGTGGTGACACCAACAGCGTCGGTGACGCTGTAACAGAAGAAGTCGAAGAAGCAGTTGAAGACGTCAAGAAAAAGGCCAGTTCCAGCGGCTGAAGCGGTTAATCCTCCACGTGCAGGTTGCACGTACCGCGCTTGACACCCAAGGGTCGGCCTCAGTCAGAGGTCGGCCCTCTCTCATGCCATGCACTCCCGCAATCAGCCAACAACTCTTTTATCGTGTCCGAATCAGAAATCCCACTCAGCACTGTCTACCCCGTCTGTCATCGTCTTCTGCCTGTGGCCCTGACCGGCCTCCCGGACCCGGACGATCTTCC
This sequence comes from Candidatus Desulfatifera sulfidica, assembly GCA_014381505.1. Classification (GTDB taxonomy): domain Bacteria; phylum Desulfobacterota; class Desulfobulbia; order Desulfobulbales; family Desulfocapsaceae; genus Desulfatifera; species Desulfatifera sulfidica. The sequence goes on along the minus strand of JACNLK010000077.1, from coordinate 48,868 downwards.
ACGGATTCTCACTCATCATCCCGAGCAGATTACGCGACACCCCTTTCTCGCCAATCTGGCACAGATCGAGCTCATTTGTTTTCAGCTCCATCATCAGCCCCCGAAACTCCCTGACACGATCGATGCGTACATGATCAACCCAGCCTTGGAACTGATTGAAACCCAGTGGAACCGACTACCAGAATTCCTGGGTGACCAGACAATCGAGCCGGAACCGGAAGCAGGCATGATCCTCATCTTCCGCCATCCCCACGACCAGAGTGTGCAGGTCCTGACACCAGACAATCACGATCTCCTGGCCCTGAAGATGATCAGTGAAAACCTTGATTCACGGGCACTTGCCATGGAGAGCGAGGCAAGTCTTGGCCAGATCGACGATATCATCTACCGCGCCATCCAGCGTGGCCTGCTCCTGGCCCCACCCTCTGCAATCCGGCGCGACCAGGACTTCCCGCGCGGAACCATCACAGACCCGCAACGATTCAGCGCTCCGACATTCACCCTGCAATGGCACATTACCCAGACCTGCGACCTGCATTGCCGCCACTGCTATGACCGCAGCAAACGCACCGAGGTGAGCCTCGATCAGGGATTGCGTATCCTTGATGATCTCTATGACTTCTGCCGCGCCCGCCATGTCTTTACCCAGGTCTCTTTTACCGGCGGTAACCCTCTGCTCCATCCCAATTTCAAGGCACTCTATCAGGCAGCGGCAGACCGTGGATTCATGACCGCAATTCTCGGCAATCCCATGCCCAAAGAACGTATGGAAGAGATCCTGACCATCCAGAAGCCGGTCTTCTACCAGGTCAGCCTGGAAGGGCTGGAAGAGCACAATGACTACATGCGTGGGACAGGCCATTTCCAGCGAACCATCACCTTTCTGAAACTCCTCAAAGAGATGGGGATTTACTCCATGGTCATGCTCACCCTGACCCGCGCCAACCAGGACGAGGTACTGCAGCTGGCTGAAACATTACGCGATCAGGTGGACCTCTTCACCTTTAACCGCCTGGCCATGGTGGGTGAAGGTGCGGCTCTGGCCTCGGCTCCAACCGATGGTTTTGCTGATTTTCTGGTGCAGTATCAGGAAATGGCCAAGACAAGTCCACATCTCAGCCTCAAGGACAACCTGTTTAATCTCCTCCGCCAGCAACAAAATCAGGAACTGGGAGGAGGTTGCGCCGGATATGGCTGCGGTGCGGCCTTCAACTTCGTTTCTCTCCTGCCAGACGGCGAAATCCACGCCTGTCGCAAATTTCCCTCGCCCATTGGCAACATCTTCAAAGAAAGTCTGTCAGCGATCTACGACGGCCATATGGCCCGTCAATACCGGAACGGACCAGAGGAATGCCGCGATTGCGAGATTCGCCCGGTCTGCGGAAGCTGCCTTGCCGTAAGCCACGGCTTCGGACTCGATGTCTTCAAACACCGAGACCCCTACTGTTTCAAAGAGTAAGTCTAATCCGAGCAGGCAAAAAGGGCCTGACACCACCTCGGCCAAGATGGTGTCAGGCCTTGACCACGCAGTTCTTGCCACTGGCCTTCGCCCGATACAGGGCCTGATCTGCCAGCTTAAGCAGCTCATCACGACTCATATCCTCACCAAACTCCGCCACACCAAAACTGCCTGTTATTCGAATCCGATCAGCACCAGCCGGAACGACTATCTTCGCAACGGCCACTCTGATCTTTTCCACCACCTGGCAGGCCTGCCCTCCATCTGTGACAGGCAGGAGAAGAATAAATTCCTCCCCGCCCCAGCGGGCAACAAAATCCTGTTCCCGAATCGCCCGCTGCAATCTGGCCGCCAGGGCGATTAAAACCCGGTCCCCCGCATCATGGCCATACGTATCATTCACCTGTTTAAAATTATCTATATCAACCATGACCAGAGACAGAGGCTCTTTACTCCGCCGCGCCTGACGCAGGGCCTGATCCAAAACCAAATCAAAATGAAGACGATTGGCCAGACCGGTCAAGGCATCACTGGTGGCCAGGGCCTGGTATTTTTCCTTACCATGAGCCTGACGATAATAGGCCAGACCTCCCAGCAGCAATAAAATGGTCAGGATCAGAGTCACTCTCTGCATCATAAAATAACGCTGATTGTAACTCTTCAGGGTCGCATCCTCATGATAGGCAACAAAATAAGCCACCGGCTGACCCCGAACATTCTCAACAGGCAAAAAAGAGGCCACCAACACCTTATCAATTCCGGGCAGTTGCTGGGCCACAGCAAACATTTGATTCTGCGCCAGGCGTTCCTGCACCACATCACGTAACTGCTTGTTTAATTTTTTAAAATCACTCATGGAAAGCAGATCACTTTCCATAAGCTCCTGTTTAATATAAGGAATTACTAAATTGTTCCGGACATGACGCGAAGACACGCCACAAAGAGAGAAACCCTTTTCACGGCCCGGCGCCAATGCGCCAACAACAATCTCCTTATCCAGCATCAAGGTGTAAATAGCAGGAAACAAATGATAGGCCAGCGAACGCACAGCCAAAAAAGAATATGAGAGCTCGACGCTTCCCACGAACTCATGCCCGGCAAACAAGGGATAAACATGCCGCATGGCCGGAAACAGCGCCCCCTCCTCAAAACCCCCAACGAATTTTCTGGTCTCATTGACCTGATCAACGGAGTATCTCAGGCCCTTCAAGGAGTCACCATAAAACTCAGGTTGATGGAAACGTAAAAAACTGACACTCTCCGGCAGATGGAACTGCAATTGCCGCAAGTCCTTCTTCTGAAGGTTATCATAGGTAAGAAACAGCCGTTCATACAACAGGCCCCGCAGCCTCTCCTGCTCCGACTCAACGGTGGTCTTGGCAGCCAGAGCCATGATCTCCAGGATGTCATCCTGATTGATCACATGCTCAAAAACAACATCTGCCATGTTTTTCAGAGTAAAATAAACCACCCCCATGTGCATACGTTGCTCTTCACTGACCTGGACCAGATAATTTGCCTCCCGTTGACGGTGCAGAGTGCTCAGCAGAATAGAACTCATCACAAACAGAGAAATTACAAGAACAAAGTACAGGGAATAGGCCCGTAATGACATCCAGCAAAACTGGACAAAAGATTTAAGTTTTTTCAGCATCAAAAAAGTCTCTGTTGAAATTTTCTTTTTCAATCATTCCACTACTCTCAAATCCCAAGATACCGTTTTTGCACGGCTTCCGTCAAGTCGACAGATTCACCAGACCAGACTACACGCCCTCGTTCCATAATGAAATGGCGCTCGACAATTTTTTTCAAATTATTGATATTTTTATCAATCACCAGAACCGACAGGCCGCGTTCCTTGAGGATGGTCAAGCCGCGCCAGATTTCCTCGCGAATGAGCGGGGCCAACCCCTCGGTGGCTTCATCCAGTAGGAGAAGACGGGGATTGGTCATCAGGGCCCGGCCAATGGCCAACATCTGCTGTTCGCCGCCGGAGAGCTCTGAGCCAAGACTTTGAGCCCGCTCGGCCAGACGGGGAAAGATGTCATAGATCCGTTTGATCGTGTACGGATTTGATCTCCCGCTGAAATTGGCCGCCACGACGGTCAGGTTTTCGCAGGCAGTGAGGGTGGGAAAGATCTGTCGCCCCTCGGGCACCAAACCTATGCCCAGACGGGCAATGCGATAGACAGGCAGATGCTGCAGCTCGGCCCCATTCAAGGTAATGGTTCCGGCAAAGGGCGGGGTCAGGCCCATAATCGAGCGAATGGTGGTGGATTTTCCCATGCCGTTGCGCCCAAGCAGGGCCACCATCTGGCCCTCAGCAACGCTCAGATCAACCCCAAACAGGACCTGACTGCTCCCATAACGGGTCTCTACTCCACGGAGCTCAAGCATCATCACCCCTGCCGAGATAGGCTTCCTGAACTGCCGGATCATGACGAATCTCCTGCGGACTGCCGGTGGCCGCGACCCGGCCCCGAACCAACACTGTGATCCGGTCGGCCAGAGTAAAGACCGAGGGCATGTCATGTTCCACCAGGAGGATAGTCACGCTCCCCTTGAGTCCCTGAATCATTCGAGTCAGCTGCACCGTACCGCCTGGTCCAAGACCGGCCATGGGTTCGTCAAGGAGAAGCATCCGGGGAGCGGTGGCCAGAACCATGCCCACCTCCAGCTGACGCCGCTCACCATGAGAAAGAGCTGCAGCGGGCAATGCACTCTTCTGGATCAGATCAACCCGGGTCAACAATTCCCGGGCAGGTTGGAGCAGCTGCACATCGTCAAGTGGTGGTGACCAACAGCCAAAATTCCCGCCCTGAGCCGCCATCACAGCCAGGACCAGATTTTCTTCAACCGTGAGCGTGGGAAAAACTGAAGTCACCTGAAAGGAACGGACCAGACCCAGTCGGGCCCGAGCCTCCATGCTCATACTGCCGACACTCCTCCCCTGAAATGTAATACTCCCACAATCGGCCTCAGTCAGGCCGCAGAGCAGATCCAGCAGGGTGGTTTTACCAGCACCGTTGGGGCCGATCAGGGCATGCAGTTCACCTTCCGCCACGCCCAACGAGATCTCATCTGCGGCACGCAATGCCCCAAAACGTTTACTGAGGCTTTCAACCTGCAGAAGCGGCTCAATCATCACGGCCACCGATCTTCATGAGCAGACCATGGATACCATTCCGGGCAAAAAGCACCACCAGAATCAGAAAAGGCCCCAGAATCACCATCCAATGCTCGGTATATATGGCCAGAACCTCCTCCAGGAGCAACAGAACGCCAGCGCCGAGAAGCGGGCCAACCAGGGTACCGGAACCGCCAAGCAGGACCATGACCATGATTTCACCGGACTTGGTCCAATGCATGAGACCGGGGCTGACATACTCGCCCTGATGCGCCATGAGAACGCCAGCCACACCTGCTGCGGCGGCGGCCAGAGCATAGCAGATCAGCCGATAGCGATAGACGGGAAAGCCCAGGGCCCGCAGGCGCTGCTCATTATCACGGCCACCGCGCAAAACCAGGCCGAAACGTGAGGTGGTGAAGCGACGAGCCAGAACCAAAAAGAGGATCAAGATGAACAGGCACAAATAATAGTAAATGAAGTCATTGTTCAGATCAAACCCCGGCAGATGGCCCCGGCCAAAAAGACTGATACCATCCTCCCCGCCATAGCGGTCCAGGGATATAAACAGATAATAAAACATCTGGGCAAAGGCCAGTGTGATCATGATGAAATGCATGCCCCGGGTCCGGAGACTGATACTACCGGTGAGCAGACCAAAAAAACCGGCCATCACAACGGCCACGAACAGGGCGAGGAGCAAACTCTCGGAACCTGGCAACACGAGCCCCATGGGCCAATTCAGGACCGCCGAGCCTTCATAGCTGTGAAAGGCGAGAATTCCGGCCGAGTAGGCACCAATCCCCAGGAATGCGGCATGACCGAGACTGACCATGCCGCCGTAACCCAGAATCAAATCCAGGCTGGCCGCAGCCAGTCCATAGATCAGAATCCGGTTCAACAGGGACAGTAGATACTCTTGTCCCATGAGCTGGAACAGGGGCGGCAGCAGGGCAAAGACCAACAGGACAGTGAGCATCAGGCGTTCATTGCGGAGAAAAGCCCTCATCTCAATTCCCCGGAGCCGGAAAAAGACCGCGCGGCTTCCAGGCCAGGATAAGGGCCATGAACACATAGACGGCCATGGATGCCAGGGCAAGACCAAGCCGGTCAGCCGCCGCCGAATCAAACAGCAGACGAAAGATCTGCGGCAAAAAGGCCCGGCCCAGAGTATCCACCATGCCCACCACCAGGGCGCCAACAAAGGCACCACGGATGGAGCCGATTCCACCAATGACAATCACCACAAAGGTCAGGATCAGGATTGACTCACCCATACCCGCCTCAACCGCCAGGATCGGCCCGGCCATGGCTCCGGCCAACCCGGCCAGCAGAGCGCCAAGCCCGAAAACCAGGGTGTAGAGAACCCGGATATTAATGCCCATGGCTGCCACCATCTCGCGATTCGTGGCTCCGGCCCGAATCTGCAAACCCAGCCGCGTGCGGGAAAAAAGGAGATAGAGAAAAAGGGCAACCAAAATCCCGACTGCAATGATCAGCAGACGATAGCTGGGATAATAAATACCGGGCAGGAGTTCGACCGTCCGGGAAAGCCAGGGGGGAACATCCATAAACAATGGCTGACGACCCCAGATCATCCGGGTCAGTTCGTTGAAAAAAAAGATCAGACCAAAGGTGGCCAAAACCTGATCCAGATGGTCCCGCTCATAGAGGCGGCGCAGGACCGTCAGCTCCACCAGCATGCCCACTGCGGCCGTCACCGGCAAGGCCACAGCCAGAGCCAGCACGAAACTCCCGCTCTTCAGCATTACGGTGGCCGCCACATAGGCACCAATCATATAAAAGCTGCCGTGGGCCAGATTGACCACCTGCATGATCCCAAAGACCAGCGTCAGACCAGCCGACATGAGAAAAAGCATGACGCCCAGTTGCAGGCCGTTCAAGAGCTGTTCGACAAAGAGAAGCATAAGAAAAACCGGAACAAAGTGAACCGAAGACATCTCAATCGTTCAAGATCAGGATGCCTCTCATCATGGTAAAAAAACAGCCCCGGAGGAAACTGGGCAAGTGGAGTTCAGATTCGCCCATTTCGACCGTCAAAGCATACTCAAGGTATGTGAGACGATCGAAATAGACGAAGATGGGCTGCTATTGCCCAGTTTCCCTATTTCATGGAGCACTCACTGGCATAGGCATCCACGTGATCCACAAAGGTCTTCTCCACGATCCGGTTGGTGTACTTACCATCCGCCGTCTTGACCACCTCACGGACATAAATATCCTGAATCGGGTGATTGTTCTTCCCAAAGCGGAAGTTACCACGCACGGATGTAAAATCAGCTGCCTTGAGAGCAGCACGAAAATCGTCCTGACGATTCATATCACCACCCACCTTCTTCAAGGCCGAGCCGATGAGTTGGGCCGCATCATATCCCTGGCTGGCGTAGAGAGTCGGCGTTCGACCATAAGTCGCACGGAAGGCCTCAACAAAAGCCCTGTTCTTCGGGGTATCCAGATCCGGACTCCACTGCGAACCATTGATGACACCAAGGCCCGCATCGCCCACGGCCTGAAGGAGGCGCTCATCAAAAGAAAAGGCGGGGCCGAACAGGGGAATCGTTTTATTCAGGCCGGCCTGGGCATACTGTTTAATGAAGTTAATACCCATTCCACCGGGCAGAAAGAAAAAGACCGCATCAGGAGCGGCAGCGCGAAGAGAGGCCAGTTCCGCTGCGTAATCGGACTGACCAAGGTTGGTATACACCTCACCGGCAATCCCACCCTTGTAAAAGCGTTTGAAACCAGATACGGCATCCTTCCCACCAGGATAGTTGGGAGCTAACAGATAAACCTTGTTGAAGCCCTTATCATTGACATACTTTCCTGCGGCCTCATGCAGATTATCGTTCTGCCAGGCCACATTAAAGTAATTGGGGTCGCAGCCCTTACCGGCAAGCATAGACGGACCAGCATTGGGGCTGATATAAAACACATCCTCACGAACCACCTTGGGAACCACAGCCGTGGCCACATTGGAGAAAACAATGCCGGTCAGAATTTGGGCTTTATCCCTCTTGATGAAACGTTCGGCAATCTGCCTGGCCTTCTCAGGCTTGCGATTATCATCATCGACCAGGAGATCCACGGCAATACCACCCAAGGTTCCTTTGCCCTCATCAACAGCCAGCTGAAAACCGTCACGGATATCCTCACCCAGATACCCGGCCTTGGTCGACAGGGTTGTAATCATGCCGATCCTGACCGGTTCCTGGGCCACAGCAGTGACCGAATAACAAAGAGCCAACAGGGCCATTAATAAAACTTTCTTCATATCATTCTTCCCCCCTCAGATTAAAATAAAAACTCCCTTGAACAAGATTCCTTTGGTCCGATGACTGCGCTGCGCTGTGTCCTCAAACGAAATTTCTTCTTTTTCACCGAAGCTCAAACACAAAATGTTCCATCTTTTCTACAAAACCAGACAATCCCTGTCAACTCTCCCCATTTTCAGGTTCTGACCCTGACTCACCGGCTGCCAGTTCGAGTACACTCTTGGGCAATGTTTTCTTGCCCTCGATTCCCAACTCAGCAAAACGATTCGCCTGACTGATCAAATTACCACGGCCGCGGGTCAGCCGATTCATGGCCTCATCATAGCTGTTGCGGGCCGTATCCATCTGGCGCCCCAGTTTATCCATACTCTCAACAAACAGGCACAACTTGTCATACATGGCCCCAGCCCGCTGGGCGATCTCCTGGGCGTTCTGACTCTGCCGCTCATAGCGCCAGATATTCTCGACCGTGCGCAGTGTGGCCAGCAGGGTGGTCGGTGTCACCACAACGATGCGGGCGGCAAAGGCCTCACTGAACAGATTATCATCCTGCTGAAAGGCTGCCATGAAGGACGACTCGATGGGCATAAACAGAAGGACAAAGTCCAGAGAACTCACCCCCTTAAGCGAGGAATAATCTTTGGCGCTCAACTGCTTGATATGCTCACGTACCGCCTGCACATGGGCTTTCAGCGCAACTTCCCGTTCCGCCTCCTCGCAGTTGACATAGCGTTCCCAGGCAACGAGCGAGACCTTTGAATCAACAACAATATCCCGCTGATCGGGCAGACGGACAATCACATCAGGCCGGAGCAGACGATTGTCTTCATCACGAAAGGCACCCTGAGTTTCATACTCGATTCCCTTGCGAAGACCAGACTGCTCGAGGACCCGCTCCAGAACCAGTTCACCCCAATTCCCCCGGATCTTACTGTCGCCCTTCAAGGCCTTGGTGAGATTAACGGCTTCAACGTTGATCCGCTGATTCAACTCACGCAGAGACTCGATCTCCTGCTTGAGAGATGCTCTCTCCCTGGTCTCCTGCAGATGGATGGTATCGACCTTTTCCTTGAATGACTTTAACTGCACGTGAAAAGGATCAAGAATAGCTCCCAGCTTTTGTCGTTGCTCTTCGGCCCCCTTGACGCTGCGCTCTTCAAATATCTGCTGGGCCAGTTCCTGAAACTGAAGGCGTAACTGCTCGCGGGCCTGCTCCAAAAGGGTCAGTTTATCGACGGTCTGTTCCCGTTCATGGAGGAGATCAGACTGAAGTTTGGCAAGTGCAGCCTGCCCGCTTGCGTTCTCCTGGCTGAGTTCGCTGTTCAGGCGAAGCTCTGCCTCAAGACGGACCAGGTGATCGGCAGCCAAGGCCTGTTCATGGCCAAGATCTGCACCCAACTCGGCAATTTTTGCCTGTTGATCACTGTTCAGATTACGAAGCTCCTCAGAGCGTTGCCTGAGACGGTCCAACTCCACATGTGCCAGTTCCAATTGCTCAAGCTTGGCCCCCATCTCCAGACCATGACGTTCATCACGTTGCGCCAGGCGCTCGGCCAGTTCCTCGGCGTGTCCAGCGGCCTGCCGCTGCGCCTGCTCCGCAAGCTCTTGTCTGGCCTGACGACGAACAAACAAAAAAGCGACGCCGACACCAAATAATCCCGCCGCCAGTGCCGTCATCAATAATTGATATGACATTTCAAAAACCCCTTCACTAAAATGAATACGTAACAATAGACGAGATGGCTAAATAAGATTTTTCGGCTTATAGACAATCAACATGGTCTTGCGCAGACGCCCGGCAATAGCATCAGCCAGGGACCCGAAAAAGAACTTTTTAATCCCTGGGGTCCGTATAGCTCCCATGACCACCAGATCATAGTGCAGAGACTCAGCCACAATGGTCTCGACTCGGGCAGTTGTCTCGAGGACACGAACCCTAATATCAACCTGCTGTTCACGACTGGCCAGCCACTCCCGAACCTCCTCCTCTTTATCTGAAATACGCCGACTCGACTCGGTGTGTTCCAACAGATAAAGCAGATCCACCTGATGCTCACCAATGGCATCCAAAGCCACAACCACTGAATAAATTTCATCCAATTCATCCATTGAAACCACCGGCATAAGAATCCGCTCGGTGTGCAATTCACCATAAAAACGAACAACAACCACTGGACACTGAACGTGCCGGGCAACTGTTTCCATAATCTCCGGAAAATTGCTCGCCTCACCCTCAAGGGGAAAAGCCAGCACCACGGCCCGGGCATTATTGTATTCAGCTGCTGCCACCAGCCCGGAGGCCACGTTCACATCCGGAACCAACTCTGTGAGCAGAGGATAGCCAATACTTGTCACTTCAGCCTGTTCGGCCACAAAGACCTTTGGCGGTATCTCCGCAGAACGATTATACACCCGTGCGGCCATGGGATAGGAATGGGAATAATGAGCAAAAATTGTGGCAAATCTTGCTAAACCGGGGGTTGCGGCCCGATGAGCGGCGCCAAAGACCACGACCCCGTCAGCATCATCATGGGGCTTGAGTTTCTCCCACACCCAGGGCACCACACGCACTCCCTCGGCCGAACGCATCTGCCGGTCGCAGGATATGGGAGACAAACTGTCACAGCCATCCGGGATCACCTCTGCACCGCTGTCGGCCTCACCTGTGCGGATCAACGCCCGGCGAACAGTGATTGGGCCGAAAATCTCGGAGAGAAAAACCCCGGTGAGCACCACCGGAGTCACAAGAGCAGAAAATGGAGCCAGACTCTGATCGCCGGCCAGAAGAACGATCAGGCCAATAGCAACTCCGGCCTGAGGAGCCAGCGCCGGGCCTAAGTTCTGACGCAGCAACTCCGGAGCCCCGCCCAGGCGGGCACCGATCTGCACTCCAAGATTCTTGCCGCCGATCCGGGACAAGAAATACAAAACACCAACAAGTCCGGCAACGCCTAAACTGTTGAGATCAAGATGAGTTCCGGCCAGGGTAAAGAACAGGACATAGATGGGTCGGCCAAAATTGTTCAAGGCACGAAAGATACGAACATCACGTTCGGCCCGGCTCACCAGGATACACCCCGCGGCCATACCGGCCAGCAGCGGCGACATCTCCAGAAAACGGGCCAGTTCACTACAAAGCAGGAGCAAAGCCAGGCCCCAGGTGACCATCTCGCCCTGTAGCTTAAATCGACGCAGAGTCAAATCCATGAGCAACCCGGTAGAAACACCAAGCAACAAGGCCTTGGCAATATCAACAACACCTGTAACCAGGGCGACAGACAAGGGCTCTGGCGCTGCGCCAACCAGCTGATGACTGATGGCAACCACCAGACCAAAAATCATGATCGCCAGACCGTTGTCCACAGCCACCACCGCCAGCAGGGTCGAGGTAAAAGGACCACTGGCCTTCATCTCGCGGACCACCATCAGGGTTGCGGCTGGTGCAGTGGCAACGGCAATGGAACCCAGGAGCAAAGACAGGACCAGATCATCACGTAACCGGCCCCCCGCCACCTCAATACCGCTCAGGCGGACAAAGATGAAAATAACCGTCGACACCAAAACAAAAGCCCCGACAATCTCGCCAAATCCGGTACAGGCGACACTCCTGGCGTGCTGACGGAGACGCTTCAGCTCAATGTGTTCACCGATGCTGAAGGCAATGAGTATCAGGGCAATGTGAGTGAAATGGTCCAGACCGCTGCCGACCGTATCTGCGGTAATCAGGGCCACGCCGCTGGGCCCGAGAAATAGACCGGCCAGGATATATCCGGTCACCGATGGCAGACGCAGCAACTGGCAGAACTTGGCCGCCAACAGGCCCGTGGCCAGAAGAATACCCAGGCCCAGGGTCACCATGAACGCCAACCCGCCTTCTCAGCAGTCGCCAATGCTGCAATAATAAGCCATTTCATGTGTAATCTGCCATTCATCATTACAAGAGAAAAAGAGTCCACAGGACGGTCATCCCAGGACAAGGTAGAGAAATTATAGGCGATCCTGCCCAAAAGAGCAAACAATGGGAGGGAGAGGGCTTATGGAAAAAAGGAGAAACACTGAAAAGACAATTGTTCAAAGTACCCTTGAGAGGGTTCACCTGACAAAACGGAAAAATCAAGTTCAGCGGGAAGAGAGACCTTCAGCCAGGCAGATCCGGACACAGGGCCCGCAAGCGGCGCACGGCTTCACGCTCAAACTGATCGGCCGACCCCCCGGGACGTGCACCCTGCTCCATTGCAATAATACCCGAAACCACATCTCTGAGCTCAGAGTCATCAAGAAGAATTGCCCCCCAGAGGAGATGGTCACTGCGCGGATTACGCTTGGGATCGCTCTCCCAATAGGTCGTGGGCTGTTGAACTAACGCCAGCTTCTTGGTGATTGCCGCCCGCATCCGACCTCGCAGAGTAACAGGATCAGGGCGCTCACCGCGCGCAAGCTGTTCAACCATCTCACTGAACACCCCGAACTCTCCCTGATCTTAAACCGCTTCGGGATAGGTAAAGGTGAGCCGACCGCTGCGTATTCCAACCCGGACTTCGCCACCCCGCACCAGGTGGCCGAAAAGAATCTCGTCGGTGAGGACGTCACCAATCTCTTTCATTATCAGACGCCTGAGCGGTCGAGCCCCGTACTCGGAACTGTACCCCTTGTTGGCCAGCCAGCTTCGGGCCTTGGCGCTCAGATGGATGCTCACCTTTTTCTCGGCCAGTTGTACAACCAGTTCAGCGATCATCTTATCCACCACCCGTTCCATTGCCGGCTTGTCCAGGGCGGTAAAAGAGATCGTGGCATCAAGACGATTCCGGAACTCAGGGGCGAACAAACCATCCACGGCCTTGCGATCACGGCCCTTGGTATCACCCACAAAACCCATGGGCGCAGCACTCAACTCGCGGGCTCCGGCATTTGTGGTCATGATCAGGATCACATTACGGAAGTCGGCCCGACGCCCCGAATTATCAGTGAGGGTCGAATGATCCATCACCTGCAGAAGGATGGAGAAGATGTCCTGGTGGGCCTTTTCAATCTCATCCAGAAGGAGAACACAATATGGATGTTTACGGATGGCCTCGGTGAGCATGCCGCCCTGATCAAAACCGACATAACCGGGAGGGGCGCCTATCAAACGGGCGACCGCATGTTTTTCCATATACTCGCTCATATCAAAACGCTCAAAATGAACGCCAAGGCTTTTGGCCAGCTGGCGGGCAACTTCGGTCTTGCCCACCCCGGTGGGTCCGGCAAAAAGAAAAGAACCGGTGGGCGACTCGGGATGGCCAAGGCCGGCGCGGGATCTTTTCACCGCCCGAACCACGGTCTCAACCGCCTCATCCTGCCCGAAAATCATGGTCTGCATCGTTGCTGCAAGTTCCCGCAAAGAGCCAAGCTCTGCACTTGATCCACTCCTGGCCGGCACTCGAGCCATACGCGAGACGATTTCTTCCACATCAGCAACCCGCACCTGGCGCAACGTTCGACCATGCATGCGAAAGGCGGAACCGACCTCATCCATAATATCAATGGCCTTGTCAGGCAGAAAACGATCATTGAGATACCGATCAGCAAGTTCAGCCATGGCCCTCAGGGCCGGACGCGAATAGCGAACCTGGTGATGTTCCTCATAGCGCGCCTGCAAGCCCTGGAGGATACGCCAGGTCTCATCAACGCTGGGTTCTTCAACATCGATCTTCTGAAAACGGCGCGACAGGGCCCGATCCTTTTCGATGTGATTTTTGTACTCTTCATAGGTGGTGGAACCAATACAGCGCAGGGTTCCGGACTGAAGGGCCGGTTTCAGCAGGTTGGAGGCGTCCATGGAACCACCGCTTGTGGAGCCGGCTCCGACGATCGTATGCATTTCATCAATAAAGAGGATGGCCCGCTCCTGACGTTCCACTGCGGAAATGACTCCCTTAAGTCGCTTCTCAAAATCGCCCCGGTATTTGGTTCCAGCCACCAGATTACCCATATCCAGCAGATAAACGGGTGCGTCCTGTAAAAGATCGGGCAGCAATCCCTTTTTCCCTTCGATCCGGGCAACACTGTCAGCATAAACGCGTGCGGCCAGACCCTCGGCCACGGCAGTCTTGCCCACTCCCGGTTCACCCACCAGCAACGGGTTGTTTTTCTTGCGGCGACAGAGGACCTGGGTCATCCTCGCCAATTCTGAACTGCGGCCGATCAGGGGATCAAGCTCACCCTTGGCGGCACTCTCGGTCAGATTGACCGTGAACTCTTCCAGAATCTTTTCATCGCTCTTCTGAGCAGCCCCTGCCGGGGCCATGGGCGGAGGCAGAGGCAAGGAATCTCCTTCCTGCACGGCAGGAAGTTCGTGGGATATATACTCAACAACAATCATCCGCCCCACACCTTCGCTTCCGAGAAAATAAACGGCATGGGAGTCGGTCTCACCAAAGATCGCAACCAGGACATCACCACTATCCACTTCCTTTTTTCCGCAACTCTGCACATGGGCAACAGCCCGCTGCAAAACCCTGTTAAAGCCGACAGTCTGGGCCGGTTCCACTGACTCACTCTTTTGAATAGCGGGCAGTTCACCCACAAAGAAACTTTCCAGCCTCTCTTTCAAACCGTCAACGGAGCCCCCACAGCCTTGGATAATATGGGTAGCCAGATCATCATGAAGCAAGCCATAAAGCATATGCTCGACAGTCACATACTCATGATGATGCTTCTTGGCCTCACGAATGGCCGTGATCAGAGCTACTTCAAGTGGTTTTGTTAACATATCAGTTTTTCCTTATCAGACCTGAAAGACGACTGGATCCCACGACCATCCAGAACAGAGAAAAAAACCCACAACTCTTCAGAAGATTTGTTAAATTTTCTCCATTGTACAGCGCAGTGGAAACTCATTTTTACTGGCCATCTCCCGGACCACTACAATTTTTGTCTCACATATCTCGCGAGTATAGACTCCGGCCACTCCAACACCCTGCTGATGAACATTGAGCATAATCTTGGTCGCCTCCGGCATGGATTTACGAAAAACATGTTCAAGAACCAAAATCACAAAATCCATGGAAGTATAATCGTCGTTATGCAGCAGAACTTTATAGAGCGACGGCTCATGCAGCTCCAGCTCCTCACGGACGGCCAGCTCCCCTTTATGTTTACCTTTACTTGTACTCATTTTCTCTTCTCTTGAGAGACTCCCGGTACCCTGTCCGGCGCCCCGTAACCATCAAAGTTATGACCACACCATTATACACCATCATATTTCTACCTTAACAACGATTCCAGACCTGGCAAGATCAATCCTGACCCGTCGCCAGAAGAGCAACAAAAAGCTCATCCAGAACCAGCTTTTGATCAAAGGGTCCTCCCTTGAGCTGATACTCAGCAGACAAGAGGCGGGCCAGCCAGCCTTTGAGTTGAGTACAGGAAAATTTTTCTGCCTTGGAAAAACTCATAAACAGAGCATAAGGATGACCTTTTAACAAATCGGCCCACTCACCCTGCTCTTTGAGGATCGGCAGATACTGATCCTGAAACTGACGTGCCTGCATCCTCGACTGCCATCGGGGAACCGGTTGGAGTTGCAGAGTACGAATGATCAGCAGTCGACGCAGAAAATTACGCATCGTGGCCAGAATCGCCAGGGCATGGATACCATTGTCAAGGAGGCGGTGGCAAATGGTCAGGGTCCGATCCAACTGACCTCGCCCAAAGACTTCGGTCAATTCATACAGGGCATCTTCACGGGTCCGCCCAATCATATTATCAAGATCCTCTGCCGTTATCTGCGGGCGCTCTTCGACTGAAAGGGCCAGCTTTTCCACCTCCATGACCACAGCCTCGGGATGAAACCCCACTCGCTCCAGGAGCTGGTCCAGGACCGGGGACGCCATTTTTTTCCGGTGAAAAGACAAGGTCCTGGCCACCATCTCCTGGAGCACTGCATCCTGATCACGACGGGCTGCTGCCCCGGCCCCTTGAGCAACGCTGCAGTCCACGACCAGACCATGTTTTTTCAGACCCTTGAAAAGCTGTAGCCGCTTATCCACCTGCTCGGAAATAAGGAGCAAAATATTCTGAGTCGGCCAACCCTGCTCAAAAGCCGCCAGATACCTGTCATTCAACGTGGCCTGATCGCCCCCCTTGACCTGCTGTGGACCGGCATCGGCCAAGAGCTCATCGGCCCAGGCCAAGTCTCCGGCAGGTTTGGCAAAACCAAATATTTCCTTCCACAGGGACGATGTCAGGCCTCCCAGGCGATCCTGGGAGTCAAACCCGGCCACTTCAACCAAACGTAAAAGCTGTCGTTGAGCTGGTCCTGAACGCCCCTCTGCCTGCGCCTTCTCGGCCTTATTCCACAGGTCCCCGGTCTTGACCCTGGACTGAAAAAGACGACTGTCCGTGACCCGATACACCTGCGCTCCGGGCAAAAGACTGTAGGTCATAAGACTTCCCAGCGTACGGAGTGGATCTTCCTGGTCGCCATCCACAGCATGAACCAGACCACCCTGCTGCCGAATCAATTCTGCTTCGAGCTGCTCTGCGGCCTCGCGGCAGAGATAGCGCTCGCCGAAAAAAAGAAAGAGCTGCGGACCGCCTTCACGGGCCAGTTCCACAAGCCCTGCCTTCAATTCATTTCGTTTAATGATCGTCATACTCGAATTATCTTTGGACTACTGGACTACCTTTGATCCATCATTTTATGCAGAATAGCGGGCAGGGAGCCTGGCTGAAGGTAATCCTCACCAAGACCTCGCCGAAATATTTCAGACGCCTGCTGCTCAATATCCTTCCAGGTCAACCCGTCACCGTTTCCGGCAATCACTTCAAATAATAACTTATTGTACGGATTATTGATCACCGCCTTGCCGGTGCCGACAGTAGCCAGAATATCAACCCGATTCCGGAAGAGTTTGGCCAGTTCAGAATAGGCCAGAATCCCCCCGCAGGAACCAATGCTCATGAAACGCTGTTTACGGGTCAAATCAGTTTCAGTGATCGTCCCGTTCTCGATGAGTTTGAGAACGGGATCAAGAAGTTGCTCTTTGCGCCAATAACTATGGCCACGCTGAGCAAACATCTCATGGTCCCCTTTCAGAAATTGGGCAAACAACTCCTGCTGCAGCGTTGCCCCCTGATAAACAAAAGTTGCATGGACAATCTCAATCCCGCTGATTTTTTTAACCCACTCAACCAAAATCGGGTGACGCAGCTGATAACGAAACAAATTGGAGAGACTCCGGCCAGGCGCTGCCACAACCTGCGTGAGGAGCTGTGAACCATAAGCCAGGTCGGGCAAAGTCCCGTGAACCGGCAGATCATAGTTCCTGGACAATCGAGGCCGATATCCGCTGTTCAGTAAAGTCCGGGCGTTGGATGCATAGGAACTGCGACCGTCATCATCGGTATGAAACACTGAAAGGCTACTCAGGCGCCCGTCCTCCTTCCACTGAACAAAGGGAGGTCGATTATAGCGCTCCAGTGAGATTTCACCATGGGCATATATCATCAGTTTAATTCTGATCTGATCCACCTGGCTGATCAGATCAGGGTACTCAAGCAGATAGTACTGAAGAATAACCCGAAGCTGGGTGGAAAACAGCGTGTCCTGACGACGTACAGCCTCAAGCATCCGCCCGATGAGATAACTTCGACTGGACAGCTCGATCGTCTCTAACAGCTTCATAAAAGTGGCGGAAAAAAGAATCAGGCTGTTCTCATCCTGAAAGGCCGATTCAGTAACCAGATCGAGCACCCGTTGCTGCTCTTGGGATGCGATGGGGAAAAAATCGGTCAGCTTGCCCTTCTGGGCCAGACCGACAATAAAATCCGAGACAAAGAGATTTTCCGGATCCACGGCCAGCAGAAAGGTGAGAAGGTTGGCGTCGAATTGATCAGCAATCCGCTCCTGAAGGACCGGAGCCAATATACCCCGAAATGAAGAGTCATAGAGCTCACTCCCCCGAGCTAGAAGGATGTAGATGTTGGCACTGCTGCTGTCGTGTGCCACCTGCGCTCGAGCAACAGACGTTGCCCGGCGCAAAACTTGAATGGCACTGCCCCTGTTCCCCTGGCGCAGGTACCCATGGAACTCTGCGGAGAAACGTGCCTGCACCACAGGGGCAAGACGACGGAAGAGCAAATTCAGAGACCTGGAATTGTACCTGGCCAGGCTGGCAGCTGAAATCTCGTGACCAAGAATATCTGTAACAGCATGCAGATTATTAATCTTCCAGATCAGGTGATCGGCGGCATCAGCAAAGGAATGGAGAAGCAGGGAGCGCTCACCCTCCTCAAGACGGAAGTATCGACGCTCTTCACCGGGCAAAGGCAAGGAAAAATAATGTTTGAGCCAGTACAAACTCAGCGCTACGGTCATTCCAGGTTGACGGAATAGGGCTCGACCATTCCAGGCATCGGTGTCTGAGAGATCGGCCACAAAAGCCATCGCCTCCAGGGCCTGGTTTGCATCCAGATCCTGCACCCTGCACAGACTTTCAACGGCCCAGGATTGCCGGTCCCGCATCTTCTCGACCAGGCGCAGACCATCACGAACGGTTGCACCTGATTGACCGGGGATCTCGAAGAAGGCCTTCATGGCCCACTTGGCAGGCTCATTGAGAACTTCGATTCGCTGAACAAAATCAAGGAGTTCGGCAGCGGTAAGCGTCTCAACCTGGATCAGGGAAAGAACGGTTCGGCCAGAAACATAATCAAGGCGGTCGAGCTTGGACAACAGCTGCCAGCTTTGTTCACTGTCGGCCCCCGCAAGTTCAGCGAACGCCTCAAGAACCAGGAGATGATCATAATTGATCCGGGCAAAGACCAAACGCTTCAGGCTGTCAATCACCTCTTCAGCTGCCACCCCCGGGAGACGGCTGAAGACCCGAAACACCCGGAGATTTGTATAGTTCAGGGCACGGAGGATCCCCTTGTAATACTGCACCTGCTCCTCGTCCATACACTGAACCTGGCGCATACTCTCCACAGTCTGAACAAAACTCGGATCATGATGCTCGGCCTCAGCAGCCCCTGACCAGAGCAGACACATGGCGGACGCCAGCAGGCAGCAACAGATCAATCGGGCCGGACTGACTCTGCACTGCGCAGGAATCAGCGGACGCCGGAAGACCCGGTTGATCTCTCGTGTTGCAAATGATATCATCCGACAATCTTAATCAATTCAGGAAAAAGTGTAAAAGATAAGTTTGCTGGCGTCGTAACAATCCCCATCGACCTGCACACGACAGGTGACCGCTCGTATAGTAGAAAATGATTACCTGACTGTCACAGGCATTGTTACAACCTCATCACATTCGGCCTCCGCAACCATATCGACAACATGATCCGTCCCCAGGAGCCCAGATATGCATGCCACTCTCACCCAACACCTCGAAAAACTGTTTCTCAAGACCTCACGCGGGGCCGCACGGAAGGCTATCTACGCCCTCAGAGCCCGGCAAAGCGGTGAGCCTGCCGTGGCAGCTCTCTATGAAGCCATGAGCCAGTCCGAGGCAGCGCAGGCCAGGCGGTTACTCATCCAGCTCAGAGGGCAGACCCACACAAATGAAGAAAACCTGCGCACCTGTTTTACGGAAGAAACCCCCGCATTGATCAACAGCTACAACGCCGCGGCACTGCAAGCCGAACAGCTCGGTGAACAGGCCATGCACAATATCTTTTCTCAATCAGAACGGGTGGAACGAATTTTTCTCAGCCTCGAGAAAAAAGTGGCCCGGGGACAAGCCGCAGATCAAGCCACCTACCACATCTGCCGGTTCTGCGGCTTTATCAGAGAAGGCGCAGTGGCCCCTGAAGAATGTCCAATCTGCACGGCACCACGCAGTCGGTTTCACACGATCGGCAAGTCGTTACGGAGCCCTTGAAAAATCAGCATCTTCGTTGAGGATCCGCCTTGGGCGAAAAGACGATTTTTCAAGTGAGCCTTTATATCACTGACCAAAAACCCGTTTGAGCAACTCGGTGGTCTGCTTCACGGGTTCGCTCCGGATAGCGGCCTCTTCCTGAGCCAGATAGTAAAAAAGCCCGTCCAGCCCCTTCTCAGTCACATGTTTTGTGAGATCAGCTTTCACATCCGGAACAAAGGGCAGGTTCCGGTACTGCCCCATGACCAGATCGTAGGCCTGGACCGCACCCACCTGGGCCAGTGATTCATTAATCACGGGCTCCATCTCCCGGCTCAGGGCTGGAGTCATTTTACCCTGAAAATAACGGGTTGCCGCATCATCCGGCCCCTCGTAAATGCTCCGCACATCATCAAAGGTCATGGCCGAAATGGCATCCACAAACAAGGGCTTGGCCTTGGGCAAAGCAGCCTCAGCCGCCCGATTAAGTTTGAGCTCCAAGTCATCAACACTGGCGGCCAGACCAACTTTGGCAAGGAGGTCACGAACCCGTTTCAAATTGTCAGGCAGGGGAATACGGACAGCCGGATCCGCATTAAAACCATCACTTTTACCCAGTTGACCAACCACATTACCGGAGCCGATACGCAGGGCCTCCTGAAAACCCCGGGTGATATCGGTATTACTCAGGGCCGAGACAGGTGCAGCTGTTTTGCTTTCACCCGTCACCGACCCCAGGACAGACAACCCCTGATCCAGCCAACCCGCGTTCATCTGACCGGGCCCCGCCGCCATCAGCAACAGACTCAACATCACGGCACCAAACAACGATCTCATCAAGGTCTTCATCAGCAATCCTCCACGTACAAATGACTCAACGACACAGTCCAGCCAAAACAACACCTGTACTGCCACCACTCAGTAAGTATATCCCCCACAAACGTGAAATACAAACTGAAGAATCAGAGCAGGGCCATCAGTTGCCGCCGGGTACCGCGCCGACCGCCCTGAAAACGGCGACGAAACAGTTGCTTGATACGGTAGCGGTTCCAATAGGTACGCGGGGCCCTGACAGGACGAACATTCGCAACTCTGCCGGAATGAAAGAGCTGATCAAGGACGTGGCTTGCCTCCACCTTGCGTCCAAGAAAATTGACGCAACCGGCACAATAGGTGACCACTGGAGTCTCTTCAAACCTGAGCACTGCTTTTTCTGACCACTGTTCGGCCAGATCCGGACGCAGAAACGGAACGGAACCGCCCTCACCGCAGCAAAAGGTCTTCCTTCCCGCAGCAGTATTTTCCCGAATTGTACAGCCTGAATTGACCAGCAACCTGCGAACATTGGCCTGAATCCGCTCATCAAAGCGAAGAGCGCAACTGTCATGAACCATCAGTGGTTCAGGGTCAGGAGTTGTCCTGGTCAATGGCCAGTGCTCAGCCAGAATCTCGTAAACATTTACACACTCCACCGTTTGGCCATATTCTCGCCACACTCGGTCACAGTTGGGACAGAGCACAATCACCCGGCGCACTCCCTGTGCCGACAGGATCCGGCGCATCTCATTAAAGGCCTGTTCAAAGTCCTGATGATGACCAAGGTCGTGTGAGGGCTTACTGCAGCAGTCCAGAACCAGGCCTAAGCCGGGAATAACACCTTGAAGAAACGTAAACAACTGCTGGAGAACTTGAGGCCGACTGCCGCTAAAAGCGCAGCCGGGAAAAAGAACAGTGTCACAGCCCTCAGGCAGGGAGTACCAGGAAAACCAGGACGAACGCCCCAGGGCTTCGTAACGCTTCATGGCACGATGTTCAGGAAAACGTCCCAGACCCATAGTGGTCAGTTCGCGACGCAGGGCCAGAAACAGAGCTGCAGGATCAAGATCTTTGGGACAGACGGCGGTGCACAAATGACAGAGACTGCACTCAAAGGGCAGGACTGGATCCGGCCCCTGCTCCTGCCAGCGCTCGGCAATGGATTTGGGCGAGCCTTTCTCTTGAAGAAAAGTGCAATCCTTGGCACAAAGACCACATTCCACACAGTCAGTCGCCATGACCGAGACCAGCTGCTCAGCTGTACTGTTTTCCATATCAATAAGGACTGACCAGCTTGTCAGCCGTGGCCATGGTCTCGAGAATATCGTACATATTGGTGATCTGCCCCACCTGCAGATCCTTTTCCAGATGAAAAAATTCCAGACAGGTACCACAGGACCAGATCTCAACGCCTTGATCTGAAAGTTTTTGCAGAGCCTCCAAGGCCTTGCCCGGAGTAGACACCAGTTTAACCCCGCCGTTGTAGAAGAGAATACGCCAGGGAAGCGGAGAAAGTTGACCAATGGTGGCCACATAGGTCTGAAGCAGGGCCCAGCCCAGTTCATCACTGCCGCGCCCCATGGAATCGGCGCTTATCACATAGACAATCTTTTTATCCACCGGGAGCTCACACGGGAAATCAGCCGCCGAAAACTCAGCCTCGGAATCCACGGTCGAACCAGAGGCGACCAATCGGATCTCAAAGCCCGTATCCTGCTGTACACTCGTCACTTCGCACTCACGACTGCGGGCAAAACGCAGGACATTATCATGCGAGGCCTGGTTGTCCACCAAAACCACAAATTCAGTCAGCCCTTGTTCCAGCGCCGCCTTGGCTCTCAAAACCGGCTCGGGACAATTCAACCCTCGACAATCAATAATTTTCATAACACATACACCTCCCTATCCCATCAAAACCATAATCAAGCAGACGACTCACCCGGCATAAAAAAACGCTGCCCGAGATTCAACAATCCCGAACAGCGTCATCCTGACTCATTCAGGCCTGTCAGTCTACTGCCTCGCCTCCTCAAGAATCCTGAGACTCTCCTGCTGAGCCGCTATCTGAGAAAGTAAAACATCCATGTTGAGACGCGCCCGTTTCAGATCTTCATTGCAGCCACCCAGGGCCCGGTTCTTATTCTCCAAAGCCTTCTCCAGGGCCTGAATGTGAATAGCGTTCTTTTCGACCTCCACCGAAAACTCCTGCGCCTGAGCGCTGTACGTATCGACAGTATTGGCCATCTTGCTCTTCATCCCCTCGAGTGAGGCAAGCTTCGCCTCGGCAGCGGTCATTCGTTCAGCCTTTTCCTGAGCCACGGCCAGAGCATCCTGCAACTGCTGAACCCGTTTGGTGCAGGCGGCCAGTTCTGCCGGATCCGCAAACGCTCCCTCCGGCGCCCCTGCGATCAACTGCTCCCGCAGCCGAACAATCTCTGCCTTCTCAGCTGCCAGTTGCGTTTGAAGTTCAACAACAACCGGACTTGCTTCGCCCCCTTCCTGAACCAGTTGCTGATCAAGGACGGCTATCTTCTTGTTCAGCACCTTGACCTGTTTGTCGCGCACAGACCCCCAGATGGTGCCAAACAGGGTTAGGATTACCATAAAAAACATCAGCTGATTCTTGCTCATCGTCCGCCTCGTCTTTAAATATTCACAAAAAGAAACCAAATTCTTAAAACAAATCTTCATCTTGGATTTGCTCAACTCACCAGAATAATCTGAAATTTACCGGAGCGCTCCCGCCCTGTCAAGGAAGAGCCGCAAGCATGTAACAAGGCCGATCAAGGCGCTCAGGACACCATCAGTCTTCAGGGACAATTCGCACAGCACCCTGATCGGCTGAGGCCGCAAGCAGAGCATAGGCCTTCAGTGCCGTTGAAACCGTGCGTTCCCGGTCAAGGGGGCGAAAGGCCTGAACGCCCTTGGCCTCTTCCTTCTGCCGTCGTGCTGCCAGCTCGTCAGCACTGACCTGCACATTGATGGTCCTGGCCGGGATATTAATTTCAATCTGATCAGCATCCTCCACCAGGGCAATCGCCCCACCGGCCGCTGCTTCAGGCGAGACATGCCCGATGGACAAGCCTGAAGTGCCACCGGAAAAACGGCCATCGGTCAGCAGGGCGCAGGCGGCGCCCAGATGCACGGACTTGAGATAAGAGGTGGGATACAGCATTTCCTGCATACCCGGTCCACCTTTTGGCCCTTCGTAACGGATGATCACCACGTCTCCGGCCTCAATCACACCATCGAGAATAGCCGCACAAGCTGCATCCTGTGATGAAAAAACCCGGGCCCGACCCTGAAAACGAAAGATGGAAGGATCAACTCCGGCAGTCTTGACGATACAGCCCTTCTCGGCAATATTTCCAAACAGCACGGCCAATCCACCGTCAAGACTGTAGGCGTGCTCAAGATCACGAATACACCCCTGGGTTCGATCCAGATCCGCTTCCTGATACATGGTGGTCTGTGATCCCATGACCAGATTACGACCGGATGAAGCCGGAGCGCTCAAATACAGACTCCGGGCCTCGTCAGTGGCCGTGGGTCGGGCAAGATCCCAGGCGTCAAGAGTCGCTGCCAGGCTCGGGCTGTCAATACGACTGACCGAGGTGTCGAGCAGGCCGGCCCGATCAAGTTCACCCAGAATAGCCATAATCCCGCCGGCCCGGTTGACATCCTCCATGTGATAATGAGACGAGGGCGCCACCTTGCACAGATTCGGAATTTTACGCGACAACTGATCAATATCATCCATGCTGAAATCAACATCAGCGGCATGGGCAATGGCCAGAAGGTGAAGAACCGTGTTCGTCGACCCTCCCATGGCAATATCCAACGTCATGGAATTCATAAAGGCCGATCGGGAAGCAATGCTCCGGGGCAAGACAGAGGCATCCTCGTGCATATACCAGGCCTCAGCCATTTCAACGATGCGACTGGCTGCCTGATCAAAGAGGGACAGGCGGCTGCTGTGGGTCGCCACCAGAGTTCCATTACCAGGAAAGGCCATACCCAGCGCCTCGTTCAGGCAGTTCATGGAGTTCGCAGTGAACATCCCCGAACAGGAACCGCAGGTGGGGCAGGCACAACGTTCCACCCGATCAATTTCTTCATCACTCACCCCTTCATCCGCGGCCATGACCATGGCATCCACCAGATCATACCGCTTCTCCCCATCCACTCCGGCCTCCATGGGCCCGCCCGAGACAAAGATCGTGGGAATATTGAGCCGCATGGCACCCATGAGCATGCCCGGGGTAATCTTGTCACAATTACTGATACAGATCATGGCATCAACCGTATGGGCGTTGCACATATACTCGACACTGTCGGCAATCAACTCACGGGATGGCAGAGAGTAGAGCATGCCGGCATGACCCATGGCAATTCCATCGTCAATGGCAATGGAGTTGAATTCAGCCGCAAAACAGCCCAACTCGGCAATCTGCTTTTTGAGACGCTGTCCCACTTCATGCAGATGGACATGACCCGGAACAAACTGGGTAAAAGAATTAACTATAGCGATCACCGGACGACCAAACTGCTCCTCGGTCATACCGTTGGCCCGCCAGAGACTGCGAGCTCCGGCCATTCTCCGACCTTGAGTCGTCGTGTCGCTACGTAATGGAATGGACATTTTTGTACTCCTCACATATGGCCCTCAAGCACGTCAGGGCAGATTCATGACCACTACCAGTGCGCACCAGTAGCAAAAAAGATTGGATTTATTACTTATTGTATAGCAATATAGAAAAAAGAGAGCAAGATTCCTTTTCCCAGGGGACAATTATGAAGCAACCTGAAATCGATTATTGGATCAGAGCCATGCTCGCGGCCCATGATAATGTCTCGGACCTGAACCTCACCGTGGGCAGAACACTGCAGGTGGAATCATCAGGACAACTCAAATCGGTGACCGTCGAGCCGGAGATCACAGAACTGACTCCCTTTCAGACCGAGGTCTTCGCCCTCAACCTGATCAACGGCAACCGTCACCTGATGCAGCATCTGATCACAAACGGTTCCTGCGACCTCTCCTACATTCTGGAGGGCGGAACCCGGTTCAGGGTCAATATCTTCAAGCAGCAAAACTACCTGAGCACCGTCCTGCGTCTCCTCAATAACGAGATGCCCACCATTGAGAACATGAAATTCCCCAAGGCATTCTACCGGATGGCCAGGGACAAAAACGGACTTATCCTGTTCACTGGCGCCACCGGCAGCGGTAAGTCAACCTCCATGGCCGCCCTGCTCGACAAGATCAATCATGAGCGACCGGTCCATGTGGTGACCCTTGAAGACCCCATTGAATACGTGCACCAAAGTGATCTCGCGACCTTTAACCAGCGCGAACTGGGGAATGACTTCAATGACTTTTTCCTCGGCCTGCGGGCGGCCCTGCGTCAGGCACCAAAGGTCATCCTGGTCGGCGAGATGCGTGACAAGGAGACCATGGAGATCGCCCTGGCCGCCGCCGAAACAGGGCATCTGGTTATCTCGACCCTGCATACCATTGATACGGGACAAGCAATCAACCGTATCCTCGGCATGTTCGAGCAGGATGAACAAAGCCAGGTCCGCAACCGGCTGGCGGATTCAATCCGCTGGGTTGTGGGCCAGCGCCTGCTCCCCAAGATCGGGGGCGGCCGTATCGCGGCCATGGAGATTCTCTGCACCTCCCTGCGCATCAAGGATCTGATTATCAACGGAGAAACCGAGGAAAAAACCTTCTACAACGTCATCAAGGTGGGCGCGACAAGAGACATGCGCACCTTTGATCAAGACCTGGTCGAACTCTATAAGATGGGGGAGATCACCGAAGAGGCAGCAATGTCCTACTCATCCAACCGCAGCGAAGTGGCTCGCGGCCTGGATATGATCAAATCCGAACGAGGCGAGGAGACCTCAACCCTCGCCGGCCAGTTGAAAATGGAAGAAGAGGAAGATGAGGATCCCTGGATGAGGAAACGGTCATGATTATTACCTGCAACCATTGCCAGAAAAAAATAACGGGCGGTGACAAACTCCGGGCCAGCCTTGAGAAACTCACTCCGGGGCAGACCCTGCGTTTGAAATGTCCCCATTGCGGTCAACCCATCAGCCTTACTGCCGATATTCTCAACGAAAAACAGGATGCGTCTCCGAACAGACAAAACACATC
Source organism: Candidatus Desulfatifera sulfidica (assembly GCA_014381505.1). Classification (GTDB taxonomy): domain Bacteria; phylum Desulfobacterota; class Desulfobulbia; order Desulfobulbales; family Desulfocapsaceae; genus Desulfatifera; species Desulfatifera sulfidica. The sequence goes on along the minus strand of JACNLK010000077.1, from coordinate 22,161 downwards.
CACCCCAACACCTCCCCCAGCCCCGGATCCCGACTGGCTGGACATCATGCTCCACAAAGAGAGCGGCGGGAGTGAAGTTCTGCCCAAGGCCCTCATTCTGATGCACGATTCAGCCTCTCGAGCCACTTTAGCCTCGGGTATTGAAGAGTTGGGCTTTCTGCCTTTTTTTCCAGACTCGGTCAGTTCGGCCAAAGAGCGTTTACGCCTCTCCAGTTATGAAATGGTCATTCTCCACTCAGGTTACGAAGGGAGCAGCCTTGCCGATTCCACCTTTCACACATTCATGCGGGCCATGAAAATGAACCGTCGCCGATCCATCCTTTACGTCCTGCTGGGTCCCGAATTTCATACACTTTATGACCTGGAGGCCCTGAGCCTGTCTGCCAACCTGGTCATGAATGAGAAAGAACTGCCCATGACCAAAACCGTTCTTCGCCGGGCCCTGAACGACCATCGCGAACTGTTTGATCCGTTCACGGAAGAAATTGACAATCTCACTCTGCAGTGATCGACCGTGATCAATCAATATTCACACCGGGAGGCCACCGCCTTCGCGGACAGATATCCCGATATTGCCGCAGACCTCTGCCTGCGCACATACACATCCCAGCTCATCGGTCGTGAACCCAGCCTGGTCCTGCATGGCGGCGGGAACACCTCAGTCAAAACCACCATCACCACTCTGCTCGGTGACGAGCTGGACGTTTTGTATATCAAAGGGAGCGGCTGGGACCTGGCCACCATCGAGCCCCAGGGATTTCCCGCCCTGGACCTAGATTACCTGCGCCGTCTCAGAGTATTAGAGCGCCTCAGCGATGAAGAGATGGTCAATCAGTTTCGCACACACCTGATGGACAGCACCAGCCCCAACCCCTCCATCGAGACACTGGTCCACGCCTTTCTGCCCCATAAATTCATCGACCACACCCACGCCGATGCCATTGTCACCCTGACCAACCTCTCTGACCCTGAGGCGAGGCTCCGCGAAGTTCTGGGCAATGATACTGCCATCCTTGGCTGGATCATGCCCGGCTTCCCGCTGGCACAGGCCATGGCTGATTGTCAGGAGCAGCACCCTGATGCCCGGAGTATCGTTCTCCTGCACCACGGAATCTTCACCTTTGGCGACACTGCAGACCTTGCGTACAGCCAGATGATTGAAACAGTCAGCAGGGCCGAGGATTATCTTGACTGCTGCCGGAAAACGACAACAGTCCTGCGCCGACAGGTTGATCCTGTGTCCCCCCAGACAGCCCTGCCCCTCCTGCGAGGCGCTCTGGCTCGAGACAATGCACCACCCTTTATTCTTGAGTGGAGAAACAATCAGGAAATCCAGTCAGCCCTGACGGCAGACGGTGCCCGGGAACGGCTGACCAGTGGCGTGCTCACCCCGGATCATGTCATTCGCACCAAAAACCGCCCCCTCTGGCTGGAACTGAACAACCTTGACGAAACGGCCATGGGCCAGACCATCCAGGAAGGCATGGCCACCTTCGAACAAGCCTATCATGATTATTTTCAAGGACAGGTCAACAAGCGCAAGCTGCATCGCATTGAACTCGACCGAAAGCCCCGCATCATCCTGGTCCCCGGACTGGGTCTGATTACGGCAGGAACCAGCCAGGCCGCAGCCGGAATTGCAGCCGACATTGCCGAGCATACCATCAGGGCCAAAACCCTGGGTGCCGGAGTGGGCCCCTACCAGGAACTGGATGAAGGGGCAATCTTTGACATGGAGTACTGGAGCCTGGAGCAGGCCAAGCTTGGCAAAAAGCCCTCCCTGCCCCTGACCGGACGCACAGCTCTCGTCACTGGCGGCGGTGGAGCCATTGCCTGCGGCATTGGTCGCCAGCTCCTTGCGGCAGGAGTCAGGCTCTACCTGTCCGACCGCAACCAGGAGCGACTGGATCGGGTCTGCGACCTCCTGGGCCAGGAATTCAATCCAGCACTCATCACCCCTTTGATCATGGATGTCAGCGACATCAACTCAGTCAAGCAGGGAATCAATCGTATCGTCAATGACTGCGGAGGCCTGGACATCCTGGTCCCCAATGCCGGCATCGCACATGTGGCACGCCTTGCCGAGCTTGATGAAAAGGATTTTCGCCAGGCCATCGACGTCAACCTCCTGGGTGTCTTTCAAGTCATCAAAGCAGCCGAACCCGTCTTCCGCCGTCAACACGCCACAGGCATGAAGAGTGGCCAGATCATCATCAACAGTTCCAAAAACGTCTTTGCCCCTGGCGCCGCTTTCGGTGCATACTCGACCTCCAAGGCCGGGGCCCATCAACTGGGCAAAATTGCAGCCCTGGAACTGGCCGAGATCGGGGTTCGCGTCAACATGATTAACGCCGATGCCATCTTCAGCGACCACGATATCTCCTCAGGCCTCTGGGATGTGATCGGACCCGACCGAATGCGCTCCCGCAACCTCGACCCTGAAGGACTGCGCGACTATTACCGCCAGCGCAACCTGCTCAAAACAGAGGTCACCTCCAACCATGTTGGAAACGCTGTTGTCTTTTTCGCAACAGGACTCACCCCGACTACCGGGGCCACTCTGCCTGTGGACGGCGGCGTGGCCGATGCCTTTCCCCGCTGAACAAAGGGCATCATAAACAATCCGGATCACTTCACCGTAACCGTCACCCTCCCGATCAGCATACCGTATACACGGCCTCTCCCGCCAAGACACACCACTCATTGTATTTCGCCCCGCTTACTGAGCCCATCGATTTTTTATTGTGAGGCTCACCAACCAGACCCAAAAAGAATCGCCAGCACCGTGACCCCACGTTTTTTTCCGGGAGACAGGCAGGAATTTCTTGTCTTTCGCCTTCGCCTTTGCTATAAAATAAAGTTTTCCTAATCCATACTGGCCTTGAGGTCAGTCAAGACAAACCTTTACCAGGCAGTTATTGAAGGCTGCCAGAAGAGCGAAGCCCATGACAGAGGAAACTATCAAAACCAACCAAGAAGACAACGAAGAGCTCAGCTTTGCCGAACTCTTTGAAATGGAAGAAAACAGTGCAGTCGTTCGCGTCGGAGATGTGGCCATCGGCACCATCATCGGCACAGTAGATGACTATGTACTCGTTGACGTCGGAGACAAGGCTGAGAGCTATATTGCCAAATCCGAATTCCAGATGAATGAAGGCGAGGAACTCAAGGTGGGTGACACCTTCGAGGTCTTTGTTGAACGCCGCAAGGACGAAGGCGGCCTCCTGCTGTCACGGGAAAAAGCTATTGCCATCAAGGTCTGGGAAGAAATTGCCAAGATCCAGGAAGAAGACGGGACCATTCAGGGAACCATCGACAACCGCGTCAAAGGCGGTATGTCCGTCAATGTTGGCGTCCCGGCCTTCCTGCCCTATTCGCAGATCGATCTGCGCCCGGTCAAGGATCTCGATGCCCTCATCGGCCAGACCCTTGACTTCCAGATCCTCAAGTTCAACCGCAAGCGCAACAACGTGGTTATCTCCCGTCGTGCCATCCTCGAAGAGGAGCGCAACAAGCTCCGCGAGAAGATGCGTGATCTCCTCGAAGAGGGCCAGATCATCACCGGCGCCATCACCAACATCACCGACTACGGTCTCTTTATCGACATGGGCGGCATGGACGGTCTCTGCCATATCACTGACCTCTCATGGGGCCGCGTTTCACACCCTGCCAAACTGTACAAAGTGGGCCAGGAGCTTGAAGTCAAGGTCCTCAAGTACGACAAGACAAATGACCGCGTCTCACTGGGCGTCAAGCAGCTCAAATCTGATCCCTGGGCCACGGTCACCGAGAAGTTCCCCGTGGGCGAGAAGACCAACGGCAAGGTGGTTTCCATCACCGACTACGGTGTCTTTGTGGAGCTCGAGGAAGGCGTTGAAGGCCTGATTCATGTCTCTGAAATGACATGGTCTAAAAAGCCGCGCCACCCCTCCAAGATTGTTACCGTTGGCGATGAAGTCGAAATCATGGTCCTCAACATCGAGCCTGAGACCAAGCGTATCTCCCTCGGCATGAAGCAACTGCTGCCCAACCCGTGGGATCTGGTCACCGAGACCTACCCGGTCGGCTCAATCATCGAAGGTAAAGTCAAAAACATCACCGATTTCGGTGTCTTCATCGGCATAGAGGAAGGCATCGACGGCCTGATTCATGTCTCTGACCTTTCCTGGACCGAACGGATCAAGCATCCTTCCGAGAAATACGCCAAGGGCCAGACCATCCAGGCCGTTGTACTCAAGATCGACAAAGAGCACGAGCGTTTCTCCCTGGGCATCAAGCAGCTTGAGCCAGATCCATGGCAGGCCGCTTACAATAACTATCCCTCAGGGACTGTTATTGAAGGAACCATCACCAATATCACCGATTTCGGTATCTTTGTTCAGCTCGAAGAAGGAATCGAAGGTCTGGTTCATGTCTCTGAGATCAGCAAAGAGAAAATCAAGACTCCAGTGGGCATGTACCAGATGGGTGACACCATCAAGGCCATTGTCATTAACGTCTCCGCCCCTGATCGCAAAATCGGTCTGTCCATCAAGACTCTTGAGGAAGACGGTGAAGGCGGAGCAGCTCCAAGCGCAGAATATGCCCAGAAGAAGGAGAGCGCAGCGCCCTCCACCTTCGGTGACCTGCTCAAGGCTGCGGCGAACGAAGACAAGACCGAAGACTAATTGTCTGCACCAGCATTAAAACACAAAGGTTGTCCGGACAGTCCGTTGCCCGGACAACCTTTTTTTATTAACTGATACACCATCACCAAGGACAGCAGGAGCGACAGTTCACCGATATGCTGAAAAAACAACTGATCGACCAGGTCGCTGATGACCTGTCTTTAACCAAACAGGATGTGGGGACGGCCCTGGAAATAATGCTCGGAACAATGAGCCAGGCACTGGAAGAGGAAAGACGTATTGAGCTGCGTGGGTTTGGCAGTTTCTCTCTCCGCAAACGCAAGGCCAGATCGACCAAGAACCCCAAGACCGGAAAGGTCATGCACATTCCAGAGCGCAAAACCGTACACTTTACCATGAGTAAATCGGTCAAGGAATCATTGATCGAGGAATAGCCAAGAGGGTCGCCGGATTCAGAGAGCTCGAATGCCAAAGCCAAATGAATCAGCGAAAGAGCGTGGTGTCACCCTGGCCTTCACGGAGGACCAGGGGAGCATCGCCGGTCAGATCGATCATTGATGATTGATTCGGCCACATGGGTCCGCCATCAATGACCAGATCCACAAGCCGACCAAAGGCAAGATCCACATCATAAGGGTCGAAAAAAGGCTCACCACCCTCCTCAACAGGCATACTGGTATTGACGAGGGGATTCCCCAGAGCCAGAAGAAGAAGTTGGCAGATAGGGTCAGCAGGGACACGGATTCCCACTGTCTTCTGCTTGCTGGCCATGGTCTTGGGCACCAGCTTGGTACCCGGCAGAACAAAGGTATACGGGCCAGGCAGACATTTTTTCATCAGGCGATAGGCCGTGTTCGAAACATGGGCATACTCGCTGATATTTTTCAGGCTGGAACAGAGGAAAGTAAAAGGCTTCTGTTTCGGCCTTTTTTTAATCTGAGCAATACGCTTGATGGCCTTTGGGTTCAGAAGATCACACCCCATACCATAACCACTATCCGTTGGATAACAGATCACCGCCCCAGAACGAAGCGCGTCGGTAACCTGTTGAATCAGGCGTGGTTGGGGGTTTTGGGGATTGATCTCAAGCAACATAAATTTGTTTTCCTTTTCTTTTCAGTAAATCATAAAAAGCAGGTAAAAACAATCAGTTTCACTGGCCTGACAGGGCCGGAACCAACCATGAAAAACGGTTGAGCTTTTACCGTGAAGTGCTACAATAAAAAAACGCTGAGACATTCCAGCTCGTCTGGATTTTCGTCTTCTGCCACCAACAACAAGCAACACCTGCCCGCATCACGCACGAGGAATCAACATGTTACACGATGATATCGAAGTAGCCCTTACTTTCGACGACCTCCTCCTGGTTCCAGCCGCCTCGGCGGTCCTGCCCAACGAGGTTTCCCTGGCCACCCGTCTGACTGACACCATCAACCTCAACGCACCACTGGTCAGCGCTGCCATGGACACGGTTACTGAGCACCGGGCCGCCATTGCCATGGCTCGGGAAGGCGGCATTGGCATCATCCACAAGAACATGTCCATCGAGAATCAGGCCAGAGAGGTAGAGCGGGTCAAGAAATCAGAATCCGGGATGATTATCGACCCGGTGACCGTGCTTGAGAACCAGTCCGTGGGTGAAGTGGAGGAGATCATGGGCCAGTACAAGATCTCGGGCCTGCCGGTCCTGCGCGAAGGTAAACTGGTGGGTATCGTCACCAATCGCGACCTTCGCTTTGTCTCGGATCCTAATCTCAAAGTCCGCGACGTCATGACCAGCAAGAATCTGGTCACGGCCAAACCTGGAATCGACATGATCCACTCCAAGGCGTTGCTCCATGAACACCGGATTGAAAAACTTCTTGTGGTCGATGACAACGGCAAACTCTGTGGCCTGATCACCATTAAGGATCTTGAAAAAATCAAAAAGTATCCTCTGGCAGCCAAGGACAGCCTCGGTCGCCTCCTGGTCGGTGCGGCCCTGGGTGTGGGTGACGACGTGGTCGAACACGCTGAAAAACTCATCCGAGCTGGAGTCGATGTCGTGGTCATGGACTCGGCCCACGGTCACTCCCAAGGGGTTCTTCGGGCAGTTGAACGCGTCAAGAGTACCTTTCCCAAGCTATCAATCATTGCAGGCAACGTGGCCACGTACGAAGGGACCAAGGCTCTCATCAAGGCCGGGGCCAACGCGGTCAAGGTCGGAGTGGGTCCAGGCTCCATCTGCACCACCCGGATTGTTGCCGGGGTGGGTGTCCCGCAGATGACCGCGCTCAAAAACTGTGTGGCCGCAGCCGCTCCCCTCAACATTCCCATCATCGCTGACGGCGGCATCAAACATTCCGGCGAATTGACCAAGGCCATCGGCGCTGGAGCAAGCGCCATCATGATTGGTTCGCTCTTTGCCGGCACTGATGAAACTCCCGGTGAAACCTTCCTCTATCAGGGCCGTACGTACAAGGGCTACCGAGGTATGGGCTCGCTGGGGGCCATGCGCAAAGGCTCATCCGATCGTTATTTCCAGTCCGAGGTCTCCAGCCAGGCCAAACTTGTCCCGGAAGGCATTGAAGGCAAGGTCCCCTATCGGGGTCCCATCTCAACTGTCATCTACCAGCTCCTGGGCGGTCTGCGCTCCGGCATGGGCTACCTTGGCGCACCCACCGTTCAAGCCTTGCAACAGAATGCCCAGTTTGTCCGCATTTCTCCGGCCGGTCTTCGGGAATCCCACGTCCACGATGTAATAATCACCAAAGAGGCGCCGAACTACCGGACCGCCTAAACTGTATTTCGAACTGATCAACTACGCCCCCGAGACATTACCATGAGTATTCACGACGAAACAATTCTTATCCTCGACTTTGGTTCACAAACCACCCAGCTCATTGCTAGACGGGTCCGGGAGCAAAAGGTCTACTGCGAGATCCACCCCTACACCATCTCTCTTGAGACCATCAAGGAAATCGCACCTAAAGGGATCATTCTCTCCGGTGGCCCCGCTTCGGTTTACGACTCCGATGCCCCACTCTCCGACGCGGGCATCTTCACGCTCGGTGTGCCTGTCCTTGGAATCTGTTACGGCGCCCAGCTCATGATCCAGCAGTTGGGAGGTCGAGTGGAACAGGCCCACAACCGTGAGTTTGGTAAAGCCGACCTTGTCATCGACTACACCAAGGGATTGTTCGCAGGGCTTGAGACAGGCGAGGCCAAACATCAGGTGTGGATGAGCCACGGCGACCGCATTGAAGAGGCACCGGGCTTTGAAGCCACAGCCACCAGTTCCCACTCGCCCTTTGCCGCACTCAGGCATACCGAAAAACCCTTTGTTGCGGTGCAGTTCCACCCTGAGGTGGTTCACACCCTGATCGGCACCGATGTTCTGAGAAACTTCATCTTTGGCCTCTGTTACTGCAGCCCAAGTTGGACCATGCACTCATTTATCGAGTCCACGGTCGCTGACATTCAGGCTCGAGCAGGCAAGGGTCAGGTGATCTGCGCCCTGTCCGGCGGAGTCGATTCCTCAGTCACGGCTGCACTTGTTCACAAGGCCATTGGTGATCAGCTGACCTGTATTTATGTCAACAACGGCCTGATGCGCACAGGTGAATCCGGCTCCATCCTCCGCTTCTTCCGTGAGAAAACCAGCCTTAAGGTCATCGACGTCAATGCCGAGGACTTTTTCCTCAGTGAACTGGCCGGGGTCATCGATCCGGAAGTCAAACGTAAGCGCATCGGACTTGGCTTCATCAAGATCTTCGAAGACGAGGCACATAAGCTGGGTGAAGTCAACTTCCTGGCTCAGGGCACCCTTTACCCGGATGTAATCGAGTCAGTTTCCTTCCGCGGCGAGGCCCCGATCAAATCACACCACAACGTTGGTGGTCTGCCTGAAATCATGAAACTTGAACTGATTGAGCCCCTGCGCGAACTGTTCAAGGACGAAGTACGCGAGTTGGGACTGGAACTTGGCCTGCCCGAGGAGGCCATTTACCGTCAGCCGTTCCCCGGACCGGGTCTGGGTATCCGAATCATGGGAGAGGTCACCGAGGACCGTCTCAACATCATCCGTCAGGCCGATGTCATCGTCCTTGATGAGATGAAAAAGAGCGGCTGGTATCGCAAGGTCTGGCAGTCCTTTGCCGTGCTCCTGCCCATCCAGACGGTCGGTGTCATGGGTGATGGACGAACCTACGAGCATGTCGTTGCCCTGCGCGTTGTGGACTCACGCGATGCCATGACCGCAGACTGGTCACGTGTCCCCTATGACCTCTTGGGCATCATCTCCAGCAGAATCATTAATGAAGTCCGCGGCGTCAATCGGGTGGTCTACGACATCTCCTCCAAGCCACCTGCCACCATTGAGTGGGAGTAAAGTTCCAACCATTTTGCAATTCATTTTCCATAAACTCAAGCTCAGGATAGACAAAACAGAAGATGCTTAAGACCGGAATCTATGTGGACGCCGAAAACATCCGTCTCTGCGGCGGCTACGGCATGCGTTACGACGTTTTGGCTGAATTGGGTCATTTCGGGCAGAACGTCCTGCTCCGGGCCAACTCCTACCTGGCCGAAGACAGTGCACGAACAAATGAAGACCGTGAGTACCGGCAGAAGCTTTACCGCTATCACCACATCGTCCGTCAATGCGGCTTCAAAGTTATCAAGAAATATGTCAAGCATTTCATTGATGACGAAGGCATCCTCACCACCAAGGCCAACGCGGACATGGATCTGGCTATCGATGCCCTGCTTCAGGCCCGCAACCTCGACCGCATCATCCTCCTGACAGGGGATGGCGACTTTCTACGATTGGTCCTTGCCCTGCAAAACATGGGCTGCCGGGTGGAAGTCATCGCTTTCAACAACGTCAGCCAGGAACTCAAAGAATCAGCCGACAACTATCTCTCCGGCTTTCTGGTTCCGGGCCTGTTACCCATCCAAGGACATGATCCCGCCGAAAACCGCCAGCGCGGCATTGTCATCAACTACAACAGCGAGCGGGGATTCGGCTTCATCCGTTATTTCAAACTGGGACCAGAAGGGCTCATGCCGGAATCGGTCTTTTTTCACCACTCCAAGGCTGAGGTCAGCAACGACTCCCTCTTCCACAATCCTGAGAACATCTTTGAGTTTCAGATCGTCACCAACCCGGACAACAATCGAACCGAGGCCTGGAATATCCACTGCCTTGACGATCCCCAGACACCCTGACCTCCCATGACCAAGAACATGGAACAAAAACGCCTCACCTCCTGTCCCATTTGCGAAGGAACAGGCGAGGTTTCTCGATTCGGGGGGGTCAGCCGTTTCTTTCTCTCCAACGAACCCTGCCCACATTGCCTGGGACTTGGCCAGATCGATGAAGGGGAATCCCACGACGACACGCAAGACGTTCAGAAAAGCGACCCAGGCCAAAATCCAGACAAACCAAACACCCCATGACCCCTCCGATCATCGGTTTTATCGGCTGGCACGATTCCGGCAAGACCACCTTAGTGTCCAGCGTGGTTCGCTGTCTCAGGGACCGTGGACTGCGTGTCGGAGTAATCAAGTCGAGCAAAGATCAGGGCATCGCCTTTGGAGCTCCCGATACAGATACAGCCAAACACCGCAGGGCCGGGGCCGACCCGGTAGTCTTTATCGCTCCGGACCAGGTGGTGATGCTCAGTGACAACCACCGACTCACATTCATGGAGACCTGCAGCCGATATCTGGATCAGGTAGATGTGATCATCGCTGAAGGCTTCAAGGATGAACCTGCCATTCCCAAAATAGAGGTCTTCCGCGGTCCAGACTTAGCCCCCCTGCGAGAGAAAGTTCCAGGAGTCATTGCCGTGGCATCGGACACACAGATACCCGTCCTGCCCTGTTTACCTCTGAACAACCCCCAAGCGGTCACAGAGTTCATTGTAGATCATTTGCAGACCATCCCGGGACACCCCGGTGAAACTCTGGCGCAAGTGACCATCAACGGACAACACCAGGAAATCCCCCTCAAAATGCAGGCAGAAACCACCCGCTATCTCTCACGCCTGAGCGCCTCACTCCAACAGCCCTTTGACCCGCAGGCCATCACCATCCAAATCCAGACAAAAAAAGAATAATTTCCTTGATTTCATCTCCCCCAGGCCATACACTCAGGAAAAGATAATTACTCCCAACTAAGATCCTGATCTCATTCAACACAAGAGGTGAACATGAACTGGAATAACCTGCAACCACTCATCATTGCATACGGAATCAATATCATCTCAGCCATCCTGGTCTTTATCATCGGGAAATGGCTGGCCCAGAAGATCACCGATCTCTTTGGTACTGCCCTTGAAAAGCATAACGTAGAGATCACGTTAATCAAGTTTCTCAAAAACATCGCCTACTACGCCCTGATCGTTGGCGTACTCCTGGCCGCTGCCGGTCAGCTGGGTATCAGCACCACCTCCTTCCTGACCATCGTCGGTGCCGCCTCCCTGGCCATTGGCTTGGCGCTCAAAGACTCACTCGGCAACTTTGCCGCCGGCGTCATGCTTATCCTCTTCCGCCCCTTCAAGGTTGGAGATGTGATCACTGCCGGCGGTGAGACCGGTAAGGTTGCAGAGATCACCATCTTTAATACCATTATGAATACCCCGGATAACCAGCGTAAAATCGTGCCCAACGGCGCCATCGGCAATTCAACCATCACCAACATCAACGCAAACTCCACCAGACGCGTTGACCTGATGATCGGAATCGGCTATGACGATGATATTAAAAAGGCCAAAGAAACCCTTGCGGCCATTATCAAGGCCGACAGCCGTGTTCTGGCTGATCCAACACCAACCATTGCCGTGGCCAATCTGGGTGACTCCTCAGTTGATCTGGCAGTACGGCCATGGGTCAAGACTGGTGATTACTGGGATGTCCTCTTTGACCTCACCGAACAAATCAAACTGACCTTTGATGAAGAAGCCATTTCCTTCCCATATCCACAGCAAGATGTACATATGTATAACGAATCCAACTGAGAGCAGACAATCTCACGGTCACAGCCAGACAGGTCCTGCCCGAATCTCCGATGCCAATGCACCAACGGGCCGGACCTGTCCACCGAGTGATCCCAAATGAATCTACTCCTCGCCGCTGATATCGGAGCCAGCAAGACTGATCTCGGCATATTCAGCCTCAAAGAACCAGCCCCCTCCCCCCTGTTCCAGGACCGTCTCATTAACAATAATTTTTCCCGGCCCGAGGAACTACTGGCGCAATTCATCTCAACCAGTGGCTACCAACCGTCACTGGCCTGTCTGGCAATAGCTGGACTCATTGGAGACGGACAAACAGAAATGACCAACCGCCACTGGCAACTTGATGGTCAGAAACTTACTGCAACTCTTGGACTCAGCCACATCAAGTTGATCAATGATCTCACCGCACTGTCCGCATCTCTACTCCATTTGCATGCTGACAACCTGATCACCCTGCAAAAAGGGATGCCGATTGCCCACAGCCAACAACAGATTCGAGCGGTGATTGCCCCTGGTACCGGCCTGGGTCAAGGTTTTTTCATTGACGCACCACCATTCTCACTGGCCCAGGGAACGGAAGGCGGCCACGCAAGCTTTGCCCCATGTAACGATCTTCAATACCGGCTCCTGCGCTGGCTGCAGCACAAAGATCTACCCATCAGCGTCGAACAGGTCTGTTCCGGTCGCAGCCTGCCCACCCTTTATCAATTCTGCCTCACACAGGGGGCAACGACCAACTCCGCCCTGCAACAAGAGATCAAACAGAGCACGGACCAGACTCCGCTTATCATCCAGGGCGCACTCACCACCTGCCCCTGCTGCCGACAGGCCGTGGAATTGTTCCTTGAAATCCTGGGCGCTGAAGCGGGCAATCTGGCCCTGAAACTGGCCTGCAACCATGGTCTGTTTCTGGGTGGAGGGATCCTGCCGCGACTGCACGGTCAAATATCCTTTGCCCCGCTGCTTGCCGCCTTCCAGAACAAGGCAAAAATGTCTAACTATCTCAAATCCATTCCCGTACATCTGATCATGAAACAAGACGCTGCCCTCATGGGCGCCGCTGTTTGGGCCAGACAACATTTACAATAACAAGCAGCCATGAAGAAACTGTCCAACAAAAAACTCGGCATTATTCTGATCCTGATCGCGGCATCCCTCCTGATCAAGATCCTTGACCTTGATCAGCTTTTAACCCTGGAGCAACTCAAAGACAGTCGGACTCGACTTGCTCAATTCTACGCAGACTCTCCTCTGATTATGATCGGGGCATACATGGGAATCTACATCGTTGCCACAGCCATAAGCCTCCCCGGGGCCGTCATCCTGACACTCACCGGCGGGGCCCTTTTTGGTCTGGCCCTGGGGACTCTGCTCATCTCTTTTGCCTCAACCATCGGCGCTACACTTGCTTGCGCAGTCTCCCGTTTCCTCCTCCGGGACTGGGTCCAGCAAAAATTTGGCGACCGCTTGACCGCGATCAATCGCGGTATGGAAGAAGAGGGTGGCTTTTACCTTTTCAGTCTGCGTCTGGTGCCGATCTTTCCCTTTTTCATCATTAACCTGGCCATGGGCCTCAGTCAGATCCGGTTGACCACCTACTACTGGGTCTCCCAACTGGGGATGCTTCCAGCAACTTTGGTTTACGTCAATGCCGGAAGCGAACTGGGCCGCCTCGACTCTCTGGCCGGAATCCTGTCCCCGTCGCTCATCCTCTCTTTTGTCATCCTCGGCCTCTTCCCGATCACCGTCAAAAAAACGCTCGCCTATATTCGCCAGCGACGCAATATTCTATAAAGGAGAATACATGGCCAGTTACGACTATGATATGGGCATCATCGGTGGTGGAGCTGCTGGCCTGACCGTCGCCTCGGGCGCAGCTCAGCTCGGTGCCAGAACGCTGCTCATCGAACGTGAACCAACACTTGGGGGAGACTGCCTCCACTTTGGTTGCGTCCCCTCTAAAACTCTGATCAATACGGCCAAACGCTACCAGCAGCTCAAGGATTGCAGCCGCTTTGGCCTGCCTCAAGTTGACGTGCCACCCGTAGATTTCAGCGCCGTTCGGGATCGAATCCGGAGTGTAATCAGCAGAATCCAGAAACATGATTCAGTTGAACGATTCTGTGGACTCGGAGTGCAGACTGTGTTCGGGCCTGCACGCTTTGTTGACGAACATCAGGTCGAAGTAGACGGCAAACGCCACTCGGCCAAATTCTGGGTCATTGCCACCGGCTCATCCGCAGCCCCACCCCGGATCGACTGTCTGCGAAACATCCCTCTGCTTACCAACCGTGAGATTTTCTCCCTGGATCGTCTGCCAGGCTCACTCATTATCCTTGGCGGCGGCCCCATTGCCATCGAAATGGCCCAGGCCTTTTGTCGGCTGGGCAGCCGAGTGACAGTGGTTCAACGTTCGGGGCAGATTTTAAGCAAAGAAGATCGGGATCTGGCTGATCAGGTGATGAAGGTCATGGCTGAAGAGGGAGTGAATTTTATCCTCAATGCCACCGTTGAAGCAGCACAAAAGACAGCTGTGGGCAGTGAACTTGTCATCGTTTCAGACGGACACAAACAGACAATCAGTGGAGAAGCTGTCCTTCTGGCCCAGGGTCGTAGTCCAAACATTGAAGGCCTCAACCTGACGGCCATCGATGTTCACCACAGTGCCGGAGGAATCGTGGTTGATGCCCGAATGCGAACCAGTCAAAAACACATCTTTGCCCCGGGTGATGTGAACGGACGCTTTCAATTCACCCACGCTGCCGGGCACGAAGGGGGGGTCGTGGTCAGCAACGCTATCTTTCGACTGCCACGCAAAATCAACACGCGCTGGATGCCGTGGTGCACGTACTGCGAACCGGAACTGGCCTCCATCGGCCTCAATGAAAAGGCTGCGCAGACAGCCGGTATCGACTACCAGGTCTGGCGTGAGGAATTTTCCAATAATGACCGGGCAATCTGCGAAGGAAATGATACAGGGCAACTGAAAATGCTCCTCGATGAGCACGAAAAACCCATCGGCGTTCAGATTCTGGGACCTGGTGCAGGCGAACTTTTGGGCCAGTGGTCAGCGGTCCTCGGTGGTGGAGTCAAGCTCTCGACCCTGGCCGGAGTCATCCAGCCCTATCCTACCCTGGCCGAGATCAACAAACGAGTGGCTGGTAGCTATCTCACACCTAAAATTTTCTCCCATCGGGTACGCAAAGGGCTGCGTCTGATCTTCCAGCTCAAAGGCTCGGCCTGTTCGCCCAGTTCACCGATCTGATTCACAATGATTTTGAACAAAACTGCAGGCCCGGGGAATGCCAGAATCAATGATGATGGACTTGACACAGCCATTGATCGCTACTGCCTTCAGCCAAGCCAGGCCCAAATCACCCCCTTGGGCCGGGGACTGATCAATGATACGTACCTGATTGTCGGGAAAAAGCGATCTTTTATCCTCCAGGAAATCAACACCCGGGTCTTTAGCGACCCCGAACTCATCATCCACAATATGGCCCTGCTCAGCCGCCATATTTCACAACATGCTCCCCGGCAGGAGCCGCACTGGAAACATTGCGATCTGGTTCAAACGTTGGATGGCTGCAACTTTTTCCGTGATCGTAACGGGCGTTTTTGGCGGGCCTTGCGTTACATAGAACACAGTGCCTGTCACGAACAGATCAACAACAGGGATCAGGCCCGGGAGGTTGGCCGCGCTCTGGGCATCTTCCACAGACAAACAGCTGACCTGGATGCCAGCAAGCTCCATATCGCCCTGCCCGGTTTCCATGTCCTGCCTGATTACCTCAAAAAGTATGACGCGCTCCCCACTCCGGACCTCAACCGGAAACACTCTGAAATAGAGTATTGCCGGGCCGTCATTGAGGCGCATCGGCCCGATGCCAATTTTCTAGAGCAGGGTCGTGATCATGGCGATTATGCGATCCGCTGCATACATGGTGACCCAAAGGCTGGCAATGTCCTCTTTGAGGATCGCACCAATCAAGCCGTGAGCCTCATCGATCTGGATACAGTTGGCCCAGGTCTGAGCATCGTTGATCTCGGAGACTGCCTGCGCTCCTGCTGCAGCATGGCCGGCAACGACAGGGCAGCCACAACCATTTTCAGCTTCAGGCGCTGCCAGGGCTTGCTCAGAGGCTATTTCCAGAAAGCTCCCACCGTCCTCAACACAAAAGAACAGGCCGCCATTTACGATGCCCTGCGCCTGATTACCTTTGAACTGGGCTTACGCTTTTTCAGTGATCACCTGAGCGGAAATTCCTACTTCAAAATCGAGCAACCTGACGACAACCTCAACAGAGCCCTCATGCAATTCCAACTGCTCGCCAGCATAGAAAGACAGGAGCAGGAGCTCCGCGCACTGCTCTCAGACCTGAGCTAACCCGCTCATCTTGCAATAATTGGCACATCCGATTAAAGTGCATCCTTTTTTAATCACCAGAAATGAGCTTACGATGACCATTCATTCACCCTTCACCCTGCACTCCACTGCCACTGACTGCGCCGCCCGCCGTGGCGAGCTCAAAACCCTGCACGGCACCATCCAGACTCCGATCTTTATGCCCGTGGGGACCCAGGCCACAGTCAAAGCCGTGACCCCCGAAGATCTCAAGTCCATGGAGGCCCAGATCATCCTTGGCAACACCTACCACCTCTTCATTCGTCCAGGACACGAACTGGTCAAGGAATTCGGCGGTCTGCACCGTTTCATGAACTGGGATCGTCCAATTCTCACCGACAGCGGTGGATTTCAGATTTTCAGCCTCAAAGAACTGGCCAAAATCACCGAAGAAGGGGCAAGCTTTCGCTCACACCTGGACGGCTCCAAGCTCTTCCTCAGCCCCGAAATTGCAATCCATGTCCAGGAATCCCTGGGTTCAGATATTATGATGAATCTGGACACCTGCATTCCGCATCCGGCAACCCGCGAAGAAACAATCAAGGGGACCGACCTCACCACCCGCTGGGCCAAACGTTGTCGGGATGCTCAGAACAGGGAAAGCGGCCAGCTTCTTTTTGGCATCATTCAGGGGGGGATGCACACTGACCTGCGCCGGGAGCATGCCGCTGCCCTGATGGACATCGGCTTTGACGGTTACGCCATCGGCGGACTCAGTGTCGGTGAAGAGAAGAACCTGATGTACGATATGACCGAGGCCACCACTCCACACATGCCCATGGGCCACGCCCGCTATCTTATGGGGGTGGGCACTCCCGAAGATCTGGTGGAGGGCGTCATGCGCGGCATTGATATGTTTGACTGCGTTATGCCCACTCGCAATGCACGGAATGGAACCCTGTTCACCTCAACAGGAAAACTGATCATCAAAAACAGCCGCTATCGCAACGATCACAATCCGCCCGACCGGCGCTGTACCTGTTACACCTGCCGCAATTACTCCAGGGCCTATCTCCGTCAT
This sequence comes from Candidatus Desulfatifera sulfidica, assembly GCA_014381505.1. Lineage (GTDB taxonomy): Bacteria > Desulfobacterota > Desulfobulbia > Desulfobulbales > Desulfocapsaceae > Desulfatifera > Desulfatifera sulfidica. The sequence continues at coordinate 5,106 of JACNLK010000077.1, read as the reverse complement.
CTCTTCCAATGTCGAGAAATCCTGAGCTATCAGCTGAACACCATCCACAACCTTCATTTCTACCTCAATCTTATGACTGAAATACGCCAGGCCATTGAAGAAGACCGTTTTACAACATGGCGCGCGGATTTTTATGGCAGGCTCGAGAACGAGTGATTAATGTTATAATTTCAATATAAGTAAACAGAGACAATACGTAACAACAACAGCACGATCGACCCGAGGGTCAGAAACTATTTTTTGGAGGAAACAACCATGACAGGAGTCGCATACGCCGCCTCACCGGCTGCAGGGGCAGGCGCAGGGGCAGGAATTGCCTCATTCATCCCACTGATTTTAATTTTTGTAGTTTTCTACTTCCTGCTGATTCGTCCTCAGCAGAAGCAGGCCAAGCAACACCAGCAGTTTCTAGGCGACCTGAAAACCGGCAACAAGGTCATCACTAAAGGTGGCATCCACGGCACCATCACCGGCCTGACTGACTCTGTCATCACCGTAGAGATTGCTGACAATGTGCGCATCAAACTCAGCCGAGCTGCTATTGCCGGCCCGGTCGACAGCAACACTGCTGCCCCGATCAAAAAAGCCGGTGGTTGAGGAATCGGCGGCTGCTGATCCCCTCTGCAGGTAGCAGAGCAGAACCCATTCCCCCCCAGTACTCAGGCTATACCGAGTACTGGGGGTTTTTTATTGCCCTCCCTTCAGCCCTCTTACACTAGATCATAAGGTAAATGAGTGTAATACCATTCAAGTCTTACCGGGAAAGCACAGAATACAGGCTCGAGATACTATGATTTCACTCTTGGCACCACAGGGGTATATTCTTGATCCAATACAGATCTAATATTTCTCACCAGCTCCTCTCCTTCTACCGGCTTATTGAGATATCTTTTGATACCTATCTCCATTGCACCCTCTTTAGAAAGTGTTGTGCTATAGCCGGTACAAACAATGATTGGCATGTCAGGTCGAAGGCTGAGCACCTCTTTGTAATAGCCTTGTTCGACTGCGGCGTAATAACCAGCAAATTGAAACTGATGATACCAGGGTAACGGTAAAACTATTTTTTCAAGTGATTCAGAAGCCTGAGCCTGCGTGAAGCAGAAGAGGAAAGAAAAAGATAGGATAAGCCTATAAAAAATTGGCATAGAAGACTCCAAAATTCCATGAAGATGAAGAACGAGAAAGGTAGGATGGGATGGAAAAAGATATCATGAGTGTGTCTCACCACATATAATATCAAACAAAAAAAGGGCTTTGTTCAAGTGACCGAAATCACTTGAACAAAGCCCTTAACATGGTGCCGAAGGCGAGAATCGAACTCGCACGACCGTTGGCCACTGCCCCCTCAAGACAGCGTGTCTACCAGTTCCACCACTTCGGCAACAATTTTATAAATTTTATTCCGTGGCCGGGGCTGTACCCGTACCAAACTCCTGAACCTGCTCTGGTGCAGTTTCCTCACTTGCGGGAATAACCTGCTCCGATACAACTGGCGCTGCAGGGCTCACAACAGTGCTCATCACCGAACCAGTACCACTATTCGATGCAACATAGGCCAAGGCCACAGAGGTAACCATGAAAACTATAGCGGCAGTTGTCGTCAGCTTGTTCAGCAGAGACAAAGGTCCCTCTGTACCAAACAATGACTGACTTGATCCGCCAAAAGCTGCACCCACATCCGCGCCCTTTCCATGCTGCAGGAGAACTATCCCGATCAGGAACAAACAAACGAGGACATGAAGAATGGTCAACAGTGTGATCATAAAGTCGGCTCAGGCCTTAAATTGCATAATTCGAATAAAAGACGCAGCATCCAGTGCCGCGCCGCCAACCAAGGCCCCGTCGATATCCGGCTGGGCCATCAATTGATCGATGTTGTCAGGTTTAACCGATCCACCATACAATATTCTCATCTGGTCAGCAACATTTTTTTCGTACAACAGAGTGACCTGGTCACGAAGAAAAGAATGAACCTCCTGCGCCTGCTCACCGCTGGCAGTCAGCCCGGTGCCAATGGCCCAGACGGGTTCATAGGCTATGGCCAGCCGGTCACACTGCGCAATACTTACTCCGCTCAAACCAGCGCGCAGCTGCTCCTCCAAAACCGAAAGCGTTTGCCCTCCCTCACGCTCCTCCAGAGTCTCACCAACACAGAGGATCATTAGCAGACCCTGATCAAGACCACCGCGCAAACGCCGATTCACCATGGCATCATCTTCATGAAAAATCTGCCGACGCTCGGAATGACCAACAAGGGCAGCATTACCTCCTGCACCCTGGATCATCACCGCTGAAATCTCGCCGGTGAAAGCCCCCTGGGGCCCCCAACAGACATTCTGTCCAGCCAGAATAATACCGCTTCCGTGGACAATATGAGAGACCTCACTGAGCACCGTGGCTGGCGGGGCAAGCATAATATCGCGCTCTTCCGGCAAGTCAGCGCAGCCCTGCCGGATCGCGGCTGCCAGCTGACAGGCCTCAACTACGGTAGTGTGCATCTTCCAGTTTCCCACCAAAAGGGGTCGACGACTCATGCTTCACCTCCATCACTCAAACTATCAACTCCGGGCAGGCTCTTGCCCTCCATAAGCTGAAGAAAGGCGCCACCGCCAGTGGACATATACGAGATATTATCGGCCTCACCGGATTTCTTGACCGCAGCATTGGAGTCACCACCACCTGTGATCGACAGGGCATGGGATTCAGCCACGGCGCGACACAACGCCATGGTTCCCCGGGCAAAGGCATCCATCTCAAATGCACCCATGGGGCCGTTCCAGACGATCGTTCGGGCATCGGCCAGGGCTTCCTTGAAATAAATCACCGAGGCAGGACCAATATCCAAGCCCATCCAACCTTCAGGAATATCCTGACAGGCCACGTTCTTCAGCACGGCATCCGGGGAAAAACGATCAGCAGCAATCACATCAACCGGCAAATAGAGCTTGACCCCTTTGGCCTGAGCCGCAGCCATAAACTCTCGCGCGGTATCGAGCAAATCATCCTCAACCTTTGAAGCACCAACATCCAGACCCAAACTCTTGAGAAAAGTGTTGGCCATGGCTCCGCCAATGATCATTTTATCAACCCGATCAAGCATATTTTGCAAAGCGCCAAGCTTGGATGAGACCTTGGCCCCTCCGACCAAAGCCACTAACGGCCGGACCGGGCGAGTAATTGCCTTGTTGAAAAAATCAATCTCTGTCTGCAGCAGCAGACCGGCACCGCGATCAGCGACATGAGCGGCAACCCCCACCACAGAAGCATGGGCCCGATGAGAGACGGCAAATGCATCATTGACGTACACCTCGGCCAATCGACCCAGTTGGGCTGCGAATTCCGGATCATTCCCGGTCTCCTGCTCATGGAAACGTAAATTTTCGAGCAGAACCACTTCGCCTGAGGCCATATCCATGACCATGGATTCAGTCTCCGGACCAACACAATCTGGAGCCAAACGCACCGGTCGACCGATCAGTCCGGCCAAATGGTCGACCACCAGCGCCAGACTGTATTTCTCCACTCGCTGACCTTTGGGTCGCCCCATATGCGAACAGAGGATCAACTTCCCACCCTGCTCCAAGACATACTGAATCGTGGGCATGGCCATGCGTATGCGGATATCATCGGTGATCTGACCCTGATCGTCCATGGGAACATTAAAATCCACCCGGACCAGAACCCGTTTGCCGGCCAGCGACAAGTCACGAACGCTCTTCATACTGTATTCCTCTCGTGATGGTTCACGGTTTGACCTACAGCATTTTATCGGCAACCAGAACCGTCAGATCGCCAAACATGTTGGTGTAACTCCCCAGTTCATTGTCATACCAGGCATAAACCACAGCTTGAGTCACCGGCACGTTGAGGATGGACTCCCCCCCGGCGTTGATGGCACAGGATTTGATATTATTCAGATTGACCGGAATTGATGCTGTACGGGTGTGTGTTTCAGTCCCCTCGATCACCGCTGCCGCCGCCGGCACACCAATAATGTCCGAACTGACATTCTGCTCTTCCGTGTACTGAAGATACGGATTGTTTTCAGAATATTCCCGATAAATAGAATTGATCTGATCCCGGCCCAAAGGAGCGTCCAGATCATCCTGAAGATTGAGGACCAGGACAATCAACGATCCGGTGGACGTAGGGATACGCACCGATTCAGCAATAAAACCGATGGATTTCATTTCGGGGATGACCAGGCCCAGGGCTTTGGCCGCCCCGGTTGTGGTGAGAATAATGTTGTTCAGGATTGAACGATTTTTGCGCAGATCCTTGGCTCCACTCTTGGGCAGCCGATCAAGCACCTGCTGGCTCCCGGTAGCGGCATGGACCGTAACCATGGAGGCACTCAGAAAATTAGCCGCCCCAACGCTTTCCATCAAGGGTTTGATCATATAAGACAGACAGGTCGTCGTGCATGAAGCCGCTGAAATCAGAGAATGGCTCGCGGAATCATAGTCATCATCATTGATGCCCATGACCGTGGTCACCGCATCGGCCGGCATATCCATACCCTTGGCTTTGATCTTGAACGGGGCGGAAAGCAGAACCTTCTCGGCACCAGCTGCAAGGTGGCCGCGCAGAGAGCCCCACCCGCCCTCAGCATCGGCGGTGGGATCCGTAAAGGCACCAGTGGTATCGATCACGAGCTTGACGTTGTTCTCACGCCAGGCGATCTCATTGGGATTCCGAGCACTACGCAGAATCTTAACCGGCACACCGTTAATGACCATAGTCCCATCGGCATCATTAAGATTTTCAATGACCCGGCCACCCTTATGACCATAAAGATACGTTCCGAGCCGACCATAGGATGAATCACGGTCAATGGCCGCAGCCAGGTCATCCAGGCTCTGACCGATCTCGCGTCCCACATTGACAACAAGTTCGGGAAAATGCTTTCTCGAAACATGGTGCCAGAGTGAAAGTTTACCGATCCGTCCCAGACCATTGATCCCTAATTTCATAGCAACTATTCTCCTATCCGAGTAACATGTCATGTAAAATCAGCATCTCTTCAGATACCAACAAAATATATTATCAAACTTACTGTCAACCTTGAAGCAGATTGCGCCACGGCTACTACTTCGCTATTCT
>JACNLK010000098.1 GCA_014381505.1 Candidatus Desulfatifera sulfidica | reverse complement strand
AGGTACCTCAAGCCGCAGCCTGGCCAAATCCGCAGACCGGCTCAGTTTGTCCAAGGTATGTAGTAATGTTGTTAGTAAATTAGAGATCCATACTGGCGGTAATGTAAGGGTTGTTGCTAACTATGATGCGGTGCTGAAAATAGGTATATTGCCCAAAATTCAATGGATTATAGCTAGTATTCTATGATATGGACCTGTTTTGTTGACAAATTCAAAAGATTGACTTTGTTGTATGTGTTGGCTATATATGGAAAGTTGTTTTTAGGTAATCTGGTGTTTGGCGTGTCGAAATGACAGGCACGGTCTATTTTAATATTTACTGTCGGTTTTTTGCTGATTGCATGGCCGGTATGTCCCCTGTTTTATGGGGACCTTTCTTTAGGAGAGTAGCATGTCCAGTGTGGTGGTGGTAGGTACCCAATGGGGTGACGAGGGTAAGGGGAAGATTGTTGATCTTCTGACTAATTATGCTGATTATGTTGTGCGCTTTCAGGGCGGAAACAATGCTGGTCATACCTTGGTCGTTGAAGGTAAAAAGTATGTCTTTCATATTATTCCTTCCGGTATTCTTTACGAAAACAAGAAGTGTATGATCGGGAATGGCGTGATTATTGATCCTGGTGTCCTTCTGGGTGAAATAGATGAGCTTCTGACCCAGGGACTGCCTGTTACACCAGAGCGTATGATGATCAGTGAAAATGCTCATCTCATCATGCCATACCATCAAAGTCTGGATCAAGCCAAAGAAGCGGCCCTGGTTCAGGGTGAAAAAATCGGAACGACTGGTCGTGGTATTGGCCCTTGTTATATGGACAAGGTTGGACGTGTTGGTATCAAAGCCGGTGACCTGCTGGATGACTCACTCTTTCGAGATCGTCTGCAAGCCAATATTGAGGAAAAGAATTTTCTGCTGACTAAGAAGTTTAATGCGGAGCCACTTTCCTTTGATGTAATATATGATGCTTTTCAGGAATACGCCAGCAAACTCAATCCTTTCATAGGAAATGTATCTGTTGAATTGGACCGGGCGCGTAAAGCGGGACAGCATATTCTTTTTGAGGGGGCCCAAGGCACTCAGTTGGATATTGACCATGGTACCTATCCCTTTGTGACATCATCCAACACCATAGCCGGTAACGCCTGTAATGGTTCTGGGTTTGGTCCTGCACATATCGACTCGGTCATTGGTATTCTTAAAGCGTATACCACACGAGTTGGTGAAGGTCCTTTTCCAACTGAGTTGTTTGACAGTGTTGGTGAGAAACTGCAAAAGAAGGGTGGTGAGTTTGGCGCGACCACGGGACGGACACGGCGCTGCGGCTGGCTTGATGGTGTGGTTGCGAATGATGCCGCACGACTCAATGGCTTGACCGGACTTGCCATTACAAAGCTTGATGTTTTAAGTGGACACGATACTCTTAAAATGGCGACTGAATATGAACTCGATGGTCATCGTATGAGCGCTATGCCATCCAATATCCGCCAGGCCGCTGCCGTTCAACCAGTCTATGAAGAAATAGATGGTTGGCAGGAAGATATTACTGGTGTTCGTGACTTTGACGATCTGCCTGTTAAAACCAAAGATTACGTTCGCCGGATTGAGGATTTTACCGGAGTACCTGCCGATATAGTCTCTGTGGGTCCTGATCGTGCGGAAACAATGCTCCTGAGAAATCCTTTTGAATAATTTTTTGTTTTTTTGTTCGGGTGCCTTTATGGGTAACCGGGAAAGTATGTGACGAGGTTTATAGATGGCAAGAATTACAGTGGATGACTGTCTGGGAAAAATTGGCGATGATAATCGTTTTAATCTGATTCATTTAGCTGTTGGTCGGATCAGACAGCATCGTCATGGCGAACCGTTTCTGGTCGAGGGTAAAAATAAAGAAGTGGTCATGACTCTGCGTGAAATTGCCGCGGGATCAGTCACTTTTGATAACCTTGCCCAGTTACCGGATGTTGATGATGTGCCGGTAGAAGTTGTCGAGGAAGCATCTGCCGAAGAAGTTGTGGCACAATAGCATTATCCAGTTAGTGAAATAGGATTATGGCAAGAGATTACTACGATATACTTTCTGTTGAACGGTCAGCCAGTTCAGCAGAAGTTAAGAAGGCCTATCGCAAGTTAGCGATGAAATATCATCCGGATCGCAATCCCGATGATAAGGAAGCTGAGTCAAACTTCAAGGAATGTGCTGAAGCATATGAAGTATTAAGTGACGACCAAAAGCGGAAAATTTATGATACATACGGGCATGACGGACTGAAAAACCAAGGATACCAAGGGCCGGGGAATTCAGACGATATATTTTCCAGTTTCGGTGATTTGTTTGGTGACCTTTTTGGAATGGGGGGTAATCGAAGTCGTACTCGTCGCAATGGCCCCGTACCAGGGCATGATTTGCGTTACGACATGGAAATTTCCTTTATGGAGGCTGTTCATGGTACGACTAAAGAAGTTGAACTTGAGCGTCGTGATACGTGCTGGACATGTGAAGGTTCTGGATGTCGACCTGGCCATAAACGAGAAACATGTCCCACTTGTCATGGACGCGGCCAGGTTATTCGCTCCCAGGGCTTCTTTCAGGTAAGCTCCACCTGCCCTCAATGTCACGGAGAAGGGGAGATTGTCTCTGATCCCTGCCAGGATTGCGAAGGCTCAGGGCTCGTCAACAAGAGAAAAAAAGTTTCAATCAAAATTCCTGCCGGAGTTGATGAAGGGGCAAGAATGCGTCTTCGTGGTGAAGGCGAGGGTGGGCGACGCGGTGGTGTCACAGGAGATTTGTATGTGATTATCCATGTCCATGACCACGAGTTTTTTAAACGGGATGGAACGACAATTTATTGCCGTTTGCCCATCTCCATGGTTCAGGCAGCCCTTGGTGCTGCGGTTGAAGTCCCCACTGTTCACGGCAAAAAGAATTTGAACATTCCTGCCGGTAGTCAATCCGGGGAGAGATTTACCCTCAGGCGAGAAGGTGTGCCAAGGTTGCGTGGCGGTGGTCGAGAAGATATTCAGGCCCACATCTTGAGCGCCTTTGCCCGACAAGACCTCCACTTCAACCGCTTCCAACTCGGGCGGCATCTTCTTCTGACGCATGGAGAGGGCCCCGCCTGCGCGGACGAGCACGTCCGAGTTTGGCCCAGGTATGACGCAGGCCAC
>JACNLK010000061.1 GCA_014381505.1 Candidatus Desulfatifera sulfidica | reverse complement strand
TATACGCTGAGCACCAAGGGCAATGAGTTTTTCCAGGGTCATCACAGCCATGGGAGCTCCCATGGCCGGGCCTGCAACAAAAAATGTTTCATCGCGGCTCACGATGAGCGTACTGTTAAACAGGAAACGCCTTGTTCCACCATCCCTCAAAAGTTGATCACAAGCTACAGCAGCATCCTGAGGGTTCACAAGAAGACAGCCTGCTCCCGGCAACAATTTTTCACTGCGTCTGCGGCCAGGCTCAATAACCATCTCCTCACATGTTGTCTCACTCACCACTCTCTCCCTGAACCATAACCATGCCGACAAATACCAAGACCAATACACCAATACTTATGACAACCTTATTCTCTCAGCAAACAGGGTGGCACGAAACCATCAGTCCAGTGACAACTAGTATCCTGTTAACTAAACGCAAAAAGGCTGCAGATTACTCTGCAGCCTTTTCATCGATTCAAAAAATCGATTTGATCCAATACTTACCCAATCAATGGATTCGCATATAACAGGATCAGAGAAATAACCAGACCGTAAATTGCAACGGACTCAGCAAGAGCCATACCGAGGATCATGAAAGTCATCAGTTTAGGCTGTACTTCGGGATTACGAGCAAGACCCATGGTGGCACCCTGGCCAACATTACCGATACCAATACCAGCACCCAGACCAGCCAGTCCGATGGACAGGGCGGCACCAACACAAATCAAACCAAGCATCAAATTACTTTCCATTGTTTTTCTCCTTGTAGATTAAATGGATTTTTTGGCCTTCTTCCTACAAACTTTATTTGTTCCCTGACACCCGGATCACAATGTCCGGATAACCAAGGCGATAAACCAAGAATCAGTGAGCGTGCTCGTTGGCCTGCGTGATATAGACCACGGTCAGCAGGACAAAAACCATGGCCTGAACCAGTGAAACGAGGACACCGAGAACCATAATCGGCAGTGGTGCAAAGAAAGCACCGGCAAGCATGAAAAGGATACCGAGCAGGGTTTCCTTTGCCATGATGTTACCGAAAAGTCGAATAGAGAGTGAAAGCAGTCGGGCAAAGTTACTGATCAACTCGATGGGCAGCATGAGAGGGATCAGGATAGGCATAGGCCCGAGAAAATGCTTAACATAACCAATACCGTTGGCGCGCAACCCGATCACATGATGGGTCACCCAGACAATGATCGTCAGGGCCAGCGTCGTGTTAATGCTTGAAGTAGGAGACATGAAGCCCGGAATCAGACCAATCAGGTTGGCCACAGCAATATACAGGGCAAAGGTGGCAATCATGGGAAAGAGTTTGTCGGTCAACTCACGCCCCATGTTCTCGAGGAAAAAATTTTCCATTCCACCGATGAGGATCTCCCAGAAATTCTGACCTTTACCGGGTACCATTTCCAGATTTCCAAGAGTCATTTTGCCAACCACAACCAGGAAAATCATGGTAAACCAGGTATAGGTCATATACGGCGCGCAGATCTGCTCAAGGAAGCCATGACCGACAGGACCGTGTGGAATCGGCAGTCCCAGCTTCTCCAAAATAATTGAGATGAACAATATCGGATGTTCCATACCCCTGCTACCTCCCGCTGATAAAATAGCGTCCGGCCGCACTCACTGTGGTGAGTATGATCGTGAACACTACAGTTGATAGCCCCAGCAACAGCCCAAAGACATTGGCCCGGCCACTCTTGATGAGCAGTAGCAGAACCAGGCCGATAAGGGCAAGCCGAAGCCAAAATTTAATTATGTATTTCGATTTCCCAATCTTCTTGGCCTGTTTCATGGCCGTCGTCTCAGTCATAGTCTCGTTTTCACCTTGACCCTCTGCAACGTCTTCAGGCCGAGGCAGATCCAGAGAATTCATGAAATCCATGACATCCCGCTGGGTCGAAAGAAAACTCAAATTAGCCAGAATCCCCCCGGCCGCTACCGACCAGGCGAAATCAAAAGAGGACATAATATACCAGGAACCACCCGTTAGGATGGCCAGGCCTATCCAGCTCATAAGCTGGATCCTCTTTAAGGAAATCAGTTCATCCAACACCGTGTCACACCACCAAATCAGTCCCGGTTCTGCAATCTGACGATATCAAAGAGGCTTTTAAAACCTGCTGCAATACCAAACGCCAGACCGATAAAAGTAAACCAGGGGGCAGTTTGTCCATCAAAGACCTTTTGGTCCAGGTAGATCCCCAAGCCCATCCCGATAAAAATGGCAGCGACAAAGGTAAAACCTATATGACCATAGTTGCCCAGCAGATGAACCATTTCTTTACTGAGTTTAGCCATATGTTACACCACCTCTGTCCACCTGAAAATCTTCTAGGTGAACGATCAAATTTGTTATCATGGCCACCGGCCAAAGTCAACGGTTTTTTTACTTATCTGCCAATTTTTTGAATGACCATTCAGTCATTTCAAGGGTCTTCGACAACTGCTCATCACTGTGTGCTGCCGAGATAAATGCGACCTCAAACTGTGATGGAGCAAGGTATATTCCCCGGGAAAGCATCTGACGGTAGTGACACCCATAGCGATCAGTATCGGCCAGCATTGCCGAGTTGAAATCAACGACAGGAGTCTCGGTAAAAAAACCTGTCATCAATGAGCCGACTCGATTGAGCTGTACCGGAATGCCTGCCCGCTCAGCAATCTCACTCAGACCAGCCGCAAAGCTGTCTGCCTTGGCATTCAGCCTGTCATAAAAACCATCCTCACCCAGAAGCCCCAGAGTCGCTATTCCGGCTGCCATAGCCAGGGGATTACCGGACAAGGTCCCTGCCTGATAGACAGGTCCATCTGGGGCGATCTGATCCATTATTTCGGCCTTACCACCATATGCACCCACCGGCAGACCTCCACCGATAATTTTCCCCAGACAAGTCAAATCAGGAGTCACACCATAAAACTGCTGGGCCCCGCCATAGCTCAGACGAAAACCGGTGATCACTTCATCAAAAATTAAAACAATCCCCAACTCCGCAGTGAGTTGACGCAGCGTTTTCAGAAAATTCGGCGCGGGTGAAACACAGCCCATATTTCCTGCCACCGGCTCAATAATGACACAGGCAATCTCGAGTGCTGGATCGCGCAATGTCTGCTCGAGTGTGGCCTCATCATTATAAGGAATCGAGATGGTATTCCTGACAATCTCGTCGGGCACCCCGGGACTACCTGGGATCCCCAGGGTCAGAACCCCTGAGCCAGCCTTAACCAGAAAAGAATCCGCGTGACCATGATAACAACCATCAAACTTAACCACAACTTTACGGCCGGTATAACCGCGGGCCAGACGAATAGCGCTCATGGTTGCTTCAGTGCCGGAGCTGACGAAACGGACCTTCTCAAGCGAGGGTAATGCGTCAACCACCAACTCTGCAAGCTCAATTTCCGTGGGGGTCGGAGCCCCAAAACTGGTTCCGTGCTCCATGGTCTCACGAAGCGCAGCCAGAATCCTGGGATGGGCATGCCCAAAAATCATCGGTCCCCAGGAGCAGACAAAATCAATGAACTGATTGCCGTCAACATCGGTTACAGTTGACCCAGCTGCCCGTTCAATAAAAAGTGGATCACACCCCACCGAACGACAAGCCCTGACCGGACTGTTGACCCCACCCGGGATCACCCGTTGGGCTGCCTCAAACATCTGTTCGGATTTACTCGTATTCATCCCTGACTCCTCGCTTTCACTCCCCCTGCTCAAGGGCGAAGATCATCTTTATTGTATCACATAATGAACGCCAGGCACAAAAAGCTCCACCAGTGGATCCGCCCGGCAACGCCCATGGGGCAAGTTTTTCACTATAGCACGGCCTGCAAAGCGATGTCAAACACCATCCTCTCCGCGCCTGCCATGGATTTTACTCATATTTTCCTTGTCATGAAAAAGGGCAACGGTTACACTAATCAAGCCTGAGTTTTAGGCGATACGATTCTTAATATGTACGACTCCCCAGTGATTTCACATGGGGCCAGGAAATACGCTGCCCCGGACAGATCAGGCAGCCTGCAGACGACCCAATTCACCAATTCCACTGACAACAACACGATTTAATTTCAGGAGAGCAATCATGGCAAGCGATAAAGTAAAAGCAGTTAACGACGCTGATTTCGATGCAACCACAGCATCAGACATCCCCACCCTGGTGGACTTCTGGGCTCCATGGTGTGGCCCCTGCAAGGCTATCGGTCCGGTCATCGAGGACCTGGCAGAAGAATATGCAGGCAAAGCCAACATCCTTAAAATGAATGTTGATGACAATCCAGCCACCCCGGGCCGTTTCGGTATCCGCGCCATCCCGACACTGATCCTCTTCAAAAGTGGTGAAGTTGTCGACCAGGTCACTGGTGCAGTAGGCAAGGCCCAGCTGAGCGACCTCATTAAAAAGGCCCTGTAGGTTCAACCAATACCCGTGCGGATCACATTTTCCGAACGGGGCCCCCTCACTCTTTCGGACATCCAATGGCCAAGACCCATTACCAGCTGATCATTCTGGGCGGCGGTCCAGCCGGTCTCACGGCCGGTCTTTACGCGGCTCGTGCCCGTCTTGACCATTTACTGATTGAAAAAGGTGCCGAAGGTGGTCAGGTATTACTCACAGACTGGGTCGACAATTACCCCGGCTTTCCCGAAGGATTATCCGGGTTTGAGCTGTCCGAGAAGATGGCAGCCCATGCCAAGCGCTTCGACCTCCAGACCCTGATTGCCAACGTCACGGCAACAGATCTCTCCTCCTCCCCCAAACAACTGACGCTGGAGGACGGGCAAACCCTTACCTGTGACACCCTGATCATCTGTACCGGTGCCCGACCGCGCCTGCTGGATGTACCAGGTGAGCAGGAAATGACCGGCAAAGGTGTCTCGTACTGCGCCACCTGCGACGCTCCCTTCTATCGTGGGCAGCGTGTGGTGGTGGTTGGTGGTGGCAACACCGCCGTTCAAGAGGCCAGTCACCTGACCAAGTTTGCCGACCAGGTGACGATCATCCACCGCCGCGACACCCTGCGCGCTACTGGAATCATTCAGGAAAAAGCCTTTGCCAACCCCAAGATTGATTATATCTGGAACAGTCGAGTCACCGCCATTGAAGGGGAAAAAGGCGTAGAGCGAATCCAACTCGTCAACAACGACGGCGAGAAATCAACCTTGCCAACAGACGGTATCTTTGTGCTGGTCGGGGTAATCCCCAACAACGGAGCACTCCCCCTGGACCTGCTGGCAGCCGACGAATACGGATTTATCCCCACAGACGGAGAAATGCGAACAGCTGTCCCGGGGGTCATGGCCGCCGGCGATATACGCAGCAAGGAAGTTCGCCAGATTATCAACGCCGCCGGCGAAGGGGCAACCGCCGTCCTTAGCGCCGAACATTACCTCAACTCCCTGACTTAAACTGACGATTATGCGATCTACTCAGACCATCCACCCATCGTTTTCCCGCACTCTCCTTTGCGCCGCCCTGCTGACACTCACCCTCCTGGGTGGTTGTGCCAAAATGGAGGACATGTTCACGTTCACCTCCAAGACACAGAACGTACAGGAAACTGTCGACAACCTGGCCATTCAAGGCATGGATGAATACAATGTCGGCAAATACTTCAAAGCACGCCAGCACTTCACTGAAATTCTTGAGAAATACCCCTTCAGCAAGCAGGCGATGCTGGCCGAACTCAAAAGCGCTGACTGCAATTACTTCCTCGGCCACTATCCGGAGGCCCAGACCCTGTACCAGAGCTTTGAACAGCGCTATCCCACCAACGAAGCTATCCCGTATGTCATGTATCAAATCGGAATGTGTAATTATCAGCGCATTGACCGCATAGACCGCGACACCTCAGGTGCGACCTCAGCTATCCGAGATTTTTCGCGCCTGCTCCGCACTTTCCCGGATTCGCCCTACACATCCGACGCCCAGGCCCGAATCCGAGCTGCCCATGAGTTCATGAGCAACCACGAATACTTCGTGGTCCAATACTACCTGCGTAACAACAAACTCGACCAGGGTGTCCGCCGGCTCAAGTATATCATCAGCACCTATCCGGATGCCGAAATCACCCCTCGGGCTCAAGAGCTGCTCAACCAGATTGAAGCTGGCAACGCCCCCCAGGGCGGCCTCTCAGCCTGGTTCTCAGGGCTCTCCCTCCCCAATTGGCAGACATGGGTACCCGGCAAATAAGCAACAACAAACCCGCCAACAACGCCCCCTAAATTAACACAAAAAAACGCCATGGAGTCCACTCGTGCTGGACTCCATGGCGTTTTTTGTTTGAAACAAGAGATCTGCCTCTTTCTCAGATTTTCAGAATGCGGCCTCTTCCCCTTCCAGAATTTCCATACCCCAGGAGACCTCCATCGCCCGGACTGGGCAGATGGGGACACATTGGCCACAGCCGGTACATTTCTCAGGATCAAAAATCACCTCCATGTCCGGACGATGCAGAGACAAGGCACCTACCGGACAAACTCCGGTACACGCGCCACACTGAAAGCATTTATCATCATCACGACGGATACTGGCCGCCAGTCGCTCAACATTAACCCCCAGGTCTGTCATATAAGCAAGGCTGCTTTTCACATGCTCTTTCGTGCCTTTGAGCTCCAGAATCATCAAACCTTCACGGTGAGGTAAGATATCGGCCTTGAGAATATTAAACTCAACATCATATTGCTTAACCAGACGGTAGATCACAGGATCATTACTGGTCTCCTTGGGAAAACGAAGCAGATAAATTCGATTATACACGTGCAGCCTCTTATTCTGATTTTAACATTTCAAAAAAATTTTCACTTCCTGACCAGACTCGCAACGCCACGGCCATCCACACTTTACGCAATCTTCACCAGCAACTCTTTTTCTATCCTACTCCAGCGCCCTCAAGTAATGCAAGCTCTGCCAGTAATTCATCAAGTGATCGATTGGTGTCAATGGTCACCAATTGTCCAGGCAGCAACTCGTCCGGGGCCTCAAACCTGGCCTTCTGCCCCAGATAAACCTCCCAGCGACCATCGGAGACCGCTGTTGGATCCATTGCCCTTTCATCCATCCGTTGGCGCATCACATCTTCCGGGCAGACACAATGGACAAAGAGCAACCGGCGATTTTGCCGCTCAAGACGCGCCCGGAGCACATCGCGCTCCGCCTGACTCTGATAAGAACCATCCAGAACCACACAGGCCGAAGGATCATTTTCAAAATGAGATTCAGCCAACTCAAGGAGCCGATCGTAGGTCCTGCGTGAAAACTCACTGCTGTAAATCCCCTGATCCATGCTCTCCCGCTGCCGGGTGACCGGCTGCATCCCGGCCAACTCCTTACGGACCCGATCGGAATTATAATAGACACAATTTTGAGCCGCAGACCAGGCCGCAGCAAGAGTCGACTTGCCGGTAGCGATCATGCCAAAGAAGACCAGCAGTCGCCCCCCAGCTGCACTTTCAGTTTTATCCGGCAAGGGCATAACCATGAGCCAATTTAAAATAGCGGCCTGCCTGAGCCTGGCAGTCTTCCCGTACTCCAGCATCAACTGCAGAATCAGCGGCAGTAAACAGACCGATTTTACCTCGAACATACGCCCGGTAACATTTATAAAAATTGAGCATAGCGAGCAGCCCATCATCTGCCGAGCGGGTGACAAATTGGTCAATAAACAGTTGCGAAAGGTCATCCAGACCATGAAAATCCAGATCCATAGCCAGAAAGGCCACATCCGCGGCCACATCCGCATAACGGAATCTGTCATTGAACTCTATACAATCAAAAATCTGCACCTGATCAGCCAGACAGATATTAGCCGAGTAAAGATCGCCATGGCAATCACGAATCCGACCGGCGACGATCCGCTGTTCAAAAAGGTCTTCATTGGTCAGGAATTCACGAGCATAATCACTGATCTCCTGGAACTGGTTACGACTCAACGCCCCCTGCCCCACAAACCCTTCGGTCTGATCAAAATTCTCCAGGACATTGACAGCCACGGACCGGGCATGACCAAACTCGCGGATCGCATCAGAACCGTCGACCTGCTCATAAAAGGGAACCAGCCGCTCGATAATGCGATCGATATCGGCTTCGCCCAACCCGCCCGCAGCAATGACCCGCGACATCATCCGTTCTTCGGGCATGCGGGCCATCTTGACTCCATACTCAAGCACCTCGCCTGGTCCGTTCAGCATCAAATGTCCATCAACCTGAGCTACAGCCACTGTCCCAAGATAAATATCAGGACACAGGCGACGATTAAGAAATAACTCCCGCTCACAGCATTCCTGTCGTTTTTCAAGGGTGGAAAAATCAAGAAAACCAAAATTCACAGGCTTCTTCCACTTATAGACAAAATCCCCGGCCACTGTGACAAAAGAGATATGAGTCTGAATCAGTTCGACCTTATCCACCGCATGGGGATAGGCCTCTGGGGTAAGTAAAAATTGTATATATTCAGGAAGCTGTTCTGCTGACATCAAATTCTCCAATCACAGGGGCATTTTTTTAACTCAAACACTCTTTTTCAACGTAAAAAGCCAGACAAACTGTACCACATATCAAATGATACCAAAAAAGACATTCTACCAGACTCAGATTCATCGGTAAAGCATGACAATTCCTTGTCCTTCTCATGCGAACGTGCTAACTTTACTGTCAAGTCATATATTCATGATCATTTGGTGAATTATTCGACATCCGAACGACTAAAACTTATCTCCTGACGATTCCCTGCCCGGGCAGCAGTCACGACTCCCCCCAAAGACCCACCGACGAACCTGACCAACCATCGTGCAATCATGGACAAGACCGACCTCCACCAACTCCTGACCCTGGTTCAAAATGGCCATTGCAGCATAGCCGAAGCAGAAAAACAGTTGCGGCATCTGCCGGCAGAAAACATCCCCGGTGCCTGTATCGACCACCAGCGAGGAATGCGCACCAATCTTCCCGAAGTCATCTACGGAGAATCCAAAAGCGCCACACAGATCACTACCATTGCCCAAGCCCTGCTCAAACGATCCGGGCCGGTTATGGCAACACGAATCTCTCGAGACAAAGCCACCAAAATCCAGCAAAAACTCCCTGAACTCCAATACCACGAACAGGCCAGGATGCTGACCGCGAATCCTACTACACTCGACCCAGATGATGTGCGCGGAAATATCGCGATCATATGCGCTGGCACCTCGGACCTCGGTGTCGCTGAAGAGGCCAGAGTCACAGCCGAAACCCTCGGCCATCCTGTTCAGGCCCTGCACGATGTGGGTGTGGCCGGTCTGCACAGACTCCTGGCCCACCAGGAACTCCTGCACCACGCTTCAGTGATCATTGCCGTAGCCGGCATGGAAGGAGCCCTTCCCAGCGTAATCGGTGGTCTTGCCCCCTGTCCGTTGATCGGAGTCCCTACCTCTGTGGGCTATGGTGCAAGTTTTGGTGGACTAACCGCATTATTGGCCATGCTCAACAGTTGCGCACCGGGTCTGGGAGTTGTCAATATCGACAACGGTTTTGGCGCCGCCTGCCTGGCCGCTGCCATCAACCGCAACACCTGATTGCCGTGCAACTGCGCCAGCCCGTAACATCTCGCCATGTCTTCAAAATCTGCGCAAATCTGTCAGTTGACCGACAGCCAGAACAACCCACCCAAAGGCCATTCCCTTCCGCGCTCTCCAGCAAGAAGAGAGCTTGCAAGATCGGGCCAAGCGAGTATAATAAAACGTTTTTATCATCCTGATCTTTTAGCTTTTTAGCCCTACTGACAAACTCCTGTCCTCTTCACAATTTAAAAGAATATGAACACGACTCTCAAGCTGAAACTAACCCTGCTCTTCTTTGTCTTCACACTGGCGGTAGTCACCGTGGTCCCTTCCTTCTACGCAAACACTCCGGACTGGTGGAAGAAATACATGGCCCCTGAAGGATTACGACTGGGGCTTGACCTTCAAGGTGGTATGCACCTGGTTCTCAAAGTTGACCTCGACAAAGCTCAGGAAGACTCTCTGGAGCTGGCCGCCGCCGACCTCAAGGAAACCCTCAAGGAGCAAGGGGTCAGTGTCGTTCGAACTCCTGCGGCATCAGGCACGATTATTTTCACCTTACCCAACCTTGGCGCCATGGATACAGTCACATCCATGATCCAAGACAACTTTCCAAATATCAACACCACAATTGAAACCGAAACGGGCTCCTTTCCCAAGATCACACTGAGTCTCAAGGATGCAGAGATCAAATTTATCCGCAGCAATGCGGTCAACCAGTCCCTTGAGATTGTTCGCAACCGAATCGACCAGTTTGGTGTAGCTGAACCGGTCATCATCCGACAGGGGGACGACGAGATCGTTGTCCAACTGCCCGGAGTCAAGGATCCAAAACGAGCCATGAAGCTCCTGGGCGAGACCGCCCAGCTTGAATTCAAACTGGTAGCCGACGACACCGGGATCAATCTCGACCAACTCATTGCACAATCCGTAGAAGCCAAGCAATGGCAGACAGGTGACTCCATTCGAAAGCTGAATAGAGCCCTGCAAAATCACATCCCCCAAGATACTGAAATCTTCTTCGAAAAAGAGATCGACCGGACAACCGGTCGTGAAATCCTCCGGCCCATGCTCGTGGAAGATCAGATTCTGATGACCGGAGAGATGGTCAAAAATGCTCAAGTCCGAATCGGCAGTCAATTCAACGAGCCCTATGTCAGTATTGATTTCACGGGTCGCGGCGGCAAAGTCTTTGCAAACCTGACCGAAAAAAATGTCGGGCGCAGGCTGGCCATCGTCCTCGACGAAGCCGTCCGCTCAGCCCCAGTCATCCGCGAAAAAATCCTTGGCGGCTCAGCCCAGGTATCAGGCAGCTTTTCCCACGAAGAAGCCTCAGATCTGGCCATCGTTCTGCGAGTGGGCGCTCTACCAGCGCCGGTTGACATCATCCAGAACATGACCGTAGGACCAAGTCTGGGACGTGACTCCATCAACAAGGGACTTGTCTCAGGCGTCTTCGGGGCCCTGATTGTCCTGTGCTTCATGGCCATTTACTACCGGCTCTCCGGAGTCATCGCCAACATGGCCCTGACGCTCAATATCCTTTTCCTGTTCTCGGGCCTGGCCATTCTCAACGCCACTCTGACCCTGCCCGGTATTGCCGGCATCATCCTCTCCATCGGCATGGCAGTGGATGCCAATGTCCTGATCTTCGAGAGAATGCGTGAAGAGTACGCCCTTGGCAAGACCTTCAAATCCAGTATTTATGGCGGCTTCTCCAAGGCCTTTTCCACCATCGTTGATTCACAGGTCACCACCCTGATCACAGCCATGGCCCTGTTCCTCTTTGGCACCGGGCCTATCAAAGGTTTTGCGGTCACCCTCTCCCTGGGCATCCTCTTCAACCTGTTTACCGCTCTGTTCTGCTCACGCCTGATTTTTGATACCATCTACACCTTCAGGAAGAAGAAACAACTCCGTTTCCTTCAAATCACCCGGAAGAGCAGCATCGACTTCATGAAACTGAAAAAAATAGCCTTCAGTCTCTCCGGAGTACTGGTTCTCATCGGCGTCATTGCCTTTGTGCAAATCGCACGCGGCAAGGCCAATATGGGAGTTGACTTCTCGGGTGGATCCCTGCTTCAGTACAAGGCGGAACAAAACTTCAGCATGGACGAAGTCCGTCAGGCCTTTGCAGACAGTGCTATCGAGGGACTGGATCTGCAGGAGGTTGAAAATGAGCACCGATTAATCGTCAAGGTCAAGCGCTCGGAAAAAGTGGTCGCCAATCTGAGTGATCAGATCAGTGCCTCCCTGAGTGACAAATTGGGCGACAAAGGTTTTTTTCTGGAGAGTCAGTCTGAGATCGGCTCTTCGGTCAGTGCCGTATTACGCAATAAAGCAATCCTGGCCATCGCCATCTCGCTGATTGGGGTTATCATCTACCTGGCCTTCAGGTTTGACCTTCGCTTTGGCCTGGCTGCCGCTGCCGCGACATTTCATGATGTCATGGTGGTCCTGGCCCTGTGCTGGCTGATGGATGTTGAAATCACCCTGCTCATCGTGACGGCTCTCCTGACCCTGGCCGGTTACTCTCTGAACGACTCGGTCGTCGTCTTTGACCGAATCCGCGAGAATATGGCCAAAGCTGTGGACAGGCCACTGGTTGAGCAAATCAACCTGAGTATCAACCAGATTATGAGCCGGACAGTTGTCACATCACTCACCACCATGTTTGTGGTCACAGCACTGTTTATCTTCGGTGGCTCAGTGATCCATGACTTTTCACTGGCCCTGCTGTGCGGAATCCTGGTGGGAACCTACTCATCAATCTTTGTGGCCAGCCCTTTACTGACACTGTGGAAACCCAAAGAGGCCTAAACCCGCAATGAATACGCCTCTCCTGCCAAAAAACGTCACCCGGATCCAAGCCGATGAACCATTCACCTTTGCCTGTCATCCGGGTGTGAGCTGTTTTACTGAGTGCTGCCGGGAGCTGGAACTCGCCCTGACTCCCTACGACTGCCTGCGCTTAAGACAGGCCACTGGGCTAAATTCAACGGAACTCCTGAATCGCCATGTAATCATGGAACAGGAGCCCCACGAGACCTTTCCCCGCTTTTACCTAACCATGGTCGATGATGGCCGGGCCAGCTGCGTCTTTGTCAGTCCGGACGGCTGCACGGTCTATCAGGACCGGCCTGCAGCCTGTCGCACGTACCCAATGGGACGTGCCGCCATCCGTCAGCCAGGCAACAGAACAGAGATCTTTCATGTGCTGGTTCGTGAGACACATTGTCTCGGATTTAGCGAACAACAGGAACACACAGCGGAGAGTTATAATCAGGACCAGAGCCTTGAGCAGTACAACCGTTTCAACGATAACCTGATTGCAATCCTGCAACACGACCAGGTCAGACAGGGCAGACAGTTCAGCCAAGAGCAGATCGATTCCTTCACCTTAGCTCTCTACGATCTCGACCGCTTTCGTCATCTGTTACAGACGGGCCAGCTACCCGAGCACAAATCAGGACAAATCACAGCAGATCCAGATCAATTGGCAGACGACGAAGCACTCCTGCTCTGGAGCATGGATTGGCTCAGTGCTGTACTCTTCAACAATTGAAATGACCATGCTCAAACTCATTATCTTTGATTGTGATGGCGTCCTCTTCGACTCCAAAAACGCCAACCGGGCTTATTACAACCACCTTCTCCAAGCCTTTGACCGACCAGCCATGGATGAAGCAGAAGTCGAGTACGTCCATATTCATAATGTGCACGAATCCATCAGTCACATCTTCCGCCACTACCCGGACCAGGACATTGACGCACTGAACCACTATCGGGCCAACCTTGACTACTCGAACTTCTTCAAATATATGCGAATGGAACCGGATCTGATCGAATTTATTGAGCAGACCAGAGACAAGTACCACCTGGCTATTTCCACCAACCGGACCAACACCATGAATCCGCTTCTCAAGGCATTCAATCTTGAACAGTACTTCGGTAAAGTGATGACCGCCGAAAACGCCAGACGGCCAAAACCTGCACCAGACGCCTTACTTGAGATTCTTGATTTCTATAGTTGCCGGGTCGACGAAGCCATCTATATTGGCGATTCAATCATTGACCAGCAGCACAGTGCCGGCTGCGACATGCGCCTGATCGCCTTCAGAAATCAAAAATTAAACGCCGCCTACCACGTCAACTCATTCCTCGAAATTCTAGAACTGCCACCGTTCAATTCCTGCCCCCCCGACTCGTGACCTTCAGTTCTTGCGCACAACCAGAAAAGGACTGAGTAAAGAGCGACGATCGAAATCAATCGTGGTGATGGTGGTGGTGATGGTGGTGATGATCCCCCCCCTGGTCCATGGCCCCGCCGGCTTTCTCAAACGCCTGGGCCAATAACTGGCCTGCCTGATCCATGGATGCGATGGCTTCATCAATCAATGCTGCCACGTCGTCCTTCCCCTCATCACGCAGAGCCTGCACCCATTTACGGGACTCATCCATATGGCCCTGGTTGTGTTCAATCCAATGGGGCAGAACCACTCTCACTTTTTGTAACGCATCCATTATCGCATCCCTCAATAGCTACAATCTCTGTCAAGCACAGAGCTAAACAGTTTTTTTCTCCAGAACAAGCCTGCCGCCGAGAAAATCGACGGAGGACACCCTCGCATCAGCCACCTCAACAGGCTCTTCAAAAAACGAACTGACCCGAATCAAATCACCCACCACATCGAGCCGCGTCGCCCCCTCAACAATGGTCGATTCCGATCCATTTTCTTCCAATACGACAGTCATCTGGCACATACTCTCACCTCACACTTAACAGGAATCTCTAAATCAGAAATCGAAACTCACCTTTACCCAGCAGGTCATGAAGATGAAGAACCCCCTGCACATGACCATCCGCTTCATCAACAATAGGAAGGGCTGTGATTTCGTAACGCTGCATAATACTCAGGGCATCAGCGGCAAGCATGGTTCCGGCAATAGAAACCGGATCTGTGACCATAATGTCAACCGCTGTCATGCCGGCAAGATTTTTTCCTTCAACCAGAAAACGACGGACATCGCCATCGGTAATAATCCCCTTGAGACGGAATTGTCCATCGACAATCAGCACTGCACCGACATTTTTCTGATTGAGGATCGCCATTGCATCCAGGGCGGGTGCATCGGCAAGAACGCTCGGCACTGCATCGCCAGTAAGCATTACCTCTTCAACCCGTACCTTGAGGCGTTCCCCCAGACTCCCACCCGGGTGATTCTCACGAAAATCAGCCGGCTGAAACTGTTTGCGATTCAACAAGACCACAGCCAGGGCATCCCCCATAGCCAGGGTAACAGTGGTTGAAGCGGTGGGTGCCAATCCTAAAGAACAGGCCTCCTTCGGAACCCCGATATCCAACACCACATTTGCAGCGCGAGCCAGGGTTGACTGCATGCCACCCGTCATGCCAATAATCTGCGTCCCACGTTTTTTGAGACTCCCCAAGAGTGAATTCAACTCCCTGGTTTCGCCTGAATAGGAAATAGCCACAACGACATCAGTGCTCGCAACCATCCCCAGATCACCGTGCATGGCCTCCACTGGATGAAGAAAAAATGAAGGAGTCCCCGTGCTGTTCAGGGTGGCCGTGATTTTCTGGCCCACCAAACCAGATTTACCAATCCCGGTCACAACGACTCGAGTTGGGCAATCCAGGATCAGTTCAACGGCCCTCACAAACTCTGCACCCAGTCGTTTTCGAACAGCGGCCAAACCCTGTTCCTCTATCAAAAAAACCTCACGTGCTTCCGCACAGGATGTATTCAAATCTTCACCCACCGACTGCGTACTCCGTCAAAAACATATTAGCTTCAAAGGCTCACGCAAGATCGTGTTTCAGCCCCAATTATCATCGATCAACTTCAGCAACCTGTATAATACTTTTCTTTTTTTATTTCTGCCAGGAATTCATGTTTTCCCTTGACAATCTACCCAAAAATTCAGCATTATACCAAGTTACTCATATAACCATTCATCTACGGTCAAACGTTTGCTTTTTTAAGCGTCACCCGTTACCAGCACAAGGAAAAACATGAGCAACCACCTCTTTACATCAGAGTCCGTTTCTGAGGGCCACCCGGATAAAGTAGCTGATCAGATCTCAGATGCCATTCTCGACTCCATCCTGGAGCAGGACACTGCAGCACGTGTCGCCTGCGAGACCCTGGTCACCACCGGCATGGTTGTCATTGCCGGTGAAATCACCACTTCAGCCTGGGTCGACATGCCTCAAGTTGTACGCGATACCGTTCGGGAAATCGGCTATAATTCATCGGACATGGGGTTTGACTGGCAGTCCTGCGCTGTCCTCACCTCAATCGACAAGCAATCACCTGACATCGCTCAAGGCGTTGACGAAGGTACAGGCATTGACCTTGACCAAGGGGCTGGCGACCAGGGCCTGATGTTTGGATATGCCTGCGATGAGACCAGCGTCCTCATGCCCATGCCCATCACTTACGCCCACCGCCTGACCAAGCGCCAGGCAGAGGTACGCAAAAGTGGCCTACTGCCGTGGCTGCGTCCTGATGCCAAGAGCCAGGTCACCATCGAGTATGAGAATAATCGCCCCAAACGCATTGAGGCCGTGGTTCTGTCTACCCAGCACAATGATATCGTTGACTACGAAGACCTCAAGGAAGGCGTCATGGAAGAGATCATCAAGCCGATCCTGCCGGCCGACATGCTTGACGCAAACACCAAATATTTCATCAACCCCACAGGACGTTTTGTCATCGGTGGTCCAGTGGGGGGTTGCGGAGTAACAGGTCGTAAAATTATCGTCGATACATACGGCGGCAGAGGTTCACACGGCGGCGGTGCCTTTTCCGGCAAGGGTCCTTCCA
>JACNLK010000058.1 GCA_014381505.1 Candidatus Desulfatifera sulfidica | reverse complement strand
GAGGAGCTGCGGAGCAGGTTGGCCAGTGGGGGACACCACGTGGGGCGTCTGCCAGTGGCAGTGTGGCTGGGGAGCTGCCCGAGCGGGGGTTGTGGTCAGTTGGGCGCGCAGCAAGGTTCGCCCCAGAGCCAGAACCGGGACAACTCCTCCCGCACCATGGGAGACTGGGTCTCATGAAAACGGCGGCTCAGCTGGGGAATGACCCCTTCAAAGCTCTTTTCAGAACTCATTTTTCGCCGCCCTTTGCGATACTGAAAGAGAATACGCTCCTTCCCAGATCCATACAGAATAATCTGCTGAATCTTCCCGGGCAGCTTGTGAAACGGCGTTCCCATGGAAAACCCATAATGGCTGGCCACCCCTGCGAGCATCTGCCCGGAATAAGACGTCGCCACCCGTCGTCCCCAGGGGGCAATGGCCCCCTCATTCAGACTCAGCCCGGGCTCCGGGATCAGGAGGTGGGAGTCAAAATACTGCTTCACCCCTAGCCCGCCGCACTCAACACAGGCCCCTTTGGGATTATTAAAGGAAAACATCTGGGTTGAAAGGGGCGGCAGAGAAATGCCACAATGATGACAGGCGGCCAGCTCGCTCATGAGCTGCTCCTCCTGCAAGTCAGGAAAACTGACCAGCAGATACCCCTCGGTCAACCGGACCGCGGTGGTCACCGATTCGGTCAGACGACGATACACACCCTCACGAACCACCAGCCGATCGACCACCACCTCAATGGAATGGACCCGATTCTTCTCCAGTTCCAGAACCTCGTCCGTGTGATAGACCTCGCCATCCACCCTGACCCTGACAAAGCCCTCCTTTCTGATCCGGGCCAGAAGCTGCTCATGCCGTCCTTTCCTGGCGCTCACCAGAGGTGCGAGAAGAAGCATCTTTGTCCCCTCAGGCCGAGCCATAAGGGTCTTGACCATATCCTCAATGGACTGGGAACTGATGGGCTGACCACATTCCGGACAACTGGGCCGACCGCAGCGGGCAAAGAGGAGGCGCAGATGATCATAGATCTCTGTAACCGTACCCACGGTGGAGCGGGGATTCTTGCTGGTAGTCTTCTGCTCGATGGACACGGCGGGTGATAAACCCTCAAGGGCGTCCACATCAGGCTTGTCCATCTGCCCGAGGAACTGGCGGGCATAGGTGGACAGGGACTCCACATAACGGCGCTGGCCCTCGGCATACAGGGTGTCAAAGGCCAGGGTCGACTTGCCTGAACCGGAAAGACCGGTGAAAACCACCAGGCTGTTGCGCGGCAGTTCAACATCGATATTCTTCAGATTGTGCATCCGCGCCCCACGGATAACCAACTGCTGTGGTTCCATTAGCTTCGCCTCACAAACAAGCCAGCAGGAAAGGTCTGTGGTTCGTTCATCATCAGAGCCCTGACTGCTGGTGATCAACCTTGATACAACGATCCATGATCACGGTCAGCCCAGCCTGTTCGGCCAAAGCCGCGGCCTCATGATTAACGATACCCTGCTGCATCCACACCACCTTGGCACCAAGAGCAATTGCCTCCTCGACAACTGGCAGGACCTCATCGGAACGGCGAAAGATATCAACCACATCAACGGGCCCTGGAAGTGCCGCAAGACTCGGGTAACAGGGCAGGCCGCAGATTTCGCTGTGACCGGGATTGACCGGAAAAACCTGATATCCGGCATTGATCAGATAGCGACCAACCATATTACTGGGTCGATTGTCCTTGGGCGAAAAACCGACCACGGCAATGGACCTGGCCCGGCTGAGAAGCTCTTTGATCCTAGTCATGGAATCGAGATGTATCATATTAAGTTGGCAGGGAAAATATTTATAAAAATGCAGTACGGGTTCTTGAAAAAATGATTTACCGCACATTGCGGCTGTGGTACTTTACTCATTTCCGTCTACGAGATGAAGAAAAATCAATCTCAAAATCATTTTTATTCCACAACCAACCCTCCAACGACCATATCCCATGAATTTTCAAGATATCATTCTGGAACTGAACCATTACTGGGCCGATCACGGCTGCGCCATCCAGCAACCCTATGATATGGAGGTTGGAGCCGGAACTTTTCATCCTGCGACATTATTGCGTGCCCTGGGACCGGAACCCTGGAAGGTCGCCTATCCTCAACCTTCGCGCCGGCCAACCGACGGTCGATATGGCAATAATCCCAACCGTCTGCAGCATTACTACCAGTATCAGGTCATCCTCAAACCTTCACCTCTCAATGTGCAGGAACTCTACCTCGAAAGCCTCAAGCGCTTCGGGCTCGACCTCCTGGAGCACGACATCCGCTTTGTTGAAGACGACTGGGAATCCCCCACTCTCGGAGCTTGGGGTCTGGGCTGGGAGGTCTGGCTGGATGGCATGGAGATCACCCAGTTCACCTATTTTCAACAGGCCGGCTCCATCGACCTCAACCCGATCACGGTGGAAATCACCTACGGCCTTGAACGAATCGCCATGTACCTGCAGGGAGTCGACAGCGTTTACGACATCGCATGGAACGACGAAATCAGTTACGGCGACATTTTCCACCAAGCTGAAGTTGAATTCTCAACCTTCAACTTCGAGGAGGCTAACGTCGACAAGATGGTGATGTTCTTCGACAGCTACGAGGAAGAAGCCCTGAAACTGGTGGAAAAGGGGTTAATTCTCCCCGCCTACGACTACTGCCTCAAATGTTCACACACCTTTAACCTGCTTGATGCCCGCAAGGCCATCAGCGTATCCGAGCGAACCCGCTACATCGGCCGGATACGAAACATCGCCCGCAAGGTTGCAGCACAATACGTCATTCAGCGTGAGGAAATGGGCCACCCGCTTCTGAAAAAACTGCAGTCGGACTAAAGAAGACCAAAGAACTTCAAGCAGTTAACAGGCCCCACAGCATATCGTAAATCCTACAGTGTCGCAAGGTGATGAAGGAATTGGGCGGTACAAGGTACTTTGAACAGAAAGCCTTTCCCTGACATTTCAACGAGTATACAGGTGAACCTTATTGCTGCGCGGGAACTCTTTTTTTAACAAGGTTTTGAGCAGTTTCTTCAACTGTGCAGAAGCAACCATGTATTCGGCTCGGGCATAACCATTTTCCACTACCTGCAACATATCATCAGCAAGTTTGACAATAATCAACGAACGGTCTTTCTTAAAAGTCCAAAGCTCTAGACGCTGCCCCACGGACAACTTCTTCAGACGCACCTGAACCGTGGACAGAACAGCGCTCAGGTCAATCACGCACCCTGCCCCGCAGCTTTTTAATCTGTCCCTGTTTTGTCTTGCGATCCATCCGCTTTTTCTTTGAACTCCGGCTGGGCTGAGAGGCCCGTCGCAACTTTTTCGTTACTCCTGCGCTCTGTATCAATTCCCGCAGACGATCCAGAGCCTGGATCTTGTTCTGCTCCAAACTGCGAGACTCCTGGGCCTTAATCACCACCACCCCGTCCCGTGTTATCCGCTGATCACTTCTGGCAAGCAACCGCACCTTGTACCGGTCAGGCAGGGACGAGGCCTTGATATCAAAACGCAGATGAACGGCACTGGAGACCTTGTTGACATTCTGGCCACCGGCCCCTTGGGCACGAATGGCTCGAATTTCGATCTCATGATCAGGGATATTTATCGTGCGGGAAATTTGCAGCATTATCAACTATTGAAGGGAACAAGACTGCACAAATCTTTATTAGATGGCAGAGTGTAGGTAAATCAGAAACACTTTTTTCTTACCACCGTGCTCTCCCCCAAAGAGCTTTCTGGCATAATCAAACCAGAAAGCTCTTTGGGCAACTTGGCAGTATATCAACCGATTACATTAAGAGTAATACTAATACAGACTTAACCATGCCCAAGAAACTGTTCATTGTTCACCCTCCTGACTGAATTACCTAAAAAAAACAACCCTTCTTAAGAAGGTAAACCAAAATTCAGACATGGTCAATATCGCAACACAGCAGGACAGGGCAGTTTCTGCCAGTACAGGCACAAATATCAAATGAAATTCTCAATGAGTTACATGAACACAGCATTACCCTGTGGTTTACTATCACGTAGATAATAAACCTTTTTGCGTGATAAAATATTACCAACTCCTCTGGAACCAATTAAAATAACTAACATTCTCCACGCTCTCCCCGGTAGAGGATTTGGTAGAGGAAATGTAGAAATTTAAGGTAAAATCAAAAGGAACCAATGGAAACCACTCAGCGAGCCACAGGCGAGAACCACCTATAACTATCTGTAATCAATGGCGGAAGCGCATGGGAATCGAACCCACCTAACGAGCTATTAACCCGTTACACCGGATTTGAAGTCCGGGAAGACCACCAGTGTCCTAACCGCTTCCATAATGATCACAGATAATTTTTTTATTTTAATTGTTATTGACCTCAAAAACAACTTTTTATTATACTATCGTATTGTATGCGGCAATATCGTCGCCAACAGCTCAACCCTCTCATGGGTCAACCAAACAACATCCGAAAAAACAATGCAGTGTGAACGACTTATCAATCTTATCAAGTCATGGTATGGCAATGTCCAAAATGAAACCATGGCCCCGGCTAGAATGATTTCATTCATTGAAGAACACGCCAGCCAATGCCCAAACTGCCTGGCAGACCCAGATCTGATCAGCGAAATCGTAAAAATCACCGAAATGGTCCTCCCCGAGTCCAAGATTCCCAAAGCTGTGCGCATGCAGCAGGAAGCTGAAGAGGCAGAAGAGGATGAGGTTGAAAGCGAGTCAGACGAAGAAGGTGAAAACAACGATGACGACGATGAATTCGAAGACGACCTCGACGATGACGATCTCAAAGAGATCGATTGAACAGGCCGGCCACTAACCGCTCAGCATCGATCATTCTTTGCTGATTACCACTGCAGGGATTATACAATCTGTATAATCCCTTTTTATTTTTTATCCTTTGTGACTGGAGAGTTTCATGAGCACACAAGCAGCACCCCTATCACTGACCCAGAAATGTACTCACCAATTCAACCTGCTCTGGTTCATCATGGCCTTGGGGTTTGGTGGCACCAGCGTTGGCGGATTCGCCTTTCTCAACAACATGCTCCCCCGGGAGGGGGGATACACCGGCATGCTCTATGCTGCTAATATTGCCGAATTTGCCAAGAGCGCGGGCGGCATATTTCCAGCCATGGCTGTGTACATGCAACTTCACCTGATTTTCTTTGGCGCTCTCCACCTGACGGCCTTCGCACTCTGCACTTTTTTTTATATCCGCTGGCGCAAGCTCCACCCTGAGGATTTTCAGGCACTCAAACAGGACACTCAACGTAACTCGGTTCTCATGGCCCCCATCCTGACTGCCGGTATGGCCTTCAATGTCTTTCTGGTACTGGGCTATGTCTTCATCGACTGGATGCGGATCAATGTCCATCTTCTTCTGCCCACAGCCTCTGTGGTCTATACCCTGCTCTGGCTATGGACTATTATCACCGCTGTCCGCCTCCAGGCCGGGGCCATGCGCCACGGTTTTGATGTGGACAACATGCATTTCGGCTGGCTCCTGATCCCCTTTGCCCTGGCCATGACCACGGTCACCGGTACCGGAATCTCATATCTAGCCTCCGGCGGCTTGGCAGACTATGTCTTCCTCCTCTCGATCACCAGTTTCACCATGACCCTGTTTTTGACCCTTGTGAAAGTCTTCAGCCTGTTCAAATCCCATTACAGCGGAGGGTTACCGGAACAGGTCCAATTTCTGCCCTCTTTTTTCGTCGTTGTACCGATCATCACCCTTCTGTCTATCTCCATGCTCCGCTACGGGTACTACCTGCAACACAAATATCATGTCCCTCTGCCCCAGGCTCTGTTCACCCTCACGGTCTGTTTCGGGCTTGGCCTGATGACCTGGTATCTGATTCTGGGCCTGACCCTGCTCAAAGATTACTTCCGGGATTATCTCTGCAACAGCAGCTACTTCGATGAATCACAATGGGGGCTGATCTGCCCCATGGTTGCCTACGGAGTGCTGACAACCTTTGCCTACAAACACGGCATGGCCCATGGTGCCATGATGGCATTAACCCTGATCTTTATGGTTCTGGACGTGTTCGTTCTCACCTGTTTGATTATTCGTCAATACCGTAAGCTCCAGGGAAAAATTGGGGCCACTCCGGATACTCAAAGTTCATAACTCTTTGATTTGCTCATACCGCGGTTTCATCCTGCTTTCCCAACCAGGAAGCAGGATGAAACCGCGGCTCTGTCATTTTGTCAGGCAAAGAGAATTATTTGCCCCTGTCTAACCCCGAACTCTCAATATCCATTTTTCACCAAGTCCCTTTCACTCATCTGCCACCGGTACAAACAGTGTCCACCAAGAACAACCCTGAGACATGGCACCAGATCCGCCTGGGATTTACCGCCAACCTGGTGGTCGCCGCCAGCGTTGCTGCTTACGGCAGCGTCCTCGGATTGCTGGCCGCCCAAAAAGGGTTAAGCTGGCTCCAGCTTCTGATCATGAATCTGAGCGTTTTTGCCGGATCATCTCAGTTTGTTATGGTCGACATGTGGCTGCCCCCTCTTCCCATACTGGAAATCACCCTGGCGGTGCTGATCATCAACATGCGCTATCTTTTGATCGGTGCCTCGCTCAGGCCCCTGTTCCACGGTCGATCATTCATCCACAAGGCCCTGCACATTCACCTGGTCGCCGACGAAAACTGGGCCATTACCATGGGCCGCCTGCACCGGGAACCGACCACCACAGCTTTTCTTCTGGGAGGGGGCTTATGCATCCAGACCGCCTGGTGCACAGGGACTCTGCTTGGCCATCGCCTAGGCGCAGTCATCAATCAGCCCGAGCAGTTCGGACTTGACTTTGCCTTTGTTGCAGTCTTCACTGCCCTGGTTTTCAGCTTCTGGCGGGGCAGACAGGATCTTTTCCCGTGGTTGATTACCGGATTAGTGGCTATTATCAGCGCCCAACTCCTGCCGGGAAAATGGTACATTCTCTGTGGAGGTATTACCGGAGCTCTTGTCTCAGCCTTCAGCCCCGTCAACCAGGAGGACAAGGGGTATGATGCCTGATCTCATCCAGCAACAGGATGTCTGGTTAACCATATTTGCCGCCGCCATGGTCACCTACGGCCTGCGCCTGGGTGGCCTGCTTCTGGCTGAAAGGCTCCCGAGAACCGGTCGATTTCAGCGCTTCATGAACGCCCTGCCCGGCACTATCCTCCTGAGCCTCATCATCCCCAGCGCTCTGGCTGCTGGATTCTGGGGCTGGGTTGCGACTTTGTTCACTGCGGCCTGCAGTCTCAAGACCGGCAATGTCTTTGTCTCCATGCTTCTCGGCATGGCCATCGTTGCCGGTGGTCGCCTGCTGGGCTGATCAGCCAGCCGTTCCTTTTTTCCATCCCGCAAAAATTCCCTCCTGACCAACCACACCATCTTCGCAACAAAAATATCTTGACATCAAAACTATCTGCATATATAGATATCTTTAAATTCAAGTTAAATTAATTCCGCCCCTGGTGTTTACACAACACCAGAGACAAACATCCATCTTTACAGAGGCGACTCAAAACCCATCATGGAATTTGACAATCTCTTTTTCATTGCCCTGCAAAGCAGCCTGATGCTTGGCCTGATCCACGGCATCAATCCCTGCGGCCACTCCTGGCTGGTCCTGGCCCCTTTTGTCTCGGGCGAAAAAAACGGCCGCCGAGTCAGCATACTGACCCTTTCTTTTGTCCTGGGTACAGCTCTTGCCTGTTTAGCCATCGGACTCTCCCTGGGCCTTGTCTCCACCTTACTTTCTCCCGATATCCGCTTCTGGGCCGATATGGTCACCAACTCCATCATCATTATTCTCGGCCTGATCCTGGTGCTTCGCCCAGACCTCCTCCATCATCACGACCATGATCATGATCACAGTGATGGCCACAGGGACTGCCGACACAGTGAACCAAATAACCAGTCAGAGTGCAAACATACCCACGATCATCACCATGAACACCCGGAACACCACTGCAAAACCAGCCGCCTGAGCCAGGTCACCGGCGTCGGCCTCTTTACCATTGGCTTTATCAACATGATCATCCCCTGTCCCACAGTTGCCATTATGTATTCCTACGCGCTGGAATCAGGCAGTGCTATCTACAGCGTTCTGGTCTTCGGAGCCTACGCCCTGACGACCGGTATTGCCATCGGTGGAGTCATTTACGGGATCTACCGGGTCACCACGCTGCTCAGAAAACTCCAGCAAAACTGGATCGAAGGGGCAATCATGCGCTCCATCGGAGTGTTAACCATTTTCTTCGGCAGCTACTCACTTTTCATCGATATCAGGATATAGAAAACACGACCACTGCCAGACCGATAAACCACGAGTAACACACGCTGCTTAACCGACAGAGTATTCCGAACCCCATCAGGAGGAGATCATGGGTAAAAACGAAATTAACCACCTGATCATCGAATTTTACGAAAAACTCTCATCCTGGGAACACAGTATCGTGCGTGGACACGAATTGACCCTGGCTCAGATGCATATCATCGAGATTCTTGGCCTTCATAAAACTCTGCGCATGAAAGAACTTGCCGAAAAGACAGGAGTAACCACCGGCAGCCTGACCGTTGTCGTCGATAAACTGGTACAAAAAGAAATCGTCCGCCGTACCCCGCACGAGAGCGATCGACGCTCACTCATCGTCGAACTCACCCATAAGGGGCACGAATATTTTCTTGAGCACGACCGCCTTCACTCCCAACTCACAGAGGAGATTATGCACCAGTTAAGCAGCGAGGAAAACGAGCAATTGGAGAACCTGCTGAAAAAGATCAACCAGATCATCTAAAAAAATTTGCTCCCGATAACGCAGATCTTGAGTAAAAAGACATTTTTCAAGATAGCCGTAACATTATTGCCACCTCTGTGATACAAAGAGGTACTTTCATGTCCTGCTCATCAGACAAGTAACACATTCATCATATCGGGAAAATTTTTCATATGCCAAGATCTGACCAAACGACCAATTCAAACTGGAACATTCTTTTTCTCTGCTGGCTTATCGCCACCATCTCAACCACGGGCAGTGTCTTCTTCAGCTCTGTCATGGAATTTGCGCCCTGTGTTTTGTGCTGGTACCAGCGAATCTGCCTGTTTCCCTTGGTCATCTTACTGGCCACCGGTCTGTTTTCTATGGACAACAAGGTCGTGAAATACAGTCTCCCC
Organism: Candidatus Desulfatifera sulfidica; assembly: GCA_014381505.1. Classification (GTDB taxonomy): domain Bacteria; phylum Desulfobacterota; class Desulfobulbia; order Desulfobulbales; family Desulfocapsaceae; genus Desulfatifera; species Desulfatifera sulfidica. The sequence continues at coordinate 7,554 of JACNLK010000058.1, read as the reverse complement.
TTAGCCATCGCAGGCTGGCTGACGGCTGCTTATCACACCCTGCTCTATGCCGGTATCATCCCTGCAAGCATACAGCCCTGCACTCAGGGTATTTCATGCACTGAAGAATACATCGATCTGTTTGGCTTTATCTCGATTCCAATGCTTTCATTCCTGTCATTTTCAACAATAATAGTCCTGTTAATTATCCTAAAAAGGAGGATGTCTCGATGAAATATGTAATGGTTGGAGCGTCATGTCTTGTTCTGATCCTGGCGTTTGTATTCGGCAGTTCCTACTACAAAGGGCAACAGGTTGAAAAATTAGGTTTTATGGCCAAAGACAATGCCTCCACCTTTGTGCGGGAACATTCACAGACACTGGGCAGTGATGACGCCAAGGTCTATGTCGTCGAGTTTATGGATCCTGCCTGTGAAACCTGCGCCGCCTTTTCTCCGTTTCTCAAACAGATGATGGCTGCCAATCCCGGGAAAATCAAACTTATTCTTCGTTACGCACCTTTTCATGATGGCGCTGATTATTTTGTCAAGATTCTGGAGGCATCAAAGAAACAGGGGAAGTATTGGGAAACCCTGGACATCATGTTTAAATCGCAACCCTATTGGGCCAGCCACTCGAACCCGCAACCCCAGAGGATTTGGCAATTTCTTCTCAATGCAGGGCTTGATGTGGAGCAGCTCAGAAGAGACATGGAAGATCCTGCAATTCTGAAAATCATTGAGCAGGATATGGCCGATGCCGCAACGCTCAACGTTCGCAAGACACCTGGATTCTTTGCCAATGGAAAGCCCCTGCAAACCTTTGGCTACCGACAATTAGAGCGCTTAATCGACGACGAAATCAAGGCAAATTACCCCAATTGACCGCCCCCGGTTTCAAAGGTCAAACCAGTGAAGCTCATTGCTTCTGGCTACCTCGAAAAAATGCCTTTTCACCCAAGACCTGCGTTGCGCTCAAAATTTTATCCTCAGAATGTCGACTCTACGTCTGCGGTAATTTTTTTCGCGCGCCTTGGCCTTGAACGAAAACCCTCATTTTTCAAAGTACCCTTATCCTGATAAGGGTGAACATCTGCTCGCCGCGATCAACTCACCTGCTCTTTACCGAGGAAATTCTCATGAAGAAACAATCATTTTTAATTTTACTGGGCTGCCTTTTGCTGTTTATTTCCGGTTGCGGGCAAGCTCCTCAAAAAGCTGAAATTGGCGCACCGGCCCCAAACTTTACCCTTATGGACAGACAGGGGCAGACGTGGACTCTCTCGGAACTAAAGGGTCAGGTGGTCTTTCTTAATTTCTGGGCCACCTGGTGCCCTCCCTGTGTTGAGGAGATGCCGTCCATGCAGGCACTTCACGCCATGCTGCCAAAAGATAAATTCAAAATGCTGACCATGCTCACCGGAGATGTCCCGGCACTCGCAGATCTGTTTGCCAAAAAAAATAATCTGACCATGCCAATTCTTTATGATCAGGACAAAACCATTAACACAGCATATGGTGTAACCGGACTACCCGAAACATTTATTATTGATAAACAGGGAATTCTCAGAGAGAAATTTATTGGCCCTGCCCAATGGGACAGCCCTTCTCACATACAAATGATCATGAAATACATCAACTAACGCAGTGAGAAAACAGGGAGGGGGGATGGTGAATCGTGTTGTTCTTTGAATACTTCTGCCACCTCTGGATCAGCGGGCTAGGCTAGGAGTTCCTGAAGCTGGCCGCATGTGACAAGCACCAGGACTGCTGATCATTCAGTATCTGTATGACCAGCAGTCCATCAAGCACATGTCCGGAAATGACACACTATTTTTTCACAATACGACGCTGACCAGTGCGACGGCCTTGGGCCCTGGCATCCTGTTTTTTGTGCCTGGTTGCTGCCACTTTACGGGCAGGCTTGGGTGCTGCTGCTTTAGGAGCCCTGGAACCCTCAACGTCCACTGGTTTACCATTGATTCGCAGTTGCTTGAAACTTGCCAGAACCTGGGTATCAAAGCGGCTGTCCGCCTCAACCGTGGTTGCGGAGTTTTTGATATCAATTCGGCCAACTTTAATCCGTAATCCCGGATTCGTCGCGTTAATTTCAGCAATCAGGCGCTGGGCATTAATACCGTCATTTTTACCGACACTCAAAGAAAAGCGACTGAAGCTAACCTCACCCTGGCTCTCACGATCAAATTTCCCCTTGCCCGACCGCTCATTCCTGTCAAATTTCCCCTTTCCCGCACCTGGACGGGCATTTTTTTCAAATTTCCCTTTACCCTGATAGGGCCGTCGCTCATAGCGCTCCGCCCCTCTTCCCCTGGACGCACCCCCTTTGGTGGAAACATTCAGTTCCGGAGCATTGCGGTAGTACTCAAGGAAACGATTAAATTCCATGGAAACAATCCTGCGGATCAATTCCTCACGGTCAAGACCTTCCAGCTTTTTCATGATCTCAGGCAGAAATGGATCAATACGTGCATGATCGACCTGAGCCTTCTCCATGGTCTCAACCAGATGCAGAAGACGACGCTCACAAACCTCATGACCTGAAGGGATCTTACACTGCTCAAAGGTGCGACGAATGCGGTGTTCAATGGCACGGATCTTAAAATGCTCGCGCAGGTTGATCAAGGCAACCGAGATCCCCTGCTTGCCTGCTCGACCGGTACGACCACTGCGATGAGTATAGGTCGCCGGATCATCAGGCAGGTTGTAATTAATGACATGGGTCAAGTCGCTGACATCCAGACCACGGGCAGCAACATCGGTAGCCACAAGGAGCTGGATATTTTTGGTGCGAAAACGGTTCATCACATGATCGCGTTGAACCTGAGAGAGCTCACCATGCAGGGCCTCGGCACCGTAGCCGTCACCGGCTAATTTTTCGGCAACCTGTCGAGTCTCTTCCCGGGTGCGACAAAAAACAATGCCATAAATATCAGGATTGATGTCCACCAAACGTTTCAAGGCCGCATACCGATCTCGTGCCTGAACCGTGTAACAACAGTGACGGATATTCTCCCCTCCGACATTACGGCTACCGACCGTAATCTCCAAAGGTTTCTCCATGTAATTTTTGCTGATCCGCGCCACTTCCTTCGACATGGTTGCAGAGAAGAGCAGGCTGCTCTTCTCTGCAGGTGTCTGGGCCAGGATCGCATCCAGCTCATCCTTAAAACCCATCTGTAACATCTCATCGGCCTCGTCAAGGACCAGCAGACGAATGGCGCCAAGTTTGACTTCGTTGCGGCGGATCAGATCGTGAAGTCGGCCAGGGGTGGCAACGATGACCCTGGCACCACGGCGGATTTTAGTGATCTGCTGATCAATGCGAGCACCACCATAGACAGGTACAATACCCGGTCGGGCCGGGGAAGTAATAAAGGTATCCATATCGCGGGCCACCTGTACACACAGCTCCCGAGTCGGACAGAGGACAAGGGCCTGAATTTCATTCCGGGCAGAATCCACCAGCTGGAGCAAAGGGATACCGAAAGCCGCTGTCTTGCCGGTGCCGGTCTGAGCCAGGCAGATCATGTCCTGCTGGCGATCAAGAAGGATTGGAATGACCTGCTCCTGAACCGGAGTCGGTTCTTCAAATCCCAAAGCTGTAAGGCTGCCACAGATGTCCGCGCGGACACCAAGTTCTTCAAATGTTTTCATTTTTACCCATAAAAAAACAATCGCCACCAGTACTGTCCGCAACTCGTCCCTGAAGGAAGGTCCGACAAAACGTCCGGTAATCGATTAAAAAGACAGGCCGCGTGATCGCACCCTGAAAAAAATGAAAAAAGCTCCGTTTTAACACGGAGCTTTTTTCATACCATATGTTGCTGATCAGAAATCTGCGTGCCATTGTCCGTTCTCGAACCCATGCGGTCTGTCAACACCACGAAAGCCCGAACACCCGAGTTCAGACTTTTAAAACCATCAAGTACCCATTAAAATCATTCCCGAAATTGAACTCACAATCCGGTCCTTCAGTCTGCTCAATCTGCATAAGGATGCATAAGGAAACAAAACAAACAAAAAAACCGTACATTCCCTTATCTGAGAATTGCACGGCATCCGCCCAACTTCGCTTCCACAACAGACACTAAGAATATTTACCATACACGAACTACAAAAAAAAACAACGTATTTTCAACAAAATTAATGGTTCTTGTCGTTCACTTCCTCACGAAGTCAATATGTTAGACACATCAGATAATAAAGAACCGAGAGACCAACATGTGGTCAATATCCCTCATGGGTACAAAGGCTACCGTGAAGGGTACTTTGAAAAATAAAAACCGGAGGCAATTTACTTGCCCACAACACAAATTCATGCTAAACGGTTCATTTTGGGGAAGTTCTCATTGCAGTCACCCGCGTAGGGTCTGCATATTCTGTTTTCAATCAATTGAGGGAAACCATGTTGAAAAAATCCGTTCTACTTCTGTCCCTGTTCACCTTTCTGCTTGCCGGCAATGGCTGGGCCCAGAAAGAGATCGTCTTTGCCGTGGATGCCACCTGGCCACCCATGGAGTTTCTTGACAGCGATAAAAATATAGTTGGCTATTCCATCGATTATATCACCGCTGCCGGTAAGGCTGCGGGATTCACTCCCGTCTTCAAAAACGTGGCCTGGGATGGTATCTTCGCTGGCCTTTCAACCGGCAAGTACGATGCCATCTGCTCATCGGTCTCCATCACCGAGAAACGACAGAAAGTCATGGACTTTTCCACCCCCTACTTCAAAGTCCGTCAGGCCCTGATCGTCTCCAAAGACTCCAAGGCCACAACCCTGGCAGATCTTAAAGGGAAAAAAGTAGGTGGTCAGATCGGTACCACCGGCTATTTCGCCATCAAAGCCGCAGACAACGTTGAAGCCAAGTCCTATGACGAAGTTGGCCTGGCCATGGAAGACCTCAATGTCGGCCGCATCGATGCCGTCGTCTGTGATGATCCAGTCGCGGCCAACTATGCCATGGATCAGTACAAGGACAGCCTCAAAATCGCCGGCATCATCGAATCAGGCGATGTGGAGTTCTACGGTATTGCAGTACAAAAAGGCAACAAAGAAGTAGTTGATCTGGTGAGCCGTGGAATCGAGGCGGTGCGCGCCAGCGGCATGGAAAAAGAATTACAGCAAAAGTGGATCGGCCAATAAGCTCTCCCGCTCTGCCCTGACCCGAAAGTCATGTCAATCCGGATTGTTCCCGTTACCGGGGAGAATCCGGATTTGTCTTTCTATAAACAGGCCACCAGCACAACAACTTATGGAATCTGAAAAAAAAACCATTGACATTGGAGACGGCGCCGCCATTCCCAATCCTGACGACCCGGGGCTCTTCACAGCCTGGCGTATCGCCTTTTTCGGCACGCTGGGCATCATAGCCTATCTCCTGATCGTCCACCCAGATCCCTATCTTGAAATTATCAAATTTCTCCCCGATGGTATCGTGGTCACCTTTAAGGTCACCATTGCCTCAATTTGCCTGGCCCTAGTACTGGGCCTGGTCGCCGGCCTGGGCCGAATATCACACAACCGTGCCTACAATCTGATTGCCTCAACCTACATTGAGGTCATCCGGGGTATCCCGCTCCTGGTACAGCTTTTCTACATCTATTTCGCCCTGGGACGGATCGTCAAGGTTCCGGATATGATAGCGGCAATCATCGCCATGGGTATCTGCTACGGGGCCTATATGGGCGAAGTTTTCCGGGCAGGCATCAAGTCCATCGACCAGGGCCAGACAGAGGCCTCCCTCTCTTTGGGCTTTAACCGAACCCAGACCATGCGCTATGTGGTCCTGCCTCAGGCGTGGAGAACCATACTGCCACCGGTGGGCAACGAGTTCATCGCCCTGCTCAAAGACACCTCACTGGTTTCAATCATTGCGGTCTCCGATATTCTCAGGCGGGGCCGTGAATATGCCTCAGAGTCGTTTCTCTACTTCGAGACCTATACCCTGATCGCCCTGATCTATCTGACAATCACCCTTATCCTCTCCAAACTACTCTCCATCATGGAGAGCAGAGTGAGCCATTATGAGCAGCGTTGACCCCATCATCACAATCCGCCATGCCAATAAATTTTTTGGTGATTTCCAAGCCTTAACCGATGTCTCCTTACACATCGACAGAGGTGAAAAAGTTGTCATCATTGGCCCCTCAGGCTCTGGCAAGTCAACCCTGCTGCGCACCATTAATTATCTGGAGCCCATTGACTCCGGAGAAATCATCATCGATGGTCACGCCCTGACGGCCCCCAATCAAGACATCAATCAGGTTCGGGCTGAGGTGGGAATGGTCTTCCAGAGCTTCAACCTTTTTCGCCATAAAAACGTCCTCGACAACCTGACCCTGGCCCCGATCAAACTCAAAAAAGAGCCACGCGCGCAAGCTGAGACCCGCTGCATGGAATTACTGCGCAAAGTGGGAATGGATGACAAGGCCAAAAGTTACCCCATCCAGCTGTCAGGCGGACAACAGCAGCGGGTCGCCATTGCCCGAGCGCTCGCCATGACCCCAAAGATCATGCTCTTTGATGAACCAACATCAGCGCTCGACCCGGAGATGATCGGGGAAGTTTTGGAAGTCATGACCGTCCTGGCCCTTGAGGGCATGACCATGGCAGTTGTAACCCACGAAATGGGCTTTGCCAGAGAAGTAGCGGACACCATCGTCTTTATGGACGAAGGTCAAATCGTGGAAACGGCAGCGCCGGAGCAGTTTTTCACCAACCCCAAAAACCCCAGGGCCCAGCGCTTCCTCGAACAAATTCTTTAAAGCTGCCCCCAAGCAATACACCAAGTCAGGCTGATGGTACCGTCACCCGGCAAAAACACAAAACACACTGTGGATGATTTTCTTCTCAAACAGGGCTTGCCTGCCCTCTTTATCTTAAGTTTTCTTGCCGCCACTGTCCTGCCATTGGGCTCAGAATGGCTGCTCGTGGCCCTGATTGCAAACGGATATTCCTTCCTGCCCATCCTCACGGCAGCCACTCTTGGTAACACCTTGGGGGCATGCACCACATACGTTATCGGCTTCTACGGCAGTCTCTTTCTCTTCCAGCGCGTCTTGCGCATCGACAGGCACACTGAAGCGAAGGCCAGACGATTCTACAAACGCTATGGCGTCTGGTCGCTCCTGCTCTCCTGGGTACCAATCATCGGCGACCCACTCTGTCTGCTGGCCGGCCTCCTCAAGACCCGGTGGCTCATCTTCCTCCCTCTGGTCATCATCGGTAAACTTGGCCGCTACCTGGCCCTGGGCACTCTGGCTACAATATTCTCCAGCTGATTTCTAGAAATTCCCAGAAAAAATTTCGCAGGCAACAAGACTGCCACGTCCCTCCTGCGAAGCCTGAACCACACTATTTTGCGGTATTTTTTTGTATCACTGATCAGGACCTTAAACATTCCTCCCCTGACAGCGCAAAACTCATTGGTCATTAAGCATGACAGTTCATAAAAGAGTTTTTCGCTTGACCATTTCAAAAAACCCTATACACTATATTTAGGGAACCTTGAATAATAGTATTTTGTAAAACGGCAACTGTTTTGATATTATTTCC
>JACNLK010000057.1 GCA_014381505.1 Candidatus Desulfatifera sulfidica | reverse complement strand
AAGAAAAACTGGTGGTAAAATAGCTTTAACTGATAAAAGCCCACCCGAAGAGATTTACTCCAGCTTTAGAGTGAGTAAAAAGGTATTCAAAAAAGCAATAGGCGCACTCTATAAGAGGAAAATTATTACAATTGACAGCGATGGAATTCGCCTGACTGAGAGAAAGAACCTGTAAAGGGAATGCAATCTGAACCCCTGTGAAGGACTTGATCTCAATGGATCGGCTTATGCCTTCCTCAAAACCTCAAGCGCAACTGAACTGACGCAAGTTCATGCTGAATTTGGTGGCCAACTCTGATTTCTACTGACAAGCCTTGTCGTGCTTACATGACTGAGACTGACAAGTTAAGGGTCAGATTCCTCCCCTTGGTATCTGACCCTTTTTGAGGGCTCAGTAAACAGGCCTACTCTTTTGGAGATATTCCAGCATCTTTGGCAGTGCGGGCCACGTTTTCCATCTCACTTTTCACGAACTGGGCGAATTCTTCCTGACTCATGCTCATTGGCTCAAATCCGCGTTTTTTGAGTTGCGTGAGTAAATCTGGCTCTGCGAGGACATTGGCAATGTCCTTCGCCAGCTTGTCCACGACACTCGCGGGTGGGGCGGCACAGGTCCATACGCCCCACCAAAGATTTTCTGCAATAGCAGGAACGACCGTTTCTGCTATTGTTGGAATCTCCGGCATTAGATTTGAGCGCTTTGCACTGGTAATAGCCAATGGTCTGATACTGCCTTTCTTCATTCCTTGGGCAAGCGGTGCTATGTCGATGAAAACCTTCGTGGGGTCGTATGGCAAATTGGCGTGAGTAGCCGGGCTTGAAATATAGGCAGCGGATACATGAAGCGTGTATCCGTCTGACGGAGATTTAGCGGCTACGCCAGTGCCACAACTCATAATAGTATATGATTAGTGGTGTTAGAAAAGCAAGGGGTGAAATGTGAAGATGTGTGAACGTTAGCTTTCAAGGAGTAAATTATGATGAATGCTGTTGATTTAAAAGAAAAATTCTCGTTGTTCAATGAATGCTGGAAACCAAAAATTGTGGGAGAGCTCAACGGACAATACGTTAAACTTGCAAAATTGAAGGGCGAATTTGTCTGGCATCATCATGAAAATGAAGACGAACTCTTCATGGTCATCAAAGGCCAACTGATAATTAAATTAAAAGACCAAGATATAAAGCTGAATGAGGGGCAGTTTTTTATCATTCCTCGGGGTGTTGAGCATCTTCCAGTGGCCGAGAAAGAATGTCATGTAATGCTTTTTGAACCGAAATCGGTGCGTAACACTGGAAATACACAAAACGAAAAAACCATTGAAACTTTAGAGAAAATTTAAGGAAATAAGCTGATATAACGCTGCAATGGATTGGCGGTCAGCGCGGTTTTCCGAAGCTCAAACTTGCTGTCATTTTCTAAAAAAAGGGGTCTGCCCCCTTTCCCTTTTTTCCCCTTTTAGCCTTTACTGAGAGAGAAGATTAAACCGGGGGGCCAGGCTGCGGCACGAACCAAGGCCGCTGCTATTGTTGTGGAAATGACTATGGCCGAGATTCGCAAAAAGAGAGGTCAAAATTAATCTGCCGTGGCCAAGGCCTTGAATGTTGAAATCAGATAAATTCAGACAACAAAAAAGGGGTCAAAAGCATAAAAGCTTTTAACCCCTTAGTCGTTACTGGTCGGGACGAGAGGATTTGAACCTCCGACCACTTGACCCCCAGTCAAGTGCGCTACCAGACTGCGCTACGCCCCGAAATGTAGAAAGATATTTACCACTCACCCGGCTGGCTGTCAACAAAAGGTATGAGCCATTGTCGTTTTCTTTTATCCCTTGGTGTTCAATAGAGACTGAAGCTTCTGTAGTTCATTTTTTATGGTCTGCAGGCAGTCCTCGGGGAGGGGCTCGATTTGAGTGGCCTCGTTAATTTTTTGATCTCCAGCAAGAAACTTACGTGCACCGGAGATGGTGTAACCCTCAGAATGAAGCAGGCGCTTGATGGTCAAAACAAGTTTGACATCAGCTCTGCGGTAGAGTCGTTGTCCGGAATGGGCTCGTTTTGGACGGATGCCAGAGAACTCGCTTTCCCAGTAGCGGAGAACATGGGTGGCCACGTCGGCCAGTTGAGCGACTTCGCCGATCTTAAAGTATCGTTTGTCCGGAATCTCTCCTGTCATATTCGTGTGTCGAACACCTTCCGATGTATAAAGAGGCTCTTTATTTGTTGACCAGATCTCTGAGTTTCTTGCTGGGGCGGAAGGTGATCATCTGTCTCGGTTTGATGGTGATGGTCTCTCCAGTACGCGGGTTGCGACCGCGACGACTGTTTTTGTCGCGAACCAGGAAGGTGCCGAAATGGACAAATTTGATTGAATCATTGTCCAGCAGTGATGATTTCATACCGTCGAGGAAAGAGTCTACGAGGGCGGTACAAGTGTTTTGGGCATAGCCAAGCTGATTATTAATGGCCTCGGCGATTTCTTTACGGGTCAGGTTACCTTTGCTCATGTTCATTATCCTTGTCTGAGGCTCCCTTCAAAACGGGAGGCCAGCATTTTGACGATTTTAGAATGTGATTTTTCAACTACTTTCTCGGTGAGTGTCTTCTTGGGCGAACGATACGTTACTGAGAGAGCGACACTTTTGTGCCCGTCTTCGATGTTTTTGCCCTGGTAGACATCAAAAATAGCACAGTTTTCAATTAACTGCTCTTTGGTCTCGCGGATGGCTGCCAGGAGTTCACCTGCTGGGACATGATCTGGGATCACAAGGGCAATATCGCGCTTAACAGCAGGATAAACCGGCAGAGAGTTGAAGCTCTTCTCACTGGCCGGCTCTGCGCAGAGACGATCAAAATTAATGTCAAAGTAATATACGTCCTGTTTTACACCAAATTTCCGAGCGATCACAGGATTGATTTTACCCAGGGATCCGATTATCTCATCCTTGTCGTGGATGATCAGGCATTGTCCGGGCTCCGTATAAGTCTCTGAATGATCAGTGGCCGGAATCTGGAAACTGATTGCTGTATCAATAGAGTTTGAACGCAAACGCATTCCCTGAAGGAGATATTCAACAGCACCTTTGGCATCGAAAATATCAACAGGCACAGGCTTGTGGTGAAGACTTGAAGATGCGCCATGACGATTACCGCTCAGGACACCCGCCAGGAAGGTAGTCTCCACGGGCTGTTGGTCTGCTCCTGTGGGGGTGAATACTTTACCGATCTCAAAAAGTTTGACGGCTGTTTTTTGAAAGCTGATATTTCGTTGCACGTTTTCAAGGAGACCGGGCAGGAGCATGGTGCGCATAACGGCCTGTTCTTCGCTGAGTGGATTGAGCAGTGTGACCTGTTCATGGCGTGCGTCACCTTCAGCAAGTTCCATTTTTTGTGGATGATCAGTGCTTGTGAAACTGTAATTTATGGCCTCTGAAAAGCTTATAGCAGTGAGCAGATCCTGGGCCTGGCTGCGAAGCCGACGGTTTTTGTCCTGTTCCGGATAGCTCATGTGGACCATGGGCAGAGTCGTGGGAATGGTATTGTAGCCCACGAGACGTGCAACCTCCTCGATCAAATCAACTTCGCGTTCAAGATCAACACGGAAGGTAGGTGGATTGACCCAGAGTGTGTCATCGTCTTTTGGTTTGGTTCGGATGCCGATGGATTGCAGCAGTTCGCTGATTTTCTCGTAATCAAAGGGCATGCCCAGTAGATTTGATGTGCGGGATATACGGAGAGTCAGTGAATTTAAAGGGCGAACACCTGAGTAAGCATCTCGGCCCATATCTTCGGCGGTACCACCTGACAATTCACAGAGCAGTTGAACAGCTCGTTCCATGGCAACAACGCAGCCACCTGGGTCAACACCGCGCTCAAAACGATAAGATGCTTCTGTGGCAAGTTTAAGACGACGCGCAGTTTTTCTGACTGATACAGGGTCAAAACAGGCACTCTCCAGCAGGACTTCGGTGGTGGCCTCGCTGACTTCTGAGTTGAGCCCTCCCATGATGCCGGCAAGGGCCACGGGTTTGTCTCGATCGCAGATCAGCAGGGTGCTGGGCTCAAGGGGGCGTTCGATGTTATCCAAAGTGGTGAAGGTCGTCTCTTGATTACGCGGTTGGCGAACAAGAATGGCCCCTCCTGCCAGGTTCTGGAAATCAAATGCGTGCATGGGCTGACCGTATTCCATCATCACGTAGTTGGTTATATCGACGACGTTATTGATGGGGCGGATACCAACAGATAACAGGCGCTTCCGCAACCACCATGGTGAAGGACCAATGGTGACATTAGTGATCAGGCGGGCACTGTAGCGAGGGCACAGCTCGGATGATTCCACATCAACAGAAAAACGCTGATCGCGACCACCCAAGGTGGCCTCTTCAACGGGGCGGGAGAGTTTACGACGGGATATGCCGGATACTTCACGGGCGACACCGATGACTGAAGTACAGTCAGGGCGATTGGGGGTCAGGTCAACTTCGATGAGGATATCGTTTAAATCAAGGGCTTCAAGTAAGCCCAGGCCATGATCTGTTCCTGCGGGCAGTTCCATGATTCCGGTATGATCCTGGCTCAGACCAAGTTCGCGTTCCGAACAGAGCATGCCGTTTGATTTAACACCACGAATTTTAGACTTCTTAATTTTTAAACCATCTGGGAGAATTGTGCCGGGCAGGGCAACACAGGTCACCAGACCGGCACGGGCATTGGGTGCTCCGCAGACAATCTGATGTGTTTCATCACCAACAGACACTTGACACAAGGTCAGTTTGTCAGCATCGGGATGTGGTTCTGCGGTGACAATGAGCGCGGTCTTGAGTGGGGCGAGCTCCTGAAACAGCTCCTCAACTGAGTCAACCTCAAGGCCGAGCATGGTCAGGTGATCAGCAATTTCCTGCGGGCTGATCCCGTCCGTATTTACATATTCATTTAACCAGTCAAGCGTAACCTTCATGGGGGGCGTTCCGTCTAATTCTGAGTGGTTCTGGAGTAAGGTTGTTTTAGTATGGACTAGATCGCGTGAGACCTAGAACTGTGAGAGAAAGCGGAGATCGTTCTCATAGTAGAGACGGATGTCATCAATGCCGTATTTAAGCATGGCGATGCGCTCAATGCCAAGACCAAAGGCAAATCCGCTATATTTTTCAGGATCATAACCCACCTGCTTAAAGACCTCAGGATCGATCATGCCAGCTCCCAGAATTTCAAGCCAACCTGTTTTTTTACATACGCGGCACCCCTTACCGTTGCAGATAACGCAGGCAATGTCAACTTCTGCGCTTGGCTCAGTAAAGGGGAAAAAGCTTGGGCGAAAACGTAACGGGAGATCAGCATCAAATATCTTCTGTGTAAACACACTGAGCACACCCTTGAGATCGGCAAAGGAAACATTGGTGTCGACCAGAAAGCCTTCGACCTGGTGAAACATGGGGGTGTGGGTGATATCTGAATCGCAGCGATAAACTTTGCCCGGGGCAATGACTCTGAGAGGTGGCTCCTGCTGCTCCATGATCCGTGCCTGCATGGGCGAGGTGTGCGTGCGCAGAAGAATGGAGTCGCTGACGTAGAAGGTGTCATGCATATCGCGGGCAGGATGATGGGCCGGGATATTCAGGGCTTCGAAGTTGTAGCGATCCTGTTCAACATCAGGTCCTTCGGCAACTGAGAATCCCATACTCTCGAAGATCGAACAGACTTCGGTCATGATCTGGGTAACCGGATGAAGTCGTCCTTGTTCCGGTCGTCTGCCTGGCAGTGTCAGGTCAATAGAGCCGATGGCTGCCGAAGTTGTTGCTCCAGCCGCAATCTGTTCTTTTTTTACTGAAAATGCCTTTTCGATCTGCTTTTTGACCGTATTGGCCAGCTGGCCTAGGCGAGGCTTATCTTCCTTGGGAACTGCCTTCAGTTGTTCCATTATCCCACTGAACTGACCTTTGCGTCCAAGGTAGTGGATACGGAACTCTTCAAGTTCGTTGGCAGTGCTTATCTGTTCCAGGCCCTCTGAGGCTTCACGCTCCAGGGTACGTAGCTCTTGCTCCATGATCGGCGTAGTGGGGTGGTCGGTATTCAATGAGAGGCTACAGAAAAAAGATGGTATTTGTTTTGCTGCAGCCAGAAATACACTGCCGGTTTCAAAGACACTTGAAACCGGCAGGAGGTAAAGATCAATCTCTGTAAAAGAGAATACTATCAGGCTTTAGCTGCAGCTGCGATCTTGACAACCTCGGTAAAGGCGGCGGCATCAAGGATGGCCATGTTGGACAGAACTTTACGGTCAAGTTCGATTCCGGCCTTTTTTAGGCCGCCAATCAGCTGGCTGTAGCTCATGTCGTTCATGCGGGCACCGGCATTGATTCGGGCGATCCAGAGACGACGGAAATCACGTTTTTTGGTACGACGATCACGGTAAGCGTAAACAAGAGCGCGATCAACGGCCTCAGTGGCGGTGCGGTAGAGACGAGAACGGCCTCCTCGGTAACCTTTGGCAAGCTTGAGGACTTTATTTCTTCTTCTGCGGGCTTTAAAGCCCCTGGTAACGCGTGGCATGTCAAACTCCTTTAAAATTCCCGTGTCCCAGGACGTTTGTCCGGTGGCGGGGTGTTGACGTTGGTATGTTTAAGGCTGTGGGGGTATTCCCAGCAGACTCGTAGCTTACAGATAAGGAAGGATTGCTCGGATTCCCTTGGCGTTGGCACTGTCAACCAGGCCACTCTGACGCAAATTGCGTTTTCGCTTGGTGGACTTCTTGGTCAGGATGTGGCTGGTAAACGCTTTACTGCGCTTGATCTTGCCGGTGCCTGTCTTTTTGAAACGCTTGGCTGCGCCTCGGTTTGTTTTCATCTTTGGCATAATAAAACTCCTTTGACTTCTAATACAGAGGCCGTAGACTTATCTCTTCTTCATTGCGAGATAAATTGTGACCGGTTGCTTGTTTTATATAAATACAATCTGATATCAGATTGATATGTAATTACGTTTGATTTTTGGGGCCGACAAACATGACCATCTGTCGTCCTTCCATTTTTGGCTGCTGGATAATGATAGCATCCTCTTCAAGGGCGGCTGCGATCTTCAGCATAGCCTCCATGCCGATGGTTTGGCAGTAGACAATCTCTCGACCGCGAAAACGCATGGTGATTTTGACCTTATTCCGCTGGCCAAGAAACTTTTTGATATTCTTGATCTTGAAGCCCAGGTCGTGCTCTTCGGTCTTGGGACGGAATTTGATTTCCTTTGTCTCAACCGTAGTCTGTTTCTTTTTGGCTTCCTGTTGTTTCTTTGCCTGTTCGTAACGGTACCGATCATAGTTCATGATACGGCAGACAGGAGGCTCAGCATTAGCAGACATTTCAACGAGGTCAAGTCCCTGCTCGTTGGCCATTTCCCGGGCTGCTTCCGAGGTGATGACCCCTATCTGCTCGCCATCGCTACCGATGACACGAACCTGTGGATAACGAATCATCTCATTGGTCTTGTCTTTCACCTCACGCTGGACTGGTGTTCTATCGCCACGCTTTCTAATTGTACTACCTCCTTGAACCCGTGTTACTTGTAATATGGTTTATAACTGGATGTCTTCTCTTTACAGGCCGCGACCTTCACTGCATTCTCTGGCAACCATTTCTGAAAAGTCAGCAACTGACATGGCCGGGAGATTTTTCCCATTGCGCAGACGTACGGTGACGGTCCCCTCTTCTTTTTCCTTATCTCCGATAATGAGCATGTAAGGTGTTTTGGCCATTTGAGCTTCCCTGATCTTATAATTCAATTTCTCATTGCGCAAATCTTTTTCAATCCGAAGACCTGATTTGCGCAGTTGATCATAAACTTGCTCGCAATATTCAGCCTGATCATCGGTGATATTGAGAATTCTGGCCTGAACCGGGGCAAGCCATAATGGGAAGACTCCAGCGTAATGTTCGATCAGGACACCAATAAAACGTTCCAGGGAACCCATGAGGGCACGGTGGATCATGATTGGCTGGTGTTCTTTGTTATCGGCCCCAGTGTAGGAGATATTAAAGCGTTCAGGTAGATTGAAATCAACCTGAATTGTTGAACACTGCCACGAGCGTCCGAGCTGATCTTTTATCTTGATATCAATCTTGGGGCCGTAGAAGACGCCCTCTCCGGGATCGATTTCATAAGCCAGATCTTTTTTGTCCAATGCCTGTTTTAAGGCTTCGGTGGCCTGATCCCAATTGGTGTCGGAACCGACGTATTTCTCTGGTCGGGTCGAAAGATAGATGTCGTACTGATCAAATCCAAATGTGTTCAGGATCAGCAGGTTGAGGTCAAGAATGTTGAATATCTCGTCTTCAAGCTGGTCTGGACGGCAGAATATATGAGCATCGTCCTGAGTAAATCCGCGCACGCGAAGAAGTCCGTGCAGTGCTCCTGCCCTCTCGTAGCGGTAAACCGTGCCCAGTTCGCACCAGCGGATGGGAAACTCGCGGTAACTGCGTTTGTTGCTGTTGTAAACCCCGATATGGAAGGGGCAGTTCATGGGCTTGAGCTGATATTTGACATCATCGATGTCCATGGGCGCGTACATGTTCTCGCCGTAGAAATCGAGGTGGCCTGAAGTCTTCCACAGATCCTGGCGTGCAATGTGCGGGGTATAAAGCAATTCGTAATCGTGCGCGTAATGGGCCTCTTTCCAGTAGTCCTCAATCAGATTGCGCAGTCGCGCCCCTTTGGGCTGCCAGAGGATGAGGCCGGGGCCGATCTGATCATCTGTGGTGAAAAGATTCAGTTCTTTGCCCAGCTTGCGATGGTCACGTTTTTTTGCTTCTTCAAGCCGGTTGAGATATTTCTTCAGACCCTTATCATCAAAGAAAGCTGTGCCGTAAATGCGTTGAAGCATTTCCCGATTCTCATCACCACGCCAATACGCACCGGCTACCCGCAAGAGTTTGAAGGATTTGATCCAGGATGTGTCGGGGAGATGCGGTCCACGACAAAGGTCGACAAACTCACCCTGATGATAGAGAGAAATTGTTTCACTGTCCAAGTCCTGAAGAAGTTCAACTTTGTATTTTTCACCTTGGGCTGTAAATGTGTCGATCGCTCTATTGCGGTCGATGTCGTCGCGGACAAAAGGCAGGGCCTGACTGACGATTTCACTCATCCGGGCTTCTATCTTCTCAAAGTCTTCCGGGGTAAAGGGGGTGTCGTGATCAAAGTCGTAATAGAAACCATCTTCGATGGAGGGGCCAATGGCAACCTTAACATCCGTTCCAAATATATCACGCACAGCTTGAGCCATAACGTGGGCTGCGCTGTGGCGAAGGACATTCAGACCAGCAGAATTATCGATGGTGATTGGCTCAAGGACTGCGTCCTGAGTCAGGACAGCAGACAAATCACGAGCCTCATCATTAACCGATGCGGCAACCGCTCGTTTGCGCTGCTTTTTGGAAAGCAGCAGGGTCAGTGCCTCGCCAACGGTTGATCCCGCGGTCAGGGCGACAGGTTCACCACCTTGGATTTGTATTTTAATGTCACTCATTCGTATATGGCTCTTAGAATAACAAAGGCTAAAGAGTAAACGATTGCTCGTTTGATTCTTTAGCCTTTGTAAGCTGGTAGGCGCGGGCGGTTTCGAACCGCCGACTTCTACCATGTCAAGGTAGCGCTCTCCCCCTGAGCTACGCGCCTGTTCAGTCTTTATAAGCAAGAATTTGAACTCTACTGAAGCCCAATTGAATTACCACTAAATGCGGGGTCCGTCAAGGGAAAACTCGTGGTCTTCCTCTGAATATCTGCTTTGTGCCTATGTGGTTTGGGTGCGACTTTCAATGGCGCGAGCCAAGGTATGTTGATCAGCATATTTTATATCCATTCCCATGGGTATGCCGCAGGCCAGACGACTGACTTTTGCACCTTTATTCTGCAGGCGGTCAATCACGCAAGATGCTGTTGCTTCCCCGGGTACGGTGGAACTGGTGGCGATTAACACCTCTCGAACCGTACCGTTTTTCACCCTTGTCACCAGCTCTTTGATCTTGATTTCGTCGGGGCCGATGCCGTCCATGGGCGAGAGAACACCATGCAGGATATGATATTGGCCGCGAAATGCTGCGGTTTTTTCGATGGCCATCAGGTCACCGGGTTGTTCAACAACACAGATTAACTCACTGTTTCGTTTGGGATCGGCGCAGATTGCGCAGGGATTATCTTCTGAGAAAGTGAAGCAAATTGAGCAGAGCTGGATTGACTGGTGCAGGGCGTTCAGGGATGCCGCCAGTTCACGGGCCTCTGAAGCTGGACGTCGGAGAAGGTTGAGGGCAAGTCTAGTCGCGGTCTTGCGGCCGATTCCAGGGAGCCTGCTGAAACTGTTAATGAGCCGTTCAAGGGCTGGCGGGACGATTTGCATGATCTAGAACATGTTTGAAAGGCCGGGGATGTTCATTCCGCCGGTTAGTTTTCCAAGCTCCGATTTGCCCATCTCTTTGGCTCGTCTGAGGGCGTCGTTTGTCGCGGCGGTGATCAGGTCCTGGAGCATTTCGGCTTCGTTGGGATCAATGACAGTTTTTTCAAGAACCACACTCAGTACTTCACTTTTACCATTCACGGTGACTGTGACCATACCTCCACCGGCAGTGCCGGTAACGGTTTTCTTGGCCAATTCTTCCTGGACTTTGGCCATGTTTTGTTGAATCTGCTGGGCCTGCTGCATAAGGCTGCTCATATCCATGTTGTTGTTCCTTTACCTGAGAGAGTCAATGTGGGGGGAGTGTTTTGAGGGGGCTTTGTGTTATCTGAATCGTGGTCCTACCCTGATGTCACCTACCTGGCCGTTGAAGATTTCGGTTGTCATCTGAACCAAGGGATCGCTTGACAGTTGTTGGCGCTGTTTTTTCGGGCTGTCACTGTCGTCCTGTTCCGAGTCCTGGTCCTGTTGCGGAAGGATAAAACGTATTGTGAGTTCTTTCTGGAAAAAATCAAGGGTGAACTCGGTGATCAATTTTATATTTTCTTTGGTGCGGAGAAGGGCGCAGTTGTTCGGGTCGGAGTAGTGGAGACGGAGTTCGTGGTCGACTTCTTTGATGGAATCAACTCGTTGCAGGTCCTGAGCCATCCACATTGAGCGATCACGGACATAATCGATAAAGAGCGACCAGTCACGACGAACATTGCGTTTGTGGGAGTGCGATGGCTGAGGCGGCAATGTCTCCGGGATTGGTTGGTCGTAAGATTCCTGCCCGTGCCGGGAGTGATCCTTTGAAGGGCGTTCCCGATATGGTTTGATGGGGGGCGGTTCCCGGAGAGATGGGGGCTGTGAAGTCGTTGTCTCTGAAACAGGAGATGCGGTCAGTTCCTGGTGGCGGGGGCATGATTGAGTCCCCCCCTGTTTTTCCTGATGAACGGGGGCAGTGGATGGTGTCTGCTTTTTGGATTCAGGGGGCTGTGTTGCAGGTTTATCTTTTTTTTTTCTTGTGCTGTCTGGAGTAGCCGGTGGCAGAGGACTGCCGGAGGCGCCTGTTAGGATCTTGTCCATCTGCCCCAGCAGCTCTGTGACCGGGACGACATTATCAGCCTCGATGGTCTTGAGGAAAGTCGTCTCCAGAGTGAGTCTGGGCTGGCTGCTGTATCGGATGTTTTCAATGCCCTGCATCAGTAAGTTGAGTTTTTGGTGCAGGGTTGGCAAAGAATGTTCGGCGGCCAGTGCTTGCAAGGTGGCGAGTTCTCCATCAGGAAGGTCAAGGAGCGGTGTGCAGCCTTTTATATTACACAGGATCAACGAGCGAAAACAGTCGAGCAATTCACTGGTGAACCGCTTGAGGTCCATGCCAAAACTGTAAGTCTCATCCAGTGTCTTAAGTGCTTCGGCGGCATCGCGATTGAGCAGTGATCGAGCAAGTCTGGTGATAATTTCGTGGTTGACGAGCCCCAGAACATCAACGACTTCCTCAACACTGATGCTCTGTTCGCCGTAGGAAAACACCTGGTCCAGCAAGCTGAGACCGTCGCGCACAGAACCTTCTGCTTCACGGACAATGAGATCCAGGGCTGCCGGAGCGAGTTCAACCCCTTCACTGCCGGCCAGTCTTTGGAAATGGTCACGGAGTTCCGGAGCTGGAATTCGTTTGAGTTCATAACGCTGGCAGCGGGAAAGGATGGTGATTGGAATCTTGTGCAGTTCGGTGGTGGCGAACATGAAGTAGACATGCTCGGGCGGCTCTTCGAGGGTCTTGAGCAGGGCGTTGAAGGCCTCAGTGGTGAGCATGTGAACTTCATCAATGATGATGATTCGAAACGTACCCGAGACAGGCAGGAACCTGATTTTCTCCTTGAGCTCGCGAATTTCCTGGATGCCACGGTTGGATGCTCCGTCAATCTCAGTGAGATCCAGGGCTGAACCGTTGGTGATTGCCCGGCAGGATTCGCATTCATTGCAAGGATTGTCCGCAGGGCCTTGTGTGCAGGTAAGGGCTTTGGCCATGATTCTGGCCAGTGTGGTCTTTCCTACACCCCGGACGCCTGAGAAGAGAATGGCATGTGCTACCCGATTGCGACGGAGACTGTTCTGGAGGGTCTTGACTATTGCCCGTTGCCCCACTACTTCATCAAAGGTCTGGGGCCGGGCTTTTCGGGCAAGTACCAGATAGGACATGGGGGATCAGAGGGGGTTGAGGGAATGGTTTTGGAGGGTCCTCAAAAAAAGAATGATAGCCGGGCACCCTGTACACACAGAGGTGGTCATTGCCGTTGCTTCCTTCCGGACCTGGCGGAGTTCATGATCCGCTGTTGTATAGGACCCGGCTATCAAAAATTGAAATGTAAAAAGTATCAGCAGGGTGTCCCCGCTGGATTGTCTGTCTTTACACCAGACCGACCGGGATTGTCAAGGAGATTCACTGCAGTGATTGAGGTGAAAGACCTGGTTTGTCTGCTCGCCCCGAACAGGAAGGTGGCGTTGAATTATTCTGTTTATTATGATGTAATGATGAGAAGTTATGTGGACATCCCACTTGTTGTTATGGCCTTATGCGCCGTGTGAGAAAAAGTAGTTTTACGGTTCGTATGGTTAGAGCGGGAGAGGCCGTTATTTGCGCGGACAGGGAAGTACCCTTGTATTTTATGCAATATCGAACAGTCGTGCCCTTGAAGGTAATCTTATACAGTGAGGAATAGAGATGCGAGCCACCCTTGAAAAAATACTGACCGACTTCGGTTTATCAGACCCAGCAAGTCAAATGGTGATTTTGGGCCTTTCTCTTGTGGCTATTATCGTGCTGGCTTATCTGGTATCAAGACTCACCATTCACCTGATGATTCCCTTTTTTGTCAGGGCTGCAGCGTTGAGCAAGTCTGACTGGAACGATGTGCTCATGGGGAACCGTTTTTTTGATCATCTCTCGACTCTCATTCCAGTCGTGGTGGTGTATGCCACGGTCGATGTTCTGCTGGCGGGACATCCTTTTTTTGCCGAGGTTGTTCGGCGGCTCTCCATGACCATATTGGTTTATATTGCCGTGCAGATGATTAATACGGTCATGTATACAGTTGAAGAGATCTATAATCGTCGTGAGGAAGCAAAAAGGAAACCGATCAGCGGGTATCTTTCGGTTATCAGGATAGGTCTGTTTGTATTGGCTGGTATTTTTATTATTTCAACTCTTACAAATAAATCACCCTGGGGTATTTTCAGTGTCTTAGGTGGGTTGACGGCGGTTGTTCTGTTGATCTTCAAGGATACAATTCTTGGTTTTGTCGCCAGCCTGCAGCTGGTCGGTCATGACATGGTACGGGTGGGTGACTGGATTGAAATGCCCAGCTTTGAGGCCGACGGTGATGTGATCGAAGTTTCAATCCATACGGTCAAGGTACAGAATTGGGACAAGACCATCACCACTATCCCGACCTATGCGCTGGTCTCAAATGCCTTTAAAAACTGGCGCGGGATGTCTGAGTCCGGTGGGCGTCGAATCAAAAGAGATATTTCTATTGATATGAACTCAGTGCATTTCTGTAGTTTGGAACTGATGGAAAAATTAAGTAAATTCAGTCTGCTTAAAGAGTATTTGCAGGAGAAGCAGGAGGAGATTGATTGCTATAACCGGGAAAATAATCTTGAGAATAGTATGGTGCCGAATGGTCGGCGTCAGACCAATATTGGTGTCTTTCGTGCTTATGTTAAAAGATATTTGTTACATCACCCCAAAATCAATACTGATATGACTTTTTTGGTGAGGCACCTGCCACCGACCTCCAGGGGGCTTCCCATGGAAATTTATGTGTTTAGTAACGATAAGGTCTGGGCCAATTATGAAGACATACAGGCAGATATCTTTGATCATGTTTTGGCAGTGTTGCCAGAGTTTGGCCTGCGGGTCTTTCAGGAGCCTTCAGGATTGGATCTTCAATCGTTGAAGGTTTCTGTTGGGTAGAATTACTTCTGGGTGCTCTGGAAAATCCTGATTCTTCAAAGCGCCCTTGAGTGAAGAGAAAATTTTCGATTAATTTTGACTGGACCAACTCTTTCTCATGAGCACACTCTCTCCACGACAAAATAAGATACTGGCCCTTGCAAGGGAAAAAGGAAAAGTTGATGTTGATGAACTGTCTGCCTCCTTCCGGGTCTCTTCGCAAACTATCCGTAAAGATCTCAATGCCCTTTGTGACCGTCAACTCCTGCAACGGATACACGGGGGGGCTATTGTTGGCTCAGGGATTGAGAATGTAAGCTATGAGGCAAGGCGCCTCCTAGCCCCGGATTCAAAAAAACTGATTGGTTTGAGGGCTGCTGGATTGATTCCCGACAACAGCTCTCTGCTCATCAATATTGGAACAACCACAGAGCAGGTTGCCCATGCCCTCAAGGATCACCGAGGTTTGCTTGTGATCAGTAATAATGTGAATGCCGTCGATATTATGAAAGATTTTATGGGAGTTGAGCTGATTTTAGCTGGAGGGCAGGTTCGGCGTGTGGATGGCGGTATTGTTGGTGGGGCTGCGGTGGATTTTATAAAGCAGTTCAAGGTTGACTATGCGGTGATCGGGGTCTCTGCCATTGATGAAGACGGGGCGCTCCTTGATTATGATCTCAGGGAGGTTCGCGTGGCTCAGGCAATCATTGCAAACGCCCGTCATATAATTCTGGTGGCTGACGCCATGAAGCTCAAAAGGAATGCGCCGATCCGTATTGGGCATATATCCCAGATTAATACGATAGTAACTGACCAGGGACTTCCCGAAAAACTTCAGGACACCTGCCGGGAACATGGAGTTGCGGTAGTTGTTGCCTCTGGCTGATACAACAGCCGCCGCCGGCTGATTTTTTTTCTGTAAAAATACAGTTGGGCGTGTTTGTTTCGATTGATTCAATGCTTGTTTTCGATTATCTCTCTTTTTCTGTTTCAATCGAAAGTGATAATGAGCTCAAGTGAAGTTTCTGGGTGCTCTGAAAAAATGATATTTTCATTCAAGATTCAGGCGTACGAAAAAATTTACCGCAGGCATGTAGTCGATATTCTGAGGATAAAATTTTGAGCGCAACGCAGATTCTGGGTGGAAAGAGAATTTTTCAAGGTAGCCATTGATCTTCAACAAACTATCTGTCCTGAGGTGTGGTTGTGACAACTCCTGTTTACGATTTGGCGATCATCGGTGGTGGCATTAACGGATGCGGTATTGCACGTGATGCGGCCGGTCGAGGGCTGTCTGTTTTCCTCTGTGAGCAGAATGATCTGGCCAGTGGGACATCATCGGCGAGTACCAACCTGATTCATGGTGGTCTTCGTTATCTTGAATATTACGAATTTCGTCTGGTCAGGGAAGCATTGCGCGAACGGGAAGTTCTCCTGAACGCGGCTCCCCATATTATCTGGCCATTACGCTTTATTCTTCCGCACCACAAAGGATTACGTCCTGCCTGGTTGATTCGCCTGGGTCTGTTTCTCTATGATCACATCGGTGGCAGAAAACTTTTGCCTGGGACGACGAGTGTTAACCTCACCACTGATGAGGCTGGAAGGCCATTGAAGGGCAACTTCAGTAAGGGGTTCGAATATTCTGACTGCTGGGTAATGGATAGTCGTCTGGTTGTACTCAATGCCATGGATGCCGCAGAAAAAGGGGCAGATATCAGAGTGCAAACGCCGCTTCTTTCGGCGGAAAGGGTGAAAGATATATGGGTTCTTAAAGTCCTGGATAAGAACAGTGGAGAAGAAAGCACCTTGAAAGCCCGCGTTCTTGTCAATGCATCCGGTCCTTGGATGGATACCATACTGCCACACATTTCCCACAGTCAATCATCAGAACATGTTCGTATGGTGAAAGGCAGCCATATAATCGTCAATAAGCTTTTTGAGCATGATCGAGCCTATATTTTCCAAAATAAAGATGGTCGTATTATTTTTTCAATTCCATATGTGGATAAATTTACTTTAATCGGCACCACTGATGTTGATTTTCATGGGAATCCGGATGATGTGGAAATAAATAGCGAGGAAATTGATTATCTTTGTCAAGCCGCCAGTGAGTATTTTACCCAGCAGGTTACTCCTGAATCTGTGGTCAGCAGTTATTCAGGAATTCGCCCTCTCTTTGATGATGGCAAGAGTGACGCCAAAGCCATTACACGGGATTACGTTCTCAAACTTGATACGGGCAAGGAAGAAGCACCTCTCATGTCTATTTATGGCGGTAAGATTACCACGTATCGTAAACTCGCCGAATCTGTACTGGACAAACTGGCAGCATTTCTGCCCCCTATGAAAAATTCATGGACAGAGGCAGCCAAGCTTCCTGGCGGGGATTTTGAGCCAAGTGGTTTTGCAGCAGAGGTCCGCAAACTCAGGACGGCCTGCCCGGTGATCTCGGAAAGTCATGCGAGCCGTCTGGTGAGAACATATGGGACCTGTGCCCATGAACTGTGTCTCTATATACAGGAGGAACAGGATATGGGTGTTCATTTTGGCCATCAACTGTACGCGTTTGAGGTAGATTATCTTATCTTGAAGGAATGGGCACAGAGCACGGATGATATACTCTGGCGGCGTACCAAGATCGGACTCCATCTGAACGAAGAAGAAGTTGATGAACTTGCGGCATATATTCAGAAGAGAGGGTTGGTGTGTGGTCAGACAACAGCTTTAAATGATGGATGAAAATAAGTACGACTCATGTTGTGATATGCCTTGAGAAGCGTTGAGTTGTGAATCCCATGATGTTGAAGATTTCGACCCAGCTTTATAAAGACCTAATGATTACCTTTGGGTGAATTTCTCTCCAGATCCCAGTGTCTAGATTAAATTGAATGTGATAGAAAAGAGGTTGGTTGATGCTGGCTGTATTACTTGATATCGCCGATTCGGTTGAGCAGGGCTGCTGAACTGAGGGTACCGAGAAACTCTTTGAGATCGTCTGCAATTTCTTGAAATTCCAATCCGGCAGAATATCCATCATCTTCAGGTGAAATCCATTTGACAATTGCCTTGGAGACGATGGTCCGCTGGTTGATCTTAAAACCCACCTTGGCACGTTCACCTTTGTTCAGTTTTTGAGGAATACTGGCCCGGCATCCAGTGTTACTGAGGTCCAAGAGCGAACCGTCCATAATTCCGTGGGCGGTTGTGGCTACTTTAACAGGTAAGGATGAAACATTATCACGTAAGACTGTTTTGAGGGTGGCAATATCCGTTCTGTGGGTGCTGCGATCTTCATTTGGTTTAATTCTGTCAGTATAGTCAGCGTCCATCTTCAGGTCCAGAGAAGGAATCTGATCCCATCCTGTCTTTTCTTTGTCGGGCATCCCTCCTCCCTCCCATGTCTCAAATTTTTTATATTATTAAATGCTCAATTTCTTATTTAATGAGGGTATCAGTTAGTTTGTCAGTCG
>JACNLK010000055.1 GCA_014381505.1 Candidatus Desulfatifera sulfidica | reverse complement strand
TTTATTACGATCAGGGGTGCCTGTTAGAGCCGTTCAACTTTTTTACGAATGAACCGTAAATTTTCACCCTGCCCGATCAGCCAGGGGAGCCAACCCGACTCTTCGGGCAGAGGGCGGAACATGACAACGGCATCCTGCTGCCATAATCCAAAAAATTCACAGGCATGGTAAAGAATCATCCCATAAATCATAGCCGCAGCCATCCGGAGGAAAGCGATGAATCCGATGCCAACTCCAGCTTTTCTGGTTATGGCCAGTTCCACCGGCAGGGAGTGTGCAAAAAGCATCATGGAGGAAATAATAGTGGCCTGCGCCGCTGTAATCTCCAATGATGCGGCAAGTCCTGCAAAAACGATCATCCCGGCGTAAATATTGGTAAATAGTGCCGTGGCCCAGACCAGCCCCATACTCCCCGGGAGTCCAACCAGCGACATGAGAGGATCAAGAAGACGGGTAATAATGTTAATCAGGCCAAGTTCGGTGAGTATTTTGACTATAAAAATAATCGGCAGAGTAATACGGATCAGAGTCCAGGAAGTGTGGAAAGTCTCAAGCAGGAGCGAACGGAACCATTGAACAACAACTCCTGCAAAACCAGGAAATACAGTAGACATCAATATTATCTCAACAGGAACAAACAGCTCAGTGAGCCGCTGCACGTTTATTGTTAGAATTCTGCACGGCATAAACAAAAGCCAGCCCAGAGCCCACGAGGATTAACAAGCCGGTGCCAGCTATCCCTGTACCAATACTCAAAATATCACCAAGTTCACCAATAAGCATGGGCACCCCACCGCCACCAACCAGAAAAGCGGTTGGAATACAGAGTGAAACAGTTAGATTCCCCCTCTTAGAGTTACCGATTCCGGCAAGAATTGCAAAACCAGAGGGAAAGAAACAAACGGCAATCAGGGGTTGAACAAAAACAAAAAATATGACCCATGCACCCGACGACCAGGCAATGCCCAGAGTCAAGAGTGCCGTAATGAATAATACCGAGGCCATGAGCAGGCGATTACCAAAACGATCCCCCAACCAACCCGCTGCTAAGGGCATGACAACAGAGGCCATACGAGACATTGCCAATAAACGATTGGCAACATCGCTCTCCAGATTATGTTCGGCCACAAGATACAGAGGGAGCATGGCATAAATACCAATGGTGGAACAAATGCCAAGTGAAAAAAGAAACATCATCAACCAGAAAGCGGGCCGACGAACAACAGTCTTAATCCCGGCCAGATCAGGAACCTCAACTGGAGCATTACCGCCCTGCCCTCTGATACCATAGAGTAAACCACAGGCAACCATTACCAGCCCGAGAAGAGCCAGTCCCTGTTGCCAGGTCCCAATCATCAACATTCCTGTGACCAAAAGAGGAGCAGCAACAAAACCAAGATTTGGGGCCAGTTCATGTATAGCCATCCCTCTTCCCCACCAAGCCGGAGCAACAAGGGTTGTAATGGTGGCAAGTGCAGATGGCAGATAAAGACCTGCGGCCAATCCGAGGGAAAAAAGGATCAAACGCAATGATAAAATTGAGGACAAAAACAAGGGCAGAATCAGCACAAGACCGGAACTCACCACCGACAGAACAATGGTCAACTTGTGCCCCAGACGAACCGCAACCAAAGGAGATGCAAGGATGGAAAGGAAATAACCGAAAGAAATGAGCAGAAAAAAAGAGCCCGCTCCGCCGTGATCAAGGCCATACTCCTGCCCTATTCCCGGCAGGAGGGGTGCAAAAATGACCCGTGCGTTAAAATTGAGAAAAAAGAGAAAGGCAAGAAAGATCAGCGCCCCAAGGGTTTGGGAAAAAGACTGCGAGACCGGGCGGGGTGTATCTACAGTTGGAGCCATGACTACTGATATCCAAGGACTGGAGTCGAACCAGACAACAACCTGTTATTATAGCAAAAAAAAGAACGTTTAAACTCAACCATACCTCTTTTCACGCCCCGTTTAACCTTAATCATGAACTGCCTGTCACCCTTTTGTATCAATGATATAGGCGATCTTCAGTTTTTGTGAAACAAATATAATTGGTAAGCATAACATATTGAGGATAAAGTCATTTGTAACGAATCAATATAAAAAGCCGGGCCACTATTCTTCCGCAATTCCGAAAAGAGACACCCACAAATCTCTCCTCGCTTTTTAAAGACAATGACCTTATTCTTCACCACCTGAATCATTTCAGTTTTAAGACCCAGGATGATCGTCAATTCCAAACTCCGAAAGGAGGAAATCAACGAACAGCTTCACCCCACTCCAATGACCGAAGGAAGCATCCAGGGAATCATTAAGACATAATTACAACTACGCAAACAAGGAAACCCCAATGACCAACAACGACATCTTGCGGCGTATCCGCTATACTTTTGACTTTGATGATTCTAAAATGATTTCCCTCTTTGGCTTGGCCGATCTAGAGGTCACAAGAGGTGAAATCAGCGATTGGCTGAAAAAAGAGGACGATCCTGCGTTTCAGAAATGTACCGACATCCAGATGGCCACGTTCCTCAATGGTCTGATCAACGACAGACGGGGCAAAAAAGAAGGTCCACAACCCAAACCAGAGCAGCGATTAACCAACAACATCATCTTTAAAAAATTAAGAATTGCCCTAAATTTAAAGGACGAGGATATCGTGGAGATTCTGGTATTGGCTAACCTTCGCGTAAGCAAACATGAATTAAGTGCTTTCTTCCGCAAACCAGGCAACAAGCATTATCGTGCCTGTCATGACCAGTTCTTGAGGAATTTTTTAACAGGCCTGCAGATTAAATATCGCAACCCTAGCGCCTGAGCAGGTTGAAGAGCAAAGTAAAGACAGCACTTATGAGCACCATTGAGGTAATAGGGATAAACACCTTTACCTTCTCGGTCTCAAGACGGATATCCCCCGGCAATCTGCCAAACCAGCTGATCAGCCAAGGGGCAACATGCAGTATTGTTCCAATGATGATCAGAACAACTCCTGCTTTAATGATCCAAGCCCCCATTATTTCTCCAAATACAGATCAGTTATTGAGTGCAGCAAGCATGATGGGCACCTCGAAGACCCGGCCATCTCGCTTAACAGTCAGGTTGACCTCTTCACCGACCTGAAAACGTTCCAGTTCTGCGCGAATGTCGTCGTAGGAGCGAACGGGTGTGCCGGCCACTTTTAAAATAATATCGCCAAGAATGATCTCACCAGCACGGGTCTGGCGAGTGGGGTGCAATCCTGCCAATGCTGCCGGTCCATTTGGTTGGACATTAATAACCAGCACCCCCTCAATCCCCAAACGCCGGGTCAGACGGGCGTCTGCCATTTCAGCGCCAATGCCTGGTTTAATCAGACGGCCATGCTTAATGAGTTCAGGGACCACACGGTTGACTTCACTTACGGGTACGGCAAAACCAATCCCGGCATAAGCCCCGGACGGACTGTAAATTGCTGTATTAACACCGATCAGCCGCCCAGCGCTATCCAGAAGTGGCCCTCCCGAGTTACCGGGATTAATGGCTGCATCCGTTTGTATCATACCCTTAATCGTCCGACCACTGACCCCTGTTATCTCCCGGCCCAGAGCTGATATAATTCCTGAAGTAATGGTCTGATCCAGACCAAAGGGATTACCAATGGCAAAGACCTTCTGGCCCACCAGAAGATCATCAGACTCGCCCACGGGAATCGGAGGCAAACTCCCTGCCGGAGCGGTAATTTGAAGTACAGCCAAATCCTTATCAGGTGCCGCGCCTACCAGGACGGCCTTCCAGGTGGAATGGTCTGCCATGGTCACCTCAATGCGCCCCGCATCACTGATAACATGGTAGTTGGTGACAATCCGCCCCTGATTATCCCAAACAAAGCCTGAGCCCGTCCCCTGGGGAATCTCTACGGCATTGAGCGAGAAGAGTTGCCGTCGATAGGCAATACTGGTGATATAAACCACAGACGGTGAGGTATTACGAAAGATATCAATGGTGTTCTGTTCATCTCCAGCCAAATCACCACGAGCAGTGATCGTCCGAGGTACTGCTTTGGGATCGTGGCGCTGCCGTTCAAATGGTGAGTAAATCAACCACAAGCCAAAAAGGATCAACAGAATGACTGCCAGTGGAGATATTTTACGGGGAGACGGCGATACAGACATAGTTCAGTAGTGTGTCAGGCCGGGCCACAAGTGGGATTGCCAGCCCCCGGTTATAGATGAAGTAATAGCTTGGCAATCCAGAAATAAACCAGAACACCAAGAATATCAATGGACGTTGTGACAAAGGGGCCAGTCGCCACAGCCGCATCAATGTCAAAACGTTTAAGAACAAGGGGAATCATGGTACCGAGAGTCGCAGCTAAAACCATGGAAAAACAAATGGACAGACCAACAGCCAGACCAAGAAGTGGCGTTTCCGAATAACCGAAAGAGGCCAGAACACCCAAAAAGAGGCCATAGAGAACCCCAAGGATCAAACCAACTCGCATCTCTTTCAAGATAACACGAGAAAACTCTGCCATATTGATCCGACCAGTGGCTATTCCTCGAACGATGATAGTGGAAGACTGGGTCGCAATATTACCGCCCATCCCCATAACAATAGGAATGAACGCAGCCAGAGCCATAACCTGATTTAATTCATGCTCAAAAGCCGAGATAATAAAAATGGCCATGACCCCGCCAATCCATGAGGCGAAAAGCCAAGGCGCACGGATCATTGCATTTTCAGTGGTAGACTTGAGGAGAATCTCGCGATCCTTACCGGCACCAGCCATTTGCAGAAAATCTTCGGTGGCCTCTTCACGGATAACATCTATAATATCATCAACTGTGACTATCCCCACGAGATTGTAGCTGGAATCAACTACTGGTACGGCGAGGATATTATACTGAGAAACCACGTGAGCCACCTCTTCCTGGTCAGTGTCGGTGGTCACAGAGATAACATTGGCCTTCATGACATTCTGCAGCCGCCGATGGGGAGGATGCATCAGTAACTCACGCAGGGAGACTACCCCGGCCAACTGCCCTTCGCCGTGGGTGATATAGAGATAAAAAACCATCTCTTTTTCTTCACTTCGCTTCTGTACCTTATTGATAGCCTCGCCAATGCTCAACTCTTCATCAAGGTACATGAAATCTGTTGACATCAAACCACCTGCCGTCTCAGGATGGTACTGCAGAAGTTCTTCAACCTCCTCCCGATCTTCTCGCTCCATATGACGACGAACATCAACGGCCACATCCTCGGGCAGAGCTTCAATCAGATCGGCGGCATCATCTGAGGCCATTTCACTGACAACGTCGGCCATAAACTGCGGGGAAAGATCTTCGACGACAGCCAGCATGATCGATTCATCAAGCTCACTGAGAAAATCAACCACCAGACTGGTTTGGGCTATAATCGCAAAGACATCGGCGCGCTCTTCCTCTGAGAGGTAGCGAAAAACCCATGCCAAATCAGCTGGATGGGTTTTAGTGATCAGCTTCAGAAGGTGATCAGTGGCCTTACGTCGGTTCAGACGTCGGACCATATCAAGGATAACCTTTCCTTCATTGCCGATCAGTTCTTTTTTTACACTCTCTTGAGTCATGATGTCACGGTGATTGCACTGAGATTACCCTTGGAGATGCTCAGAATTCGAAGTTGTTTTTTTTAATCGCATATTGCAAATAAATATTATATTTTACCCACAATTGTCTCCATACGTCAATTTGAATCATTTACAATCCCTGCTTTTACTCAACATTCCCATGAATACTCCGCAATGGTCCAAAGAGCACCCTCCGTCACCCCAGGAGATCGAAGAAATTTTCAACACTGCCTGTGGTCATCATCAGAATGCTGAAATCAATGAGGCAATTCTTCTCTATGGACAGCTTCTTCAGCTGATACCTGATTCATCACTTCTTCATTACAACACAGGCCTGGCCTTTTTTGAGCGTAAGGAGTACGACAAGGCCCTGACACATTATCGCAAGGCCGAACATCTTGCGCCTGAAGATGGTGATATAATCTACAATCTGGCCTTGTGTCTCAAGTGTTGTGGTCACTTTGAGGAAGCAGTCGAGTACTACCTGAGACATCTCAAATTTCAGCCAGACGATGCGGACGCCCTGTACAGCCTGGGACTCTGCCTCCAGGAGCAACATGCATTGGACCAAGCTGTCATATGCTACGAACAGGCTCTGACGATCAATCCGGATCATATATCAACCCTGACAAACCTTCCGTATATATATCACCGATTGGAACAGTATGATAAGGCCCGGGAGATTTATGACCGCTTGTTGAGCTTGCGCCCAGATCATCCTTCTGCACAATATATGCAGGCGGTTCTTAACAACACGTTGGTTCCTGCTGCCCCTTCTGAATATATAACTGAGACATTTAACGCCTACGCCGATTGTTTTGAAGAAAGCCTTGTGAACACTCTCGACTACAGGGTTCCAGATTTACTCTGGGAGCATTACAATCTCCTGTCCATTCGCCCCGAGAGACAAAAACGCTGTATTGATCTTGGCTGCGGCACAGGTTTGGCCGGTCAACTGTTTGCACCAGTCTGCGACCATCTCACCGGCATTGATCTTTCAGAAAAAATGCTGGCCCAAGCTGAACAAAAACGGATATACGACAGACTTGTACACGAGGAAATCAATCGTTTTTTCAGTCGGGATACTCACGACTATGACCTCATTATTGCAGCCGATGTCCTCTCCTACATTGGTGACCTGGAACCCGTCTTTGCTGCAACAGCCAAAGCTGCCCCCCCCGGATCTATATTCTGTTGGTCCACAGAAACTGACGAGAAAGAAGATTACAAAATAAACCCAACAGGCCGATTTTCACACTCAATGGAGTATATTAAGGAAAGCGCCGTCAAGCATGGCTGGCGAGTCAACCGGATAATCACCACTCCTATTCGTAAAGAAGGCGGCCAGGCCCTGATGGGGTCTTTATGTTTTTTTTCTCGCGAATAAATCCCCTGTGCTCATCCTCCAAACACAGATGTCTTCTGTGCGACCCAGCAAATTAAAAAGCCAAGCCCCATTGCCACACTGCCAATTATCCGGACATGCTCATTGGGCAATGTGCTGATTTTTTTCAGCCATTCACGCATGGCCTCAGGAGCAACCACATACGGCAATCCCTCCAGAATCAAGACCATTCCCACCAATAAAACCAGTAACTTCATACAGCCCCCTCTCCAATATTCTTCCGCAAGTTACACGGTTAAACAAATAAGCTCCGAACAGTAATCCGGCAAATACTCTCATCACCGTTAAAGCGTTGCTTTTTCCAACCACACCTAATATTATAGCCAACTACTATGAATGTAGTCATGCAATAGTATACATATACTATTCACAACAATCATAATCAGCGCACTACATTACGACATTTGCCGTTTAATTTCAGCCCAACCACTTCTCTGCGTTCTCGTTGACGCTGCCTAATTCAATTACCAAAAAACATGTCTGATTCCATGAGCACAAAATACAAAGAGGCTGGTGTTGATATTGACAAGGGTAACGCCTTTGTCGACAACATCAAGGGTATTGTAGCAGAAACACATCAACGTGGCGTCGTCAATGACATTGGCGGATTTTCAAGCCTTTTTGCTGTAGACACAGACACTTACAAAAAACCAGTTCTCGTTACGTCAACAGACGGTGTTGGAACCAAACTAGCCGTAGCCAAACTCTGCAACAAGCACGATACTATTGGTATTGATCTGGTTGCCATGTGCGTCAACGACATCGTCATCAGTGGTGCCAAGCCACTTTGTTTCCTGGACTATTTCTCAATGGGCAAACTCGACATAGAGATGGCCACCGATATCGTGAAAGGTATAGCCGAGGGCTGCAAACAGTCCAAGTGCTCCCTGGTTGGCGGTGAGACTGCAGAGATGCCTGGGCTTTATTCTGGCAGTGATTATGATCTGGCTGGATTCGTGGTAGGAATCGGTGACCGCGACAAGATGATAGACGGCTCAGAAATCAAAGTTGGTAACAAAATTATTGGCATTGCCTCCAGCGGAGTACATTCCAACGGCTTCTCCCTTGTGCGCAAGATCTGCTTTGATGATCTTGGCCTCAAGGTTGAGGACCAGATTGAAGAGTTGGGCTGTACCCTTGGAGAAGAGCTCATCAAACCGACGCGTATCTATGTTCAATCGGTCCTGGGTGTTCTTCGTCATTACAAGATCAATGGAATGATTCATAATACCGGTGGCGGATTTTATGACAATGTCCCCCGAATACTTCCACCAGGATGTCGAGCTGTTATTGACAAATCAACGTGGCCTGTACCTCCGGTCTTCACCTTCCTGGGAGAGAAAGGAGGGGTATCGCAAACTGAGATGTACCGGACCTTTAACATGGGTATTGGCCTCATGGCAGCAGTTGATGAGGCTGATGCTGAGGATATCAGGCACCACTTTGAAGCCTTGGGCGAGAAGGCCTACATTATCGGTGAAATTAAATCATGCACCGACGAAGAACAACCACAAGTTGAGCTGATCAACTAAAAACATCACTCAAAGAATTAACGTAAAAAGGGGGATTCATCGAGTTCGAAGAATCCCCCTTTTTACGTCTTTAAAACTGGTCAGTTTATTCTCATCCACCACAATCATCCGTGCCGCCTTTCATCTTATCTAAGGCATGTGGAAGCACATCCAGTAAAACTTCTATATTTTCACGAGCGGCCCGCTCACTCCCGGGTAAATTAATAATCAGACATTTACCACGAATCCCGGCCAGCCCACGCGAGAGCACTGCTCTTGACGTTTTCTGCAGACTGGCTGCCCGCATGGCTTCAGCCATACCCGGCACCTCACGATCAATCACCTCACGCATGGCTTCAGGTGTGACATCCGAAGGGGACAGCCCGGTTCCACCGGTCGTAACAATCAAGTCAACTTGCTTATGATCGGCCCAATTACAGAGAGTGGATCTGATCTCTTCAACCACATCCGCAACGATCCCGGAGACAACAACCCGATACCCCAGGCTACCAAGTAGTTTCTGAAGCATTGGTCCACTCAGATCTTCACGCTGCCCGCAAGCACCTTTATCACTCATGGTCAATACTGCACAAGTAAATTGTTCCGGCTTGGCGCTCATCAAAATCCCCTGCCCCTAGCGGTCATTCAAATAATAAAAATTACTCATTAGATGCGGCTACAATTTTTTCCGCCTGATGTGCCGGAACTTCTTCATAATGGGAAAAGGCAACATTAAACTGACCAAGACCACCTGTCATGGCCGTAAGATCTGTAGCATACCGTTGAATCTCTGACATGGGAACCTGGGCCTTGATAATTTCGTACTTGGCATCGGTATCCATCCCCATCACACGGCCACGACGTGAATTGAGATCACCCATCACATCACCCACATGATCCTTCCCGACAAAGATGGTCAACTGCATATAAGGCTCAAGCAATACCAACCCGGCTTCCTTGGCCCCTTTTTTAAAGGCTAAAGAGCCAGCAACCTTGAAAGCCATCTCGGATGAGTCAACTGTATGATAAGAGCCATCGACCAGGAGAATCTTGAGATCAACCACAGGATAACCGGCCATGACACCCTTCTCCATAGCCTCGACAATACCTTTTTCAACTGCAGGTCGATATTGTTGCGGGATGACACCTCCGACGATCTTATCCTCAAATTCAAAACCACCGCCATGGGGAAGAGGAAGTATTTCGATGGTACAATCACCAAATTGACCGCGGCCACCACTCTGTTTTTTGTGCTTGCCCTGAACCCGCGCGCTGCCACGAATCGTTTCCTTGTATGGAATTTTAGGCAATGCGAGTTCCATTTCCACTCCAAATTTACGTTTAATCCGGTCGCCCACCACTTCAAGATGGATCTGCCCAACACCTGAGAGCAATATTTCAGACGTTTGAGGTTCACGGGTCAGACGCAAGGTCAAATCCTCATCAAGCATTCGAGTAATACAGGAGAACAGTTTTTCCTCATCCCCTTTACTGGCGCTGACCGCATAAGAGATAACCGGCTCCATGGTCTCAATGGAATCAAAAACAACAGGATCAGAAGCAGCACAAAGAGTGTCACCAGTGGTCGTTTCCTTGAGTTTGGCAACGGCGACAATCGCACCGGGACCAGCACTGTCCACCGGACGTTGCTCACGTCCCTCTGGGACAAAAAGCTGACCAAAGCGTTCGGTACAATCTTTGTTGGCGTTGAAAAATGTATCGCCTGATAATGTTCCGGAAACAACACGGAAAATAGTCAGCCGACCCGCATAGGGATCAGCCATGGTTTTGAAAACCCGAGCTGAAAAGGGAGCATCTGCTAAAGGCTTACGTTCCACAAGATCACCGGAAACCGGATTGGTTCCAACAAGAGGAGGACGTTCATCAGGTGATGGTAAAATTGCATTGATCGTATCAAGAAGCGCTGCCGTTCCCATATTCATGGTCGCTGAGCCTACGCAAACAGGGGCGATGAGAGCCTCAGCGACACCTTTTTTCATTCCGGCAAGGATATCTTCCTGACTCAGTTCACCATCTTCAAGAAATTTCTCAATCAAATCATCATCGGTCTCGGCAACTTTTTCCATCAACCGTTCACGGTGCCTGGCTAACTCACCTTCCATGTCAGCAGGAACTGCTGTTTCGGAAAAATTTCCAGTCAGACCATCAAAGAGATAGGCTTTCCCTGTTACCACATCAACCAAGCCTTTAAAATCAGCTTCAGCCCCAATGGGCATGTGGATGACAACCGGTTGAACTGGCAGCTGGTCTTCAATCTCACCAATAGTTTTCCAGAAATCGGCCCGTTCACGATCCATTTTGTTAATCTGGATTATACAGGGAAGTTTTTGGTCAGCAATAAAATTGGCAAATTTGATGGTCTGCCCTTTGACTCCCAGTACAGCTCCAACAATGAACACGGCACCATCGACAACCTGTGTGGCGACAAAGGTTTCATTGATGAAGTTGTCGTCACCTGGAGTATCAACCAGAAAAACTGAATGCTTGTCCCAGCTATAGTTGTGAAAAGAAGCATTTATGGAGGTATTACGCCGGATCTCTTCTTCGTCGAAATCCATGGCCGCCGAGCCATCATCCACTTTACCTAATCTTTTAATCTTACCGGCAGTAAAAAGCATAGCCTCAGCCAATGAACTTTTACCGCAGTTTCCATGCCCGACTATTGCGATATTTCTGACTAGATTAACGTCCTGCATACTACCTCCTCGAAAGAATCAGGGGAATCCCCATCAGTATATTCAGACCATCACTCTCCAAAGCAAATCATCCGTTCTTGTTCACACACTCATAACATAGTTTCAGTTAACGAAAAGAAAGTCAAGAAGGATTAATAAAAACAGATGGTTTTACGATAATCAGCAGTGACAATTTGCGTAATAATACAAAAAAAACAAGAAGTACATTCATGGGTATCGATTCACTGGCATATCAATGATGAACAAGGTAAGATGACCTGTTGTACAAGGAAGTTTAATCAGACCAGGGAATTCTGAGGGTGGACAAGAAGACGCAGGACAGCACAATTGCCAAAGCTGCAGGAACCGTTGGTATTGCGGTTATGTTTAGTCGCATCCTGGGTCTTGTTCGGGAACAACTCTTTGCCGGACTCTTTGGAGCCGGTTATGCATATGATGCCTTTGTCGTCGCCTTTCGTATTCCCAATCTATTACGTGATCTGTTTGGTGAAGGGGCTCTGAGTGCTGCCTTTGTCACCATATTTTCCCAATACGACACAACCCGCAGCCAGGAAGACACTTGGCGACTCGCGTCCAATGTCCTGATGTTTTTTGGATTAGCCCTGAGTGTCCTCACCTTAGCCGGCATCTACCTCACTGAGCCTATCGTCTCCGTTCTGGCCCCTGATTTTGCACTGATTCCGGGAAAAATTGAACTGACAAGTAAATTGACCAGAATAATGCTCCCCTTTCTGGTTTTGATTTCACTCTCTGCTGTGGTCATGGGTATTTTGAACACCAAGGGGAAATTTTTTATTCCTGCTCTGGCCTCAAGCTTTTTCAATCTGGGATCAATCATTGGTGGAGTCAGTCTCGCCATGATCCTTCCCCGCTATGGCCAGCCAGCCATTGTCGGTATGGCCATCGGCACTTTGATTGGCGGTATGCTGCAGCTTGGCATTCAGCTGCCAACTCTACTCAAGACAGGATTCAAATTTTTTCCCCGGCTCAATATAACGGACCCCGGGCTGCGAAAGATCCTTCGCCTGATGATCCCGGCGACCATCGGTCTTTCCGCCACGCAGATCAACATCTTCGTCAACACCAACTTTGCTTCATCATGTGGTGAGGGATCAGTGTCATGGCTCAATTATGCATTTCGACTGGTGCAACTGCCAATCGGCCTGTTCGGAGTTGCTTTCGCCATTGCCGCTATGCCGGTTATGGCGCGCTACGCAGCCAAGAAAGATATTACCGGTCTCAAAAGCACCCTGCTCTCATCCCTGACAATGATATTCAGCCTGACTATCCCGGCAACAGCTGGATTGATTATTTTATCTGAGCCCATCATTCGATTGATCTTTGAACGCGGAGCCTTCAGCGCCCTGGATACAACAGCGACAGCCCAGGCTTTGACGCTCTATGCCATTGGGCTGTTCGCCTATTCCGCTAACAAAATATTAGTGCCCGCCTTCTATGCTCTGGACAATACCCGCTTCCCGGTTATTGCAAGTTTTCTGGCCGTGGCTGCAAACATCCTGATCATTACAATGACCATAGACCATTTCGGATACCGGGCCATCGCCCTGTCTACATCCTGCACCATGCTCTTCAACTTTCTCTTCTTAAGCAGTGTTCTTTACATCAAGATGAATGGCTACTCTTTGCGGTACCTCGCTGCAGGTTTGGGCAAAATCGCCGCAGCCACTCTGGTTATGTCCATTTTTCTCCTGTTGGGACGCGGCTGGTTCACCTCTTGGCTCTCTGGCACGCTGCTGCAAAAATTATGTTCCACCATGCTTTTGATAGGCATTGCCGCTCTCCTCTATGGCATTACCCTCTCTTTGCTCAAACTCCCTGAACTGACAGAGCTCACGACAAAAGTCAGATCACGACTCAGCCGGTGAAATGAATGCCACTTAGGCATCTGCACTGTTTTTACGCGTACGGTCTGAACTTTTAGCGAAATACTGCGCAGCGCGGTCCTCAGCTTCAGCCATGGACAGACTGGTCTGCACTGCTGAAGCCAAATGATGGCCAAAGGAAAGGCCTGTACCATAAAGATGGGTAAATTGTTTTAACCGTCCCAGTCGCCGTTCCGGACGAAAACGCTCATGGAGCAGTTCAACAAAACGAAAATATATCATTTCAGGATCACATGATGTCTGTGATAACTGAATACCATATAATTTACGGGCAATTTCGGCAAAAATCCACGGACGACAAGCCGCACCACGACCAATCATCAGACCATCAGCTCCCGACTGCTCGAGACAATTGCGGGCATCTTCAACCGAGAAAATACCACCATTGGCAATGATCGGTATATCCATTTTTTGTTTCACCTTGCCAATCCAGTCCCAACGGGGCTTGCGACAAAATTTTTCACTATCAAGACGACCATGCACAGTCAGGAGATCAACACCCTCTCCTTGAAGCATTTCACAAAAAACCAAAAGAGATTTCTCATCCAGGTCTGCTCCCAGACGTATTTTAGCACTCAGCGGTAAGGCCGTGGCCTGACGAAGGGTCTGCACGAGACGTTTCACTTCAGCCACATCACCCCGTAACGCACAACCTGCCCCCAGTTGACGTAGTTTGGGAGCAGGACAACCGATGTTCAGGTCAATTCCTTGAGCATCAAGCCTGTGCAGGCGCTCAACTGCCGGTAACACATCCTGGCCACGCCCGACTACAAGTTGGTAGAATAAGGGGCGCTCTTCATCGCTCCGCTTCAGAAAAGGGGATTCTGTATTTTCTGAAGGCAAACGCTTGACGGATAACATCTCTGTAAACAAGAGTCCTACGCCTCCCAGTTCTATAATGAGGCTACGCAGGGCAGAGTGCGATAAACCAACCATGGGCGCCAAGGCCAAAGGCGGCGATAGGACGAGATCGCCCAGTACAATCTTCTGATTCATGATTCGGTAGGAAGTTATAGCTTATAGGTGAAATAAAGAGATCAAGTGGTGTGCAAATGAAATGGTCCAAAGGATCTGAAATCAGCCCATAACCAGAAATGCGATACTTCTGGTCATAGACAGGTATAACCGGGTCAACGTAAACGCCCTCTCACCGTCTGAGCCATTTGACTGGTCAATGATTCATAGGTATGACCCTCTGGAAAAACAGGCTGCTTCCGGGAGATTTTCCTGACCTGTACCTTTAAACCTGAAATAAGATTTAAAAAATTTTATTTCCCAGAAAGAGTCAGATAATTCCTCTTCTTATGCTCTTGAACATCAAGAGCACTCTTATGGGCAGGAGAAGCAACCTTTTTCTGTCGGATAATATCCATAACTCTATTTTCAGAAAAAGGCTGGTTAAATTTAATGTGAACCGTATAACCACGCTGGCCATATTTTTCAAAGACAACAGCTACAATTGTACTAATAACTGTTACGGTATCAGCCTCACCAAGAGGGATTTCAGAACGCAATTTACGACCCAAAAGACGACGGGCATTATCTTTATCGGCAATCCTGACCAGAAATGAACCACCACCTGTAGACAAATCGACCAAACGGCTTTTGAACTGATACTTTGTCGCAGACTCATAATTATCCAAAAGGATATTATGAATAATAATTGAGGTTCCATTTCTGGGGGAATCGCGTCGTTCTTCACCTGAAATTCTCAACCACTCTGGAACCCGATCATTTTGGCGACAATACCCATAAAGACGTTCTTCAAGTTCAGGAAACTCCCCCCGGATCTTCTGCATACCATCACGGCTTAAGACCTGTAGACCTGTGGGGGTCAGCGCTGTTAATGTAACTGTCCAGACGGATATTCCAAAAAATGGTGCTGTGCCAATCACATCCCCCGGGTACAGGCGTTTGAGAAAAATTTCCCGGTTACCGCGATTACACGTAAGTCGAACCTGACCGGAGCTGATAAAATAAAGGCTCGAATCAATTTCACCCTGACGAACAATTAACTCGTCTGACTGGTATTGCTCAGCCCGCTGCACCGAGTAAAGAGCGTCAAATTCATCAGAACCCAGTAACTCATATAAAGCAGACCAGGTCTCAATATAATGACTGGTAACAGCGGTGCTCTTTTCTTCCTCTATTATATTGCCAACCTGCATCAACTCATCCAATGCATCAGGATCGACCTTGTACATCTTGTCAGTCAAGAGCTCTGCGGTAACAAAATCTTTTTGCCGGGCAGCAAGGATGGCGCGCTCTGCTATCAGGTTGATTGCACGACCGGTCTGCTTGCTCTTAACAAGTTGATTAATTTTATTATCTAAGGCCTTTAATTCATTTCTGACTTTTTTCAGAACCTCAACGTCACCATCAAAGCTGACACCATCGTTCTCACTATTCGCCTGACGCGTATAATGACGCAGCTGCGGCTGAAGAATATGAAGGGTCTGACGTGCAGCAGCCAACACCAGGTCAGTTTCTTCAGCACCACCGCTCTGCAAACGTTCATCAACCAACTGATTCAGTAGATTGACTGTTCTCGGCTGTGGGGCAAATCGAAGACCATTACACAGTTTGACCAACATATCTTCGCGAACGTTTTGATCAAACTGGTCTCGCTCGGTCAACATATCAAGCATCGAATCGATTGAGTCCTGATCATCTGGCTGAGCCAACTGCATGATGAGAAACACGCGCAATTCATCATTAACCAATCGCAGTGCCTGACGAAGATACTCCCGTTTGCGACTGTCGCCAATTTCTTGAATACAATCTATAACCTGCCTTTGAACGCGCACATCTTCGTGTTGAAGATAAGGCAAGACCAGTTCTATTAAGGAAGAATCTTTAAGGGCAGTAATGATTAATACAATATTGCGAATAACATACCAGGGAGGATTTTTATCCAGACATTCGACTAAAATTGGGACGATTGCATGGCCTGCAGCAATTATAAGTCCGATCAATCGAAAGCGGTGCTCCCTGTCCTGGGATGTCAGAAGCATTTTGACGAGATACAAGCCCGCAGGGCGCCCCAGAGAGATCAGTAAATCTTCACAGATAGCTCTTTGTCCATCATCATTATGCAAAAAAGCTTGAAGAAGAGAGGCAAGTATTTCTTCATCTGAAAGTTTCTCTTGGGTTTTACCCGCCAATGCACGAACAATGTTATTTTTTTTAAGCCGACCCGACTGAACGAGACTAATCACATTAAGAAAAGACTTCGCCTCTTCCCAACGTTGACTTTTCAGGTGTTGCAAGCAGTTATCGGTTAGTTGCTGCAGCACAGTCTCAACAACAGGGAAATCAGAAGTTTCCAGACGAATCCACTCGACCAACACGAACATGACTTGCTGGACGACCGGCAGATTTTTTGAACCTTTTTTGATCCCTTCTAAGAATAAAGAGAGGGTGAGTACGCCACGCTCACGCACGTGGCCATCATGATCCTGTGAGCTTTCACCAAGACGGTTGAGCAAACGATATATCTGGTCTTGATCCCCCTGAACAAAGATTTCAGAGAGATATTTAGCCAGTGAACCTACAAAAGCATTGTCCAGTAAAAACTGAAGTTCTCCATGCTCAAACCGTTCAACATTCTCCAGGAACAACTCCTGGTCCTGGAAATGATCGGCCTGAAAATGATCGAATATGGTAGATGTATCCATTTCTGACACGGGGTCAGACAGTGGCAGATTATCGTATCCCATCTTTCGTCAGTATAGAAAATAAAGAATGATCCGGCCGTAAACGACATGTCTCCAAAAACAATATCTACTTCACAAAAAACATAGCCAGCAAGACCAGTAAAACAAATATTTTAAATCATATTACAGGTAGTCTACCGTATCTTTTGAAAAGAACAAATATTTATAGGCCAGCACATGCTTTTTTTGTCAATATCAAATCATTACCCGCCAAATCAGTCAAAAATTCCTGCCCCATCCTGTCAGACATTTCCTTCACACCTTCTTCAGCACCAGGATAGCCCTGTTCTGCTGCCAAGCGATACCAGGCCAGTGCAATACGATCATCTTGAGGAACACCCCGACCATCTTGATAAAGAACTGCCAGAAAATAACGGGCTGCGGCCCAATCATCATCCGCGGCCTGACAATAACAAATGGCCGCCTGACGTAAATTTTGAGTAATCCCACTGCCATTTTCATACTTGAGGCCAAGATAGAGGTACGCCCCAGAAATCCCGCCCTCTGCTGCCTTTTTGAACCATGCGGCAGAGACAGCTGTGTCAGGCACAACACCAGGAGCTCCGAACTCGTATCGCAAAGCCAGACTGAACTGAGCGCCGGCATCACCTGCCATGGCAAGTTCGAGAATCTGATCTTCCCTATCCAGGTCAGAAGTTTCAGAGACGCCTGCGCATGGAAGCATTACAATAGACAAAAGGCAGAGCAGGAAGGTTTTCAATGATTTAAGCACCGATCATACACAGTAGAAGAGGGGGGAGAAACCAGAGCACGAATCACCCCGGCGGCCATACAGGTACCTGAGGCAGCACGTCTTTCCGCCATATCTCAATAGGAATATTTTTCGGAATTCTGAACACTTGCCGTTACATACAAGGCCACTTCCGTATCCCCAAAACGTCCAAAGCTCTCGGTTATACTCACCATACAGGTTTTATTGGGTTTGACAAAAGCCAGCAAGGTGTTGCCGTAAGACATTTCACTCAATAGTTTCCATTGATTGCGTTTCATTGAACCAATGATAAAATTTTTC
>JACNLK010000052.1 GCA_014381505.1 Candidatus Desulfatifera sulfidica | reverse complement strand
AACAATGGCACGGGCACCTTTTTTATCAATCCGTGATTGAATATCCAAGGAAAAGAAATACTTGGCCCGCTCAGGGGCGTAAAACAGATCAAGAACCTCCTTCAGGATCCCCTCAATAATCTCTTTTTTCTTCAAGGGGTGACGAATGGTCAGTAACTTGGTTCCAGCCTCAACGAACTGACCTTCGAGACTACTCTCAACAGACAACACAACGCCATTCGTTTTGGCACTCACCGGCTTGGTATTGCGCTCCCGAGTAATTTCAAAAAGTCTGGTTCCGGGAACCTGGAGCCACTCACCACTTGGAGCCACCACGGCATCGCCTTCCTGCACCTGCAGAGAGACCCGCCCTGTGTGCGCAGTCCGCACATCCACATACTCATAGGGATCCGACCGGTAACGGGCAAGAATCTCATCAAAATCTATTTGTTCCGACATAAAAATCCGCCTGTTCAATCACAAAAAATCAACAACTCATTTTTAAAATTAATGGCCACCAGCGTCAGCCCCGGCATCCGTATCGTGCCCGACGGTACCACGATGCACGGTAATCAAAGGTGCCTTGGCAATCTCTGCTCCGGTAATCTGACAATCAGAGGAAACCACGGCCTTCCCCATATACTGTTCGGTGGTAAAAGAAAACACTCCACGGTTACCGGCCGTCACTGTATCATGTGTTGCCCATTTGCTTCGCCCCTGATACGTACCATCTGCATCATAAAAG
This sequence comes from Candidatus Desulfatifera sulfidica, assembly GCA_014381505.1. Taxonomy (GTDB): domain Bacteria; phylum Desulfobacterota; class Desulfobulbia; order Desulfobulbales; family Desulfocapsaceae; genus Desulfatifera; species Desulfatifera sulfidica. The sequence continues at coordinate 17,481 of JACNLK010000052.1, read as the reverse complement.
GAACAGAGAATTTCAATACCCCGAATGTCCTGCTCACCCCTGTTATCAACAGCAAAGACGGCATCCACCAGGTTATCGTTCTCACGAACCCGAATGCGGACGCCACCCAGCTCAATCGTATCCTTATTTTCCTGCATGAACTCTGACAGTTGAACCGGCGGCACCAGCAGTTCAATTATTCCTGAAGAGGCACTGATCTTGGAAACCGCCACCATGCCTCCCGCCAAAACCACCGCACAAAGCGCCACATTCCCCCAGAATTTACCGTTCATACTCCCCTCCTTGATTCATTCTTTGCACACACCAATTTGACAACGATCTTCAGGGTACTTTAAAAAATCAGGATTTTCGTTCAAGATCAAGATACACAAAAAATTTTACCGCAGACATCATGCTGATATTCCGGGGATTAAAATTTAGAGTGCAGCGCAGGCTTGGGTAAAAAGACAATTTTTCAAGGTAGCCTTTATTTTATACTGACTGTTGCCCACCATGGCAAGCCCATTTTACCCGAATCCACGCAGAAGAAGGCAGCCGGCCACGTTTTTTCTTTTTCCAAAAGGGATTGACAAAACACAGACCATTCTCCTACCCTGACCAAGACCCTTCCATTTAAATTCCAGACTCCCCGGGCACACATGAGCTTGAAACACACCAGATTACTCATCCTTGGATTCAGCATCAGTCTCTGTATCCTGCTGCTTGCCGTCCTCACCCTGCCCCGATTACTGGAACAGATAATTACCGGAAGATTCAACAATGCGACATCAGTCAAAGTCGAGAGGGTACGCATTAACACCATTAGCCCGGGTTTTGTGGAAGCAGGACTGGAGTTGAGCAACAATGGACAGCCCTTGGCAATACTGCCCAGGATTCGATTGCAGTTCAGCATTACCAAGCTGCTGAAAAAAGAAATGGACGTCCTGCTGATTGACGGTGGCACAATCCATTGGCAGGTACCTGAGTCACAACAAGGAACCCGGAATAACACAGACAAACTGCTGATTGGCACACAGCTTGAAACGCCGATCCTCCCCGCACTCATCAAGCGCATCGATTTTCGCAACCTGAACCTGACACTGCACCAGAATTCGGCACGGGACTCCCTGCAAATCAACGGTGAACTCCTCTTCGAAGGCGAACAACTCGGGAAACAAGGTTACCGACTCAACAAAACCACGGCGACCGTCACCAGCCACGGTGCCCTCAATGGCCATTTCGACCTTCATCTGCAACCGGACAGCAACACTCTGCTCCTGACGATCAAAGGAAATCTGACAGACACGGGAAGGAGAAGCAACCTGGCAATACTGAACCGGATTCCACCATGGCAGGGAAATTTGACCGTTCATGGAACAGCGGAATTTGATCCAACCCGACTCCGGCCGGTACACGTCCAGGGCCTCATCACGGCCAATGACTTTTCCCTCAAGCACCGGGACATCTCCTTCAGCAACACAGAGAGCCAGCAACCCATCAAACTCTCATTAACCGGCACAGAACAGAGGATTGCCTATCAGCTGCATAATCTTCAGGCCCGTCATTCAATGCTGGCCCTGAACATGGATATTCAAGGCACTGCTTCCATGACAACAGAATCCATTACAATCACAGGCAACAGCAACCTGATTTCCACAACTCTCGAGCAATCCCCCATCTTTCTGCCCAACTCACTCCCCCTGACCGCTTCCCACCAAATCATTATCAAACAGGGTCAGCCCCTTCAAGGATCCATCCAATTGAAAAACACTGGTTCACAACCACTTATATTATCCAGAAAAAACCAGCAACTTCAAGCCGACAGCATCACGATCAACATCAGCACGCACCACCAGGACACAAACTCCGGATTACAGTTCGACCTCCGCACCCAAAATCTTCTTTTCAGCCAAGCCCCACAGACCATCGAAGTTCCAAATCTTCACATCCAGACCCGGCTCCAATCCAACCCCAAACAGGCAATACTCTTCACCCGGATCCATATCCCGCTGCTTCACTGGCCGCAAGCCGCTCTCACGCTCCAGGAAATCAACGCCAGCCTGCCATTGCATTGGCCATCCGCAGTGCAAACAGACACATCAGGCACCCCCCCAGGGTCTCTTGATATCAAAGACATACTCCACAACGATCAGCAGGTCGCTCTTCTCCGCGCCAGCCTGCGCCAGGAAAGCTCCAGTCTCCTCTATGAAGGTGAACTCATCAGCCCTTTACTCCCGGACTGCGCCCTGAACTTCACAGGCCACGGCGACCAAAAAAGCATAAGCAGCAACTGGCACATCCCTGAATGCAGCTTAGACAGCGCCACCCTCACTCCATTGATACCGCTCCCGACTGATCTTGGTTTACTTGGCCGCTTGAGCCTGAACGGCACACTCGAACTCATCCCCGCTCTCTCTGCAAGCCTCACCGCCAATCTCAGCCAAGGGCAGTTCAGCCGCAGCAATCAACTCCTGGAAGATATCAATCTGTCCATCCACCTTCCCAAGCTCCCAGACCTGCGCAGCGCACCTGCCCAACCCTTGTCCGTCAGCCGCATGACACTCGGCGAAATCCAATTTAGCCAGGGTGAAATCACATGGCAGCTTGAAGATGCAACAACCTTGTTCATCGAGCGGAGCCTTTTCAACTGGTGCGGTGGTCATTTGGAATCAGGCAGTTTCCGTCTCAATCTCAAAAATCCACTGGTGGACACCACTCTTTACGCCGACCGACTCACCATCAGCACTCTCCTTTCCCAACTGGGCATCCCCGGTACCACTGGGGAAGGCACTCTCAATGGCCGCCTGCCTGTCCATTTCTCTTCTGACGGTTTACGCCTGGACAACGGTTTTCTGTTTTCGACCCCTGGTGATGGTGGTATACTGAATTTCAGCAATCAGCAACTCCTGCGTAACAGCCTGCCAGGCAATGACCAGGGTGCGTCCCTCGACTATGTATTTGACGCCGTGAAGCACTTTGCCTATGACTGGACCCGGCTAACCTTCCAGTCTCAAGGAGAGGATCTGCGCCTCACCTTGAGCCTGAACGGCAAACCGGCAAGGCCGCTCCCTTACACGTATCGCCGGAGACAACTGGTTAAAGACGATCAGGGCCCGGGACTCAGTCATCCGGTCAGGCTGGATGTCAATTTTCACCTCCCATTAAACCAGATGCTGCGCCAGGGCCAGAGCATCAACACACTTATGGAGACAATGCGCCAATGACAACCAAACAATCCACCTTGGCGCTTTTCCTGGCCGTCTCAACCCTGCTCACTTTCACCTCAGGGTGTACCCGACACGAGGTAGACATTCAACCAGTTGAAATCAAACCAATCCACATCACCATCGACATCAATCTCAAAGTCGACCGGGCACTGGATAATTTCTTTGATGATCTTGACCAGCCCCAGGCCCAATAATCTAACCTGACAACCTCAAGCCCTTTACCCCCGATTTCGGAGAAACAATATGCTGTCCTACCGCCCACTTATTTCCCTGTTCATGTCACTCCTGTTCCTGACCTGTCTTTTCATCCCGATGCAGGTCGAAGCCCAATCAGTCAAGGAGCGCATGGCAGCCCGCCTGCCAATCATCAATGCACTCAAGGACCAGGGCATTATCGGTGAAGACAACCAGGGGTTCCTCCAGTACAGAAGCGTGAATCAACCCGACAAACAGGTGATCGACACCGAAAACGATGACCGCCAATCCGTCTATCTGCTCATCGGTGAAAAAGAAATGGCCCCGCCTCTTCTGGTCGGCCAACGACGGGCCCAGAAACTGGTCGAACTGGCCAAACCCGGGCATTGGCTGCAAAACAAATTTGGCCGCTGGTACCAGAAAAAATAGCATCACTGCTGCTGGACATTTATTTTACGTGGTATCTGTTTTTTTTTCCTCGCCAAGAGATAAAAGCCAGAGCCACTTCAAGCGCCTCCTTCCTGCCATGTCCGACTCCGCCAAAGATACTCTTTTCCATGTGAACCGCATCGACCGGGACTTTGTCTTCACTGACCGGGTGGTGGAAGTCTTCGATGATATGGTCGACCGCTCGGTCCCCTTCTATCAAGAGGTGATCAAGGCCAATGCCCAATTGCTCGCAGCCCACTTAAATTCCGGCGACCTGGTCGTTGACCTTGGCTGTGCCACCGGCACAACCCTGCTTCAGTTGACCGGCCTGCTCAAAAATCTCCAGTTGCGCTTCCTCGGCCTGGACAACTCGCCGGCCATGCTGGACAAGGCCCGACTCAAGGCCGAACTCTTTTCCAAACAGAAACTCATCTCCTTCACCTTAGGTGATATCACCAAGGTAAATCAGCCAGAAACAGGGGCCTTTCTCCTCAACTACACCCTGCAGTTTATCCGTCCACCGCAGCGCCTCGCCTTTGTCCGCCGCCTGCACACAAATCTACGCCCAGGCGGCGTCCTCATGTTGAGTGAAAAAACCATTGTGAACCACAGTGCCCTGAACCGTCACTATATCGATATTTATCACGCCTTCAAACGTGAACGAGGCTATTCGGAACTGGAGATTGCCAATAAACGTGAGGCCCTGGAAAACGTCCTCATCCCCTTTTCCATCGAGGAAAACAAAGCCCTGCTCAAAGAGGCCGGTTTTTCATGTGTTGAGGTCTTTTTTCAATGGTTTAACTTCAGTTCGCTGATCGCCATCAAAGACGATTCCCCATGATTCAAGCCCCCTCTTACCTCGACCGGCTTCCCGAAAGCGCCTTACGGGCAGAGATCATCAATGCGCATCAAGATCGGCAGCGGTGGGTTCTGCAGGACAAAAAGGGCTTTTTGCGCTACCGCCGCCCCTTTGAAAGCATCGCCCCCTTCCGCGCCCAAAAAGTGGATTGCAGTCGTGATACAGTCCTTATTGGAGAGGAGGGCGAAATTCGAAAAGACGGCCAGCAAATTGTCCATAAAGCCCTGCGAGCCTTCATGCCCTGGCGCAAAGGACCTTTCTCTGTTTTCGGCACTCACGTTGACGCCGAGTGGCGCAGTGAGCGTAAATGGCAGCGCCTGCTGCCCAGGCTGCCCGATCTGAACAACAAGATCGTGGCCGATATCGGCTGCAATAACGGCTACTACATGTTTCGAATGGCTCACCACGAACCACGCCTGGTTCTTGGTCTGGAACCCTCGGTTCAGCATTACTACTGCTTCAAAACCCTGAACCACATGGCAGCTCAGGAAATGCTGGATATTGATCTGCTCGGCGTCGAACACTTGAATTTATTTCCAAGCTGCTTCGATATCATCTTTTTGATGGGCATCATCTATCACCGCCCATCACCCATTGAGACTCTGCGCGATATCCTCGGGGCCCTGCGCCCGGGGGGCACCCTCATCCTCGAAACCCAGGCCATCCCCGGCGATGCGCCGCTGGCCCTGTTTCCGGAGACAACCTACGCCAAAGTTCCGGGTACTTATTTTATCCCCACCGGCGCCTGTTTGATCAACTGGCTCACAAAAGCCGGGTACAGCAAGATTGAGCTTTTCAGTCGCAGTGCGATGTCCAGCGAGGAACAGCGCAGCACTGACTGGATGACCTTTGAATCCTATGCCGACTTCATAAATCCTGAAAATCCAACCCTGACCATCGAGGGATATCCGGCCCCTGAACGTATCTTGATCAGAGGTACAAAATAAAATAGCGTTAAAGTGTATATGGGCGCCCTCAATGGATTCACAACTTACCTGGTTCCCTCTCCACGCGACTCCTGATGGACCCCACAGAGAACAGCAACCTTCGTCCACCGCCCCGATCTGGCAATACCTGAACAATCTCGCGAATGATCTGGCAAGCTACAAGAAAAGCAAACCTGCGCTTGCCTTTCCCTGATAGTCTGGTATAGAATGAACAGAATCGGCTTCGGACAGGAAACCGGAAACAGTGAAGAAATCCAACCTTGGACGATCAATACAAGGAGTCAGCGACCATGAATCAGCAGCAATGCACTCTGTACAGTGGCGGCCTCAAAGGGGCCGAATCGACTTTCGGTGAAGTGGCAGAAAAATGGGGAGTGAAAGAGACAATTTTCACCTTTGACGGCCACAAACTCAGTCGGGAAAAAAACAGCGTCATCCTCAGCCAGGAAGACCTGGTTCGCGGCGATATCAGCATGGAACTGGCCTCAAAGATGCTTAACCGCACCTACTACGAAACGGAAAAAATCCGTAAGGTATTGCAGACCATTTTTCACATGGTCAACCACGGCCATCAAGTCTTTGTTATCGGTACCATTCTGGATGACAAATCAGTTAAGGGCGGCACTGGCTGGGCTGTGGAGCTGGCAAAACTCTTTAATCGCCCCCTGCACGTCTTTGATCAGCCGCGCAAACAATGGTTCACCTGGCGCAACAATGATTGGGCGGAAGACAACCCGATCATCGAGTACGATACCTTTGTCGGCTCCGGCACCCGCTACTTGAGCGACAGCGCCCGCCAGGCCATCGAAAACCTGTTCGAGGAATCTTTTCCGCAGGGCTAACAGGGATAAATCCCCCCTGCTTTTTCCCTCGCCTTGTAAGTAAGAGAAACAATGGACGACAACTGCCTCTTTTGTAAAATCGCCGCTGGAATCATCCCGGTCGAGAAGCTCTATGAAGACGAAGAAATAATTGCCTTCAGCGATATTGCGCCCCAGGCCCCGGTTCACTTTCTGGTGATCCCGAAAAAACATATCGCAGGACCGGCGGCCATTGGCCAGGATGATGAACACCTTTTGGGCCGGGCACTCCGCGTGGCGGCCCAAATCGCCAAAAAAGAAGGAATCGGCGACCAGTACCGACTTGTCACCAACAATGGCACCGAGGCCGGACAGACCGTCTTCCACCTGCACCTGCACGTTTTAGGTGGACGGACAATGCAGTGGCCTCCGGGATAAAGAGCTGGTCAGACACCGCTCTCCTTCTTGGTCTCAAGGACATCCCAGCGCTGATAAAGCTGTTCGATCTCCGCTTCTAAATCCTGCAGTTTCTGCCAACAAGCAGCCAGCTGCACCGCATCTGCAGCCATCTCCTCCGTGGCCAGTTCCTGTTTTAATCCATCCCGCCGCTCTTCTTCCTGCAGAATTCGCTCTTCCATCCCATCGTACTCCCGCTGTTCCATGTACGAAAGACGCCCTTTTTGTTTCTTCTTTTCACGGGACGCTGGCTGCGCCGGCACCGGAACAACGCTCTCTGCATCCAATTCCTGAGCACCGGCCAATGCCGCAAGCCACTGATTGTAATCTGCAAAGAACTCGACACCTCCCTGGCTGTCAAAACCAAGAATGCGGTCACAAACGCGATCAAGAAGAAAACGGTCATGGCTCACCAGAACCAAGGCCCCGGGAAACTCAAGCAGGCTCTCCTCCAGAACTTCAAGCGATGGAATATCAAGATCATTGGTGGGCTCATCCAAAAGAAGAATATCTGCCGGCTGCCGCATGATGTCGGCCAGCAGAATGCGGGCCTGCTCACCGCCGGAAAGGCGCCCCACCGGGGTTTCCAGTTGATCAGGACGAAAAAGAAATCGTTGCGCCCATGAAACCACATGGACAGAACGTCCCTGATAGATCACACTGTCGCCGTCTGGAGCCAAGGCCCGACGCAAGGTAAGCTCAGGATTAATGGCCGTGCGTCGCTGATCAAAACTGACGATGTGCAGACCATTGGCCAGAGATATCCGGCCTGTATCCGGCTGGGGACCCTTTTCGTCACCCGCAGCAGCCAGAATCTCCATCAGGGTCGATTTGCCACAACCATTACGCCCCAGCAAGCCCAGACGGCTCCCCGGAGTCAGAACCAGGTCCAGGTCGGCAAAGAGCGTTCGACCGGCATAGACACGACTTAAACCCTCAGCTTCAAGCAGTTTCCTGGTCTTGCGCCCCGTTCCCTCAAACCCCATCTGAACACTGGACAGGGCGCGGTTACGTCCCTTCACGCTACTCAATTCATCCTGGAGGCGATGGGCCGCATCAATACGATATCTGGCCTTGGTTGCACGCGCCTTGGGTCCACGACTCAGCCATTCATTTTCACGCCGAACCTTATTGGACAGGCGATCTTCCTGTTCCGCCTGAAGCTCCAGAAATCGTTTATGCTCCTCAAGAAACTGCGAATAGTTTCCAGAAACCTGGAACGAACCATCAGGGTACACGGCAGACAACTCCACCACCCGGCTCACGCAATGCTCAAGGAAAAGACGGTCATGGCTAACCAGAACAAAGGCTGCAGGACTCTCGGGGGAGGATGGAGCCAGAAGGTTTTCCAGCCAGAGAATGCCCTCCAGATCAAGATGATTTGTGGGCTCATCCATGACCAGCAAGTCAGGCTGGACAATCAGAGAGCGACAGATAGCCAGACGCTTACGCCAACCGCCGGAAAGCTGCCCGGCGCTACAGCCAGGATCTGGAAATTCTGCCCGACTGAGCAGAGATTGAACACGGACGTGTCGTTCCGCATCATCCAGGCCGAGGGGAAGCAGCGGAGCCTCCAGGTTCCTGGCAATGGATTGTTCATCCTCAAGTTCATCACTCTGGGCAAGATAGCTGATCCGCAAATGACGGCGGCTCAAGAGTTCCCCCTCATCACTATCCACCAACCCCGCAATAATCTTCAGCAGGGTTGATTTACCGCTGCCATTGGGGCCGATCAACCCGATCCGGTCTCCTTCGCTCACCACAAGATTAATGCCACGAAAAAGGACTTGGGCTCCGAAGGAATGAGTAAGATTTTGACAGGTAAAAAGATGACTCATGGGAATAAACTTTGAGAACCACTCAACAATTTAATTTAGCGAAAAAGTAACTATTCATCTTGATGCCGGAAATAAACATCAAACCGTGTACAGTAAGTCTTCAGTCGTGCGCCGGATACACCGAAAAGGGCTGCAAAATGTACTGATCAGTCATGAGCAGGCCGATGACAAAGCAGATGGGGCACTGTTGAAGAGTTACGCGAAAAACAGAATAGACCACATCAAGACAGACAGCAGCTTACATCACGAAATTCCTGCGCATATTTTCTATTGCCTATTCAATTTTCGCTGAGTAGAATACTTAAGATATTGATTTGTCAAACTTCATCAGCCCTTTACACTGACACTTATGTGGGCCTTATACAAACAATTCCGGGAAACTGCAATGAAGGACCAACTCCATATCATTATCACTGGCAATCAGGGCAAGGTCCGCTCTCTGATCCTCTCCAGAAAAAAAATCAGGCTCTCGCTGATCATCTTCGCCCTCATTCTCTGCACTGGAACTGCTCTGTCCTCGCACATTTACAACCAGCACAGGCAACTCAACAAAAAGCTGACCGAAAGCAAACAGGTTAACCAGAACTATGCTGAACAGATCGCCGCACTGCAGGCCCTGAACACCTTTCAGGCAGAAACCTTCCTCGCCGAAAAAGAAGACCTGGTCAACGACACAGTCAATCAGCTCAACGAGCGTAACCAGCTCATTGAAACTGTCATGAGCAATATCGGGATCCCCGTCAACAACCCGAAAGAGGAGCAGGCCAACAGCGGCGGCCCCTACCTGCCCCCATCCACAACCACCTACAATGATTTACTCAATCGCTCGGACCGATATCTGGAAGCGATCCGAACAATCCCTCTGGGCTGGCCGCATCGCGGAAAAATCACGTCAAAATATGGTGGTCGCCAGGACCCATTCCTCAACAAGAGAGGATTTCACTCCGGCATCGACCTCCGCGGCAAGACCGGCGAGAAAATATACGCCACAGCTGACGGCCGAGTGATCCAGGCAACACGAAATGGCGGCTACGGTCTTTACGTTGAAATAGACCACGGCAACGGATATCGGACAGGCTTTGCTCACCTCAGTAAATATCTGGTCAAAAAAGGTGACAAAGTCAGTCGAGGTCAAATTATCGGCCTGCTGGGCAACACAGGACGCTCCACAGGTCCCCACTTACACTACGAAATTCAACTGCACGAAAAAACAGTCAACCCCTATACATTCATGAGCACCGTTGCCCTGACCAAGCCCAGGACACCTCAAAAACTGGCAAGCACCAGAACTAAAAAAATCTACGCCGTCAATTCTTCGGAGAACTAAGCACATGGCTCTCTTCGGCAAAAAAGATACTCCGACGACCGCTGATTCCCGCATGGGCAAAAAACAAGCCTTAGCCTCACTCATCGACGAACAGATGGTGATCGAGGGGAACATCAGCTTCACCGGAAAAACTCGAATTGACGGCACCGTAAACGGCGACATCCGTGGTGAGCAACTCATTATCGGCGAAACAGGGACGATCAACGGCAACATCACCGCCGATGCGATCACCTGCTACGGCACTATTACCGGTAAGATCGAGGCAGGGATGTTCACCGCTTGCCCTACCTGCATACTGAATGGACAGGTGAATTCAAAGGACCTGAGCGTCGAGTCCGGAGCCACTCTCAACGCCGAAATCCGCCAAGGCAGCAGACAACCTGAGACAGCGGAACAGGAAAACACGGCAGCGACCGAACAAACACCCTGACCTTCTCCTCCCACACCAACCTATTCTCCCCCCCTTCAGCCTCCATGCCACAACAAAACACCATCCAGAACGTCAACCGCCTCTCGTGCCCTGTCTGCGGCAATGACACCGATTTCTTCGAAGTGGCCGATGATGTTGTCATCACGACCCACTACACCCAGAACGAAGATGGCAGCTTCAGCCAACAGGAGGACAACTCGCAGATTCTCGGCCAGGTTCGCTTAATCTGCGGCGAATGTCAGGCAGACCTCAGCGCCTTTCATGACCGCTTCTCCGAAATGGTCTTTTGATGAAGCCCATGCCACGCATCATCACAGACAACAACACCCTGTACTCCCAGTACGATACACTCCAGGCCGGGGATATCATTGCCGTTCGCATGCGACTCAAAGTCGGCGAGGAGCACCTCCTTCTGGATCTTGAACAGCGCGGAATCAAGATCATCCCTTCGGCAACGGCCCAACTGGCCAGTCGCTCCAAGGCTTACCAGGCCCGTATTTTTTCACAATACATGCCACCCTGCACCACTGTTATCTACAGCGCCAACGATCTCCTGACAACCATTCTCCAATACCAGCAAGAAGCGATAGGCCAGGTGGTTCTTAAACAGGACCGCAAGAACGGGGGGCTGGGCATCCATTTATTCAGCAGCATCGAAGAGGTCTTCAATCTGACCATCAGCAACTCACAGATATACCCCTTTGTCCTCCAACCGTACCTCCCCGAATGCCGTGATATCCGAGCCATCTTCCTCGGCGACTACATGGAGGCCTACGAGCGGGACAACCCCAACAGTTTCCGCAACAATCTCCACTGCGGTGGACTGGCCAGACCACACGCCCTCTCACCGCAACAGAAAAGTTTTTGCCAGTCTGTCATGACCCGCGGAAGCTTTCCCTACGCTCACATCGACCTGATCATTGATAAACAGGGAAAACACTGGCTCAGCGAGATCAACCTGCGTGGCGGCCTGCGTGGTGCGCAAATCAAAGGCGCTGCATACCAAAAAACCGTCAGCAGCATCCACCAGCACCTGATCACAACACAGCAAACCTGACACCATCGCCAGATCCTTAGCAACCACGTTGCACGATGCGATCAATCGCCCCTTCTAAAAAAACATAAAAAAAAAGGCGCTGTCCCGATCATTCGGGACAGCGCCTTTAAAACTAACCTGTAACTGATCTAGTAATTAGACGCAGCCGGTAGGTTTGGGCAGACCAGCCATCTTACAAGCTCCCTTACCCGGTCCTGAGGGGAAGAGCTCATAAATGCGCTTGAGCGGGAAACCGGTGGTCTTGGAGAGAATACGTACCATGGGAGCGATACCATTCTTCTCATAATACTCACGCAGAGCGTTGATCACCTTGTGATGCTCGTCAGTCAGGTCGCCGATTCCCTCAACGCCTTTGACGTAGTCAACCCAGTCATCATTCATCTCTTTGCCGTTGAGCAGGAATCCGTCTTCATCACACTCAAAAGAAGATCCGTTATGTTCGATTGTAGGCATTTTTTCCTCCTTGCTAAAATATTATTTATGGCTTTCACCGTTACTAACTCACACTAATGAAGCCCTTTAATACTATAGGCACAAAAGTTTGTCAAGTGAATGGGCAATCATTTTCCAGAGCGCCGAGCCATCACCGACATCTCATTGAATTATCAGCAAAAGACCACGCCACACCATCCCTGCACATGTACCAACCACACAGAATCCAACAATATTTTTCACAATAAAAGCCCAACAGAACTGCATGCCCCACAGGTCATCATGATGATTTCCCCTTGCAGGCCAGCAGGAGAAAGAGTAAATTTCATCCTGATCTCAATTGGTAACACCATAACAGATTACAACGGCGTACAGCTTCCCCTGCTGCAACCCCATCACCTGCCACCTCAACCTCAACTACTCAAGCATGCTGCAAATCTTTCGCAATAAAGCCCAGTCTATCTTCATACAGGCCATCGTCCTGGTCATTGCCCTGGTTTTTGTTTTCTGGGGAGTCGGAACCAACCTCATGGATAAGCGTGAAGCAGCGCTGGTCATTAATAAAGAGGAAGTCTCCATCCAGGAATTCCAACGCGTGTACGAACAGGCTCTTGCCGGATACCGTGAACAATTCGGTGGCTCAATCCCCAAAGGCCTGCTCGAAGCCCTGGGTGTCAAGGAACAGGTGATCAACCAACTGAGCCAGGCCGCACTTCTGCGCCAGGGTGCCACAGAGATGGGTATTGCCATCAATCCTGAAGAGATCCAGCGAACCATTAAAGAGATGATCCAGTTTCAGGAAAATGGCGCCTTCAGCCTTGACCGCTATAATGCCATCCTCAGCGCAAACCGCCTCACGCCCGGCAAATATGAATCCTCCATGCGCTATGACATGCTGAGCGACAAAGCCATCAAGCAGATCGCAAACTTTGCAGCTCAGGTCAGCGACCAGGAAATCAACGCAATACACCAGTTGGACCAGGAAACTGTCCGTCTGGAATACATCACCTTTTCTCCCGACCAGTTCCGCAATCAGGTCAAACCCGATGCCAGCGCACTGACTTCCTGGTTTGACCAGGAACAGGACAATTACAAGACCGCCGTTCAGGTCAAACTCCGCTACCTGCTCTTTGATGAAACTCCAGATCAGCCGGGGAACTCCTTCAGCGCTGCCAACAACGCATACGAAACCATCATCAGCACCGGTAGCCTGCTAGCCTACGCCCAGGCTCACCCCGAAATAACCATTCACGAGACCGCCTTTTTCAGCCGCGACGTCCCTCCAGCCCAGGCCCAGGACCCAGCTTTCCTCAAGGCCGCCTTCGACCTTGGCCAGGGTGAATTGAGCTCTATCATCAAGACAGCCAATGGCTATGCCATTCTCTTTGCCGAAGCCATCCAGGCACCAGCCACGCCACCTCTGGATGAGATTAAGGATCAGGTCCAGGCCGACTACATTATCGCCAGATCCACAGAACTTGCCAGAGAAGCCGCGACTGCCTTTCTGGAAAAAATTCGTACTGGCAGTGACTGGAGCTCAACCGCTCAGTCACAGGGTCTTGCCGTCCAACAGACACCTTCCCTGTCCCGCAACAGCCAGCAACAGGGCGTTGATGTGCCTGCCAAACTTCTGTCCCAGGCCTTTCGCCTCGGGCCCAACAATCCGCTTCCCCAGGAAGCGGCAAGTGACAATGACTCCTTCTACGCCTTCAGATTTCTTGATCGGGCCCTGCCGTCAACCACGGCCCTCTCCGAGGAAGACTGGGCACGTTACAGGGAGGCCCTTCTTCAGCAGAAGCAAAATCAACTATTGAGCGCCTGGGTCAAACAGCAGGAACTCAACGCAGACCTGTTTATCAACAGCAACCTGTAGGGCAAATTGCGGGACAAAACGGCCAGGACCTTCAGACGCTCACAAGGCACTGCTCAGGTCTCAGCCCCCGCCGGGATGCCATCCATCTTCGGGCAGGCCTCCTGCACCTGAGCACTTTTCGCTATTCATAAGAAACAAAAAACGAGCTGCCACCCTTTTTTTATTACACTTGCGAGCGGACGGTGCTATACTGTGCCCTTCCTCTTTCCAAGACTCCGGATAACGGGCCGCTCCGATGCAACGGCCGAAACCGATTGTCTTCAGCCGGCCCTCAAGAATCCACTATTATTATGACCTCGTCCGAGACCGCAGTTACCTCCTACAATGAGCTCCCCAGCTTTGAACAACACCTGCTTCAATTTCTGTCGATAGTCTACGAACCAGCCCACACCACCCTGCTGGTCAACTGTCTCCGCAAACTCGACATCCGCGGTCCGCGCGGCAACCACCCGACTGCTGCCAACCTCAATCATTATTTCAATAAATTCCAGAAACTGGGGCTTGTCACCGACCAACGTCAATGCGCCCCTGAGATCGTTGAAGTCCTGACTCGAACGGCTGTCCAGGAGGGTCACTTTTCTTCTTTTGCCAAGACGATCCGCAGCGAGGCACCCGTCTCATACTATTATGGCAAATGGACCACCCGCTGCTGGCGGGCCATGCGGGAAATGCGCATCGGTATCTATGAGCAGGAATTCGACCTCATAGACGAGGCACTGGATTTCCTGAATGGTCAGTGCAAGGAAATTCTGCCCGACCTGCCCCCTGCGGTCGTGGTGACAACCAGGCCGTTTGACAGTCAATGGTTTAAAACACTGGCCCGGTCATTTCAATTTTTCCTGCTCGACAAGACCCTGCGTCATTCCCAGGCATCGTTACTCTCTTTCCCCGAAGTTCTTGTCTTTCTTCAGGATGAAAAAAATTTTGATGATCTGAACAGTGATGAGCAAATGCCCTTCCAGCGCCTGCTCTTCAGTCAGTTACTTCTGGAAGGCCATTTGAGAGAAGCTGAAGAACTGGTTGCCAGACACCAGGATGCCTTCACTGGGACGGGATCGGCAGGATCTGTGGCCTTCTGCCTGGGACGATTCCAGGAAGGCCTTGAACTCTTCGCCCAGGACCTGACCGCCCTGCGCGAATTGAGTGATACCAAACGAGTCGCCTTTTTTGGCCCAACTGGTCTTTTTTACGTTCTGGCCAGACTGGGAGAAAATCAGCCCGAAGCCACCCAGGAGGCTGCCGATTTTATTTCCACTGCCCTGACACTGTTTTCCAAGAGCGCCGAAGCCCCCGCTTATCGCCTGCTGGCAGCCCTGGTTGATGCCCGCAACAACAATCTTATCACAAGCGACGAATTCACAATCCCTGCAGATGAGCAGACACACAGCCTGACCCTGCTCTGTGCGGCCATATGTCAATACTGGATGAGCAGCGCACTTGACCCGGAAATCGAAGAAAAAACACAAGAGCTCTACCAACGGGCCCTGACCCAGAACAATCATTTTTTCAGCCTGAACCTGGCTGCAATACTGGCCCAGACCTCCGGGAACGCTAGTGATTACGATTCTGTCATCGAACCGCTCAAAACCGAGACAGGCATCGCTCCGTTAGCTGACCTGATACAACCTGAAGAACCCTGGAAACGTCACCTGCAGGCCCTGATCGCCGTCACCTCGACCCAGCAGGCAGAATCCGGCCCCACCCCTACTGTGCGCCTGGCCTGGCTCATCAACTACCAGAAGAGCGGTGTCAGCATCAGTCCCAAAGAACAGAAAATGACCGGTGACGGTCAGTGGAGCAAGGGGCGCCCCATCTCCCTGTCCCGCCTTTACTCCGGCCAGAAAATACCCTACCTCACAGTCCAGGACAGAAAAATCTGTGCCGCCATCCAGAAAAATCAAAACCAGGAAAGCCAAAGCACCAGCTACCAGTTTGATATGGACAAGGCCTTGGTCGCGATGATCAACCATCCACTTCTCTTCCTCAGCCAATCCCCCACCACCCCGGTGGAATGTATTGCCGGAGAACCGGAGCTTCTGGTGGAAGAGCGGGGCGACCATCTTCATGTTCGCTTTGCCCAGACCGTGACTGATGACAATATCGCTGTCTTCCAGGAGACGCCGACCAGGTTCAAAATCATAAGCATCAACGACAACCACAGACGGATCGCCCAGATCACCGGCGAAAAAGGACTCACAGTCCCCATTGAAGCCAGTGAACAGGTCCTGACTGCCATCGGCAACATCTCTTCATTCATGACCGTACATTCAGCCATTGCCGCTGAAGCCGTCGCCGGAAGTGAGACCTGTATCGAACTGGTTGAAGCCGATCCCTCAATCTACATCCATCTGTTGCCTTACGGCTCCGGATTTCGACTGGAGATGTTTGTCAAGCCATTCGCTGAAGGTGGACATTACCTCAAGCCGGGCCAGGGTGTGGAAAACATCATGGCCGAAGTCAATGGGCGCCGCCTGCAAACTCGGCGAAACTTGGCCCTGGAAGAGCAAAAAGCCCGCGAGATAGAGGAATCCTGCCCCATCCTTGATCTTGCCATCGACCTGGAACAAGAAAATGACAGAGAATGGCACCTCCAGGACCCGGATGACTGTCTCCAGGCACTGATAGAACTTCAAGCTATCAAGGATCAGGTCAGTATCGAATGGCCGGAAGGTGAAAAACTGGCCATCTCTCACCAGGCAACACTGAAAAACCTCAATCTCAAGATTCGAACCAACCGCCAGAACTGGTTCAGTATGTCCGGCGAATTACAACTTGACCAGAATACAGTCATCGGCCTGCGTGAGCTGTTGAGCAAGATCAAAAAGGCCCCCAGCCGCTTTATCGAAATCGGTGATGGCCATTTCCTGGTGCTCACTCAGGAATTCCGCAAGCGCCTCGAAGAGCTGAACTACTATGCCGAGGAAGATGGTCCGGCAGATGAAGACGGAGAAATCCTTATCCACCCCCTGGCTGCCATTCCTCTGGAAAAGCTGATCGACAATGCTCAAACCATGGCCGATTCAGGCTGGCAGAGCCAGATTGAGCGGATCAAGGATGCCCAGTCGTTTCAGCCGCAACTGCCCACTACCCTGCAGGCAGACCTGCGTGACTACCAGCGTGACGGCTTCAACTGGATGGCCCGCCTGGCCCAATGGGGAGTGGGCGGCTGTCTGGCTGACGATATGGGCCTGGGCAAGACAATTCAGGCCCTGGCCATCATGCTCGACCTTGCTGCGGACGGCCCCTCCCTAGTCATTGCCCCAACCTCCGTCATGCCAAACTGGGAAAGCGAAGCCAACCGCTTCACACCAACCCTGAATGTCAAATTTTTTACCGCAAAAAATCGCAAGAAGACCATCGAAGATCTCGGTCGATTCGACCTCCTGATAACCACCTATACCCTGCTTCAGCAAGAATGCGATCTGCTCGCCACAGTCAAATGGCAGACGGTCATTCTTGATGAGGCCCAGGCCATCAAAAACGCCGCAACCAAGCGCTCCCAGGCAGCCATGGCTTTGCAGGCCCGGTTCAAACTGCTCACCACCGGCACACCGATTGAAAACCACCTTGGTGAGCTTTGGAACCTTTTTCACTTCATCAATCCCGGTCTGCTTGGCAGCCTGAACCGCTTT
>JACNLK010000049.1 GCA_014381505.1 Candidatus Desulfatifera sulfidica | reverse complement strand
TTCGATCTGTTTCTTTCCTCCTTCCTGTTTGAAATAAATTCTCATTAACGATTAATGAAACATGGTTAATGAGAAATACCTTAACGATGAGCAAATCCTAAAGTTATCAATGGCCACTGTCAAGGAAATAAACATCCAAAAGCGCATTTCTTGCCACTAGCTGTTGCCTGCAACACGATTTAATCCCTGCTCCAGAAGTGGCTTAAATATTGTTTTTATACAGTATTTTCTACAAAAACCAATGAGGGGCTTTTGGTCTGTTTCGCGTGACTGTTGCATTCTCCGCAGCAACGCGCAACGAGAATGGGCGCTAATCTCGCCACTTCCTGTATGTAAATGGCGCACTATGCGCCACATCTAGCAGCCGGGCGACACCTGCAAGCTCCCTGGTGAATTATGCTTGCCAAGACATTAGCGCGTGCCCACAGGGAGATAGCAGCAACACGCAACTTTTTCCGCGGCAGGCGCAGGTCCTGGCACTACAATTGCTTCATTACATACAACTTGACCTTAAAAGCAAGTGACGAGAAACAAAGCGAATTCAGGGTGGCGGCCCGGAATTCGCTTTTTTGTTTTCCGTGCTCACACTTCACCCCACACCGGCTGGGCATCTCAGCCCAATCTTCCCCCTCTTGCAACAAACCTCAAACGGCCAACAGACCCATCAATTCAAGAGAAGCAGTATGCGCCCAAAAGCGTTTTCCCTTCACTTCCTTCATCTTCCATTTCACATCCAGCACAATCTGCGCTATTATCTCTTAAGACCATTTTTCTCCAGCCTCAAAAAGCAACACGGCCCCATCACCCCCTCAAAAACCTATGACACCAACACCCCGCGACAAACCAGGAGCCAGCCGCCCCATACAGCTGCCAGAGCAGGAACCAATGCTTATTCTCGGCCAGATCGATCGTTGCTGCGGCGTCTGGGCTGAACTCTTCCACACGATCCAAGACCCGGCCATGGTGGTTACACCTGAAGGGGTTATCCTCGAAGCCAACCCAGCAACCCTCAAAGCTGCAGGTAAAACCCGAAGCGAGGTCATCGGCCAAGGAATTTGCAACATCATCCATGGTGGACGATGGCCCCACATCAAATGCCCCCTGGAAGAATTCCTCAAGACCTGCACATCAAAGACCGAGGAAACCAGGCTCCCGGGGCTCTCCGGCGATTACCTGCTCAACATATCACCGGCCAGGGAAGCAGACGGGCAAGTACATAAAATCGTCCTCCTGGCTCGCGAACTGACCAGTGAAGAACTCAGCCGTGTTGATTCAATCCGCACAGCACAGATGGCCGCCTTGGGTGAACTGGCCGCCGGTGTCGCTCACGAGGTGAACAACCCCATTAACGGGATCATCAACTACGCCCAACTCCTGCTCGATGACAGCAGCCCGGACAGCCACGAATCCACCCTTCTCTCTCGTATCGTTCAGGAAGGTGAACGAATCGCATCCATCACCCACAGCCTGCTTTCCTTTGCCCGACAGGATGACGAAAACTGCGACGAAGTCGACATTAGGGAATTGATCGAAGCCTGTCTCACCCTCACCCGTCATCAGTTTGAAAAGGATGGTATCACACTGACCACCGACTTTCCCCCACAGCCACTCCTTGTCACGGGCAACTTCCGCCAGCTACAACAAGTCATTCTCAACTTGCTCAACAACAGCCGATACGCCCTCAATGCCCGTTGTCCCCAGCCGACTGCCGGCAAAGACATCACCTTCCACTGTCGCCAAACCTGCATTCAAAACCAGAATCAGGTTGAAATAACCATCCTGGATTATGGCACTGGTATTCCCCAGGGCATTCTCGACAAACTCTTTGATCCTTTTTTCACCACCAAGCCCTCCGGTGAAGGGACCGGCCTTGGCCTGAGTATTAGTTACGGGATCATCAAGAGTCACGGCGGCACCATCGAAATAGACTCGACTCTCAACAAATACACGGCCATAACCATCACCCTGCCCCTCCTCAACCAGGCCCCAGGCTCTCAACAATGACCAACTCACCAACCTCCATTTTGATCGTAGATGATGAAGAGAGCATTCGTCTGTCCTTTGAGATGTTCCTTGAACGCGAAGGGTACGGCCCCATCACCACCGTCGCCACACTGGATGAGGCCCTGATTGCCATCAAATCCGGCCCGTTTGACCTGATCATCAGCGACATCGTCCTTGGTGACCGTAACGGCACTGACCTGTTACGTGAAATCAAGGCGCTCGGTATCACCTGCCCGGTGGTTATGATCACCGGCTTCCCCAATCTGGACACAGCAGCCGAGGCTGTACGCTTTGGCGCCTTTGACTACATCTCCAAACCAGTCAACAAAGCAAGCCTGCTCCGCTTCACCCGCCAGGCCCTTAAACACTGGGAACTGGAAAAAGAAAAGCAACAACTCCAGCAGGAAAACGAAAAATATCGTCAGTATCTTGAAACTATCTTCAGCTCGGTGACCGATGCCATCATCACAATTGACCGCAACATGAACATAACCCAATTGAACGAGACGGCCCGTCAATGGATGAAGGACAACGGAATTACCGACATTGACAATTTAGACAAATTACCCGGAGATATGGGTCTGGCTTGTTTCAATGATGCAAGGCTGGTACTGGAGCAGAAATGCGATGTCCGCGAACATCAGGTGGAATGCCCAAAGAGCGATGGTACCATCCGCGTGATGAGCCTCAACGCAGCCCCGCTCAAGGACGACGCCCAGCAATTTCATGGCGCAGTCATTGTCGCCCGCGATATTACCCAGCCCAGGCCCGAAGATGACAGTCAGGCTCGCAACCGCTTTCACGGCTATGTTGGAGCAAGTCCCGCCATGCAGCAGGTTTACCGTTTAATCGAGCATGTGGGAAAAGTCGACACCTCAGTCCTGGTCACCGGGGAATCCGGGACAGGCAAGGAACTGGCAGCCGAGGCCCTGCACGCCGAAAGCTCACGCCGGGACAAAACGCTTGTCAAAGTGGACTGCGCCGCTGTCACAGAATCCCTGCTGGAAAGCGAACTCTTCGGCCACCGGAAAGGAGCTTTTACCGGGGCGGACCGTGACCGGCCAGGCAAGATTTTTCTTGCAGACAAGGGTACCCTTTTTCTTGATGAGATTGGCGACATCTCACCACGCATGCAGCTCCGCCTCCTGCGCTTTCTTCAGGAAAAAACTTTTACACCTGTGGGGCAGGACACCTCTATCCAGGTGGATGTCCGGGTTATAGCCGCCACCAACGCCGACCTTCTGGCCAAAGTCCGCGCAGGACTCTTCCGCGAGGATCTCTACTACCGACTCAAGGTGGTGGAAATCACCCTTCCGCCTCTGAGAAAACGCCAGGGAGGTATTCCGCTGCTGGCCAACCACTTCCTGATCGTTTTTCGCGACAAGCTGAACAAACAAATCAACCACATCTCCGATCAATCCATGCAGGCCCTGAGCAGCTACACCTGGCCAGGAAATGTACGGGAACTTCGCCATGTCATGGAACGAGCCTGCATTCTTTGCCAGGGACCAACCCTTTCCATGGAGCACTTTCCACAAGAAATCCATCCGTTAAATACTAATCAGCAAACCCCGCCGACCCGGACCACTCCCCCCTCCTTCCCTGACTCGCCCTCCATTGAAATTGAAAGCGAAGAGGATGAAATCCAGACCGCCCTGAAGCGATGCCGCGGGAACAAGACCAAAGCCGCTCGCCTTCTGGGCATGGATCGCTCCACACTCTACCGCAAGATCAAACGCTACAACCTGGACCATCTCCTCAATCTCCCCCGGCAATAAACAGACCCTTCGACCACACTGCAACACCCCCCTTCCTCATTCAGTCGTGCAACAAACCCACCCGTCCACCAGCCCCTTTCCCTACATCTCCCCACTCATTGTAATTACAACAAAAATATCGACCACACCACCAGGTACAACTGTTGCACAATCGTTGCGCACAACACCGAAGCACAACATTCACCACAATGCATGCAACGATTGTGCAACAGTTGTGCAACAGTTACTCGTCATCCCACCTGCCGACGTTCACCGTTCATGGGATTTCAAACAGCCTCACTCTATTTTTGTAAATTATTTAGTCAATAATTCAAGACAGATAAAAGACAGCCCACCCTAAACACACCCCTGTGACCACATTGTGGCACGCATAGTGCTATAAAAAAGACAAAGAACGCCACCATCTAAAGGATTCAAAAAAGGAGAACATCATGGAAACAACAAAAACCCTGCAAAAAACACAAGTCACAGCCAAGGACACCACCGGCATCAACGACACACTCGCACAAGTCACCCTGTCGGCCTTTGCTATCGGAGGTCTTGCCATTGGTATCTGGGGCTTTGCTGCGATGATCGGCGGCATGATCAACAGTGGCGGCCCCCTGTCTTTGGCCATGAACTGGTTCAGGGCAGTGAACGGACTGTAGAAAATAACTACAACAGGAGACGGCCATGAACGAAACAACCAGGACCAAAACCACCAGTCGCACACAGGAACAGAGCAGTGTCAACAACGAAGTCTCCAAAGTCGCTCTGATTTCCATCAGTGCCTTTGGTGCCATCATTGGCACCTGGAGTCTGATTGCCCTGATCAGCGCCATGGTTCAAAGCGGCGGCCCTCTGCAGTTGATCGGTAACTGGTTTAAAGCCGTAGCCGGGCTTTAAGACTGAACATCAACAGTTCTCACAAAGGTATCTTGATCAACTTTCACACATTCCCATCATCAATTAACAAAAGAGCCTGGGAGATTTGTATCTCTCCGGCTTTTTTTATATTATTCCTTAAGAGAGATCGTCATTCCCTGCCGAGTCGAACACTTCGCCGACCCAGCGTTGGGGGCACTGCAGACTCAAGCCATCCGGTCTTTCGCAACCACCACCCCTCACATAAGGAATAAAAATCATGGCCGCACTGATTCGAAACCTCCTCATTCTCATGATCCTGATCATCATCGGGGTCTTTGCCGGACTCTCATGGATGCTTGAAAACCGCAGTCCAACCCACGACTACAGCGAATTCATCAAGCACGTTTACCAGGATGAGATCAAACTGGTGGAACTCACAGGTAATCGGGCTGAAGTCACAACCAATAAAGGCTTCGTCTATCGCACCACGGTTCCTGATCCTGCACAGATTGCAACCCGTGCCGAGGGGAAGGACATGCGAGTTATCTTTCATCACGATTACTCCTCCCTGGTTGTTCAGATCAGCATCGCCCTTATCATTATCACCCTGGTCTTAGTCATTGGCGGCACCATGTACCGCAACAAAACCAGGGCAGAAAAGAGTCGTTTTGCAAGCGATAAACTCATAAGCCCCAACAGCAGCCAGGCACCAATCACCTTTGCCGACGTAGCCGGAATCCCCGAGGCCAAAGAAGAACTTGAAGAGATTGTGGGATTCCTCAAAAACCCCAAACAGTACGGCAACGTCGGTGCCATCATCCCCAAAGGCGTTCTCCTCCAGGGCCCTCCCGGGACCGGCAAAACACTCCTGGCCAAGGCCGTTGCCGGCGAATCAGGGGTCCCCTTTTACAGTTTCAGCGGCTCAGATTTTGTGGAGATGTTTGTCGGCGTGGGAGCATCCAGGGTGCGCGACCTGTTCAAGGAAGCCAAAAAAAACTCTCCTTGTATCGTTTTCATCGATGAGATTGACGGTGTAGGCGGCAGCCGGACTGGGACATCGTCTGCTGGCGGCCAGGATGAACGGGGACAGACACTCAATGCCCTGCTGGTTGAAATGGATGGCTTCGACACCTCAGACACCATCGTCGTTCTGGCAGCCACCAATCGACCTGACATTCTCGACCCAGCACTGCGACGCCCCGGCCGCTTTGATCGGCAGATCAACATCCTGCCCCCCGATATCAAAGGAAGAACCAAGATTCTCGAAATATTTGCTAAAAAAGTTCAAATCTCCACAGACGTTGACCTTTCAGTCATAGCCCAGGCAACACCAGGATTCACAGGCGCCGAACTTGCCAATCTTGTCAACGAGGCCGCTCTCCTTGCTGGACGCAACGGCAAACTGGAGATCGGAGATCAGGAATTCGACACAGCCCGGGATCGCATTCTCATGGGCGTTGAACGCAAGGGACTCGTCATGACCGACCAGGACCGCACCGCCCTCGCCTACCATGAGGCCGGACATGCCATTATTGCCAAAAAACTACCTGAGTCCGACCCGTTGCACAAGATCACCATCATCCCACGAGGCCGCGCCTTGGGCCAGACTCAGCAATTGCCTCTCAACGACCGTCATGCATACTCATACACCTACCTCAAAAACAGAATTACGATTCTCATGGGCGGACGCGCTGCCGAGAAAATTGTATTCAATCAGCGCTCTACCGGAGCCCAGGGCGACATCCTCCAGGCCACGGACATTGCCACGAACATGATCTGCAAATGGGGTATGAGTGAAACCCTGGGTCCACGGGCCTTTGCCATGGACGACTCCGGCTTTCTTGGCGGCCCCTCAGAACGTCTGGCCGTAGGAGATAAAACATCGCGCCAGATCGACTTTGAAATCAGCGAACTCCTGGATCGCTGCTACAGGAAGCAGTGGATATTCTCAGCAGCGACCAGTGCCTGCTGAAAAACCTGGCCGAGATCCTCCTCCAGGTCGAAACTCTGGACAACGAAGAATTCGAAATCATTACCGAGTGCAGCATCAAAAAAGAGACCGCCGATGACTCTGTCCGTCAGGACACCTGCTCCACTTGTCCGGCGGCTGAAAACTGCGCCCACAACGTACTTACGCAGAGCTGATTCAAGACATCCATGGACTCACTCAAACGCCTCCTCAACATCGCCATCATCACCGTGGCGATCCTCCTGGCAGGGATAATCCTGCTTGGTCTGAGACAACAGCAGTTGGGACGCGACCATAACCAGATTATCGCCGAAAGCGAGGTCATCCTCTTCCAGTTTTCCACTTTACGGGAAGAGATCACCTCCGGCCTCATCGACGGAAACTGGAAACAAGTTGCGACAAGTGCAGATGACATCCAGGAAATCCTGCAGAACCTCAACCGCCTCTTTGAGAACCCGCTGATTCCCGGCGAATACAAGCTGGCCATAGCCGGAAAAATCGACCTGAGCCAGCTCGCAGTCACCGCCAGGGCGCTCCCGGAAGCCCCTGACAAGTCTCAAAACGGACACATACTCCAGGAACAGTTACGGGGCATAGCTGAACAGCTCATGCAGTTTGACAGAATCATTGTCAGCCAGCTCAAGACCCGCGTGGTTGACTTTCAAGGGTTGTACATCACCATCCTTGGATTGATCATTGCTCTCATCAGCCTGACGCTTGTCACGGTCTACCGCAGAGTAATACTTCCACTGGTCATCCTGGGTGAACAGGCAGATGCCCCCGTACATTTTACGGGCCCCCTGCCCGTTCCACCAAAGGCCTGCCGGGAAATCAGAAACTTCATTGAACTCATCAACACTCGACTCGGCTCAGAACCAGCCACAGACGACAAGCACTTCCGACAACTTCTCCACGAACACGACGAACACCACAACACTCTCATCAACAACTCAACAAACGCGCTCAATGGCATCATTAATGTCACCCAGCTTCTCAGTGACTCATTCCATGGACAGGAGTTGACAATTGATCAGCAGAAACTCCTCGACCAGATTATCAAGAACGGAGAGCGAATGGCCGCCCTCCTCAAACGTCCCTGACCAGGACACAACCAGAAGGAGAATTTCCCCATCTCTCAAAACAAAATCATGTTCAAAATTTTAGAGTAGACAGAGCCAAGCGATCCCACCCATAAAACTTTAGAGCAAATGAACCGACTGACAGAAAAGGTTTTTCAAGGATAACCAAAAGGGAAGAAGATTATGACCACACCAGACACCACACCGGATTTGAAAAATCAGCAACCCCCCGAAGAAAACGGGGCCTGGCGCACCCTGCTCAGCTGCACCTGGAAAACCCCTCTGGGCCTGATGGGCATCTCCATCACCACCATCAGTATCACCCTGTTAATCATCGGCACCTTCGCCCATATGGTTGGTCTGATCCACAACCACTACGCGGCAATTTTCACATTCATGGTCCTGCCAGCCGGAATGCTCATCGGCCTGCTGATCATTCCCCTGGCCTGCTTTATGCGCCGAAAGGGCTGGTTCGGCAAAACTCTGACCGCTGAACAATTGACCATCAACCTCAGTGACAGCAAACATCGCAAGACCATCATCCTCTTTCTGGTCCTGACCGTCATCAACATCACCCTGCTGGGCGTAGTCAGCTATGAAGGTTACCACTTCACAGACTCCCCCTATTTCTGCGGTGTAGTCTGCCACGAAGTCATGGATCCTGAATACACTGCCTATCAACGCTCGCCCCATGCCAAAGTTTCCTGCGTTGAATGCCACATTGGCCCTGGAGCCAACTGGTATGTACAGGCCAAACTCTCAGGTCTCAGACAGGTCAAAGCGGTTTTCGATGGAGATTTCAGTCGACCCATTCCTGCGCCGGTCGAGCATCTACGGCCGGCCCGGGATACCTGTGAACAATGTCACTGGCCGGAAAAATTCCACGGCAAGAAGGTCAAATCCTATGTCTCCTTTTCCAACAGGAATCAGACAGAACCCTATGTCCAGGATATCGCCCTTCATATCGGAGGCCGCAATCCAGTCACCGACAGTTTTGAGGGAATCCATTGGCATGTGAGTAATGACATCAAAGTTGAATATCAACCTCTCGACAAAAAGCGGACTCAGATTGGAAAAATCAAAGTCACAAAGAGCAGCGGCGTTACCGAGGAATACACCATAGATGGTGCAGAGGAAAGCACCCAGGAGTGGCGGACAATGGACTGCATTGATTGCCACAACAGACCAACTCACGTCTACGATGACCTGGAAGAGCGGGTTGATTTTGGTCTCTTGAGCAAGAAGATTAATCCGGAGATCGATGGAATCAGGGAAGACTCAATCACTGTCCTCAAAAAAGAGTACACCACGCGCAATGACGCCAGCGAGCAAATCGTTGAGACCCTGCTCGCCTTGCAGGCCAAGAGACACGGAAACGATTTTGTTGCCGAAAACGAGGAGAGCCTGATCGCCTCAGGGAGCTTTCTGCTTGAGACATATCTCAACAATGTCTGGCCAGCCATGAGCGTAACGTGGGGTACCTACCGCGAACATCTGGGGCACCGTTATGCCGACGAAGGCTTTGGCTGCTTCCGTTGTCATGACGAGGAACACTCCACCGAATTCGGCAAAGTCATCTCCCAGGATTGTGCCATGTGCCACGACGAACCAGAGTAAGCCATTCACCCCGGGTTTCCCTGTCTGCCGCCCCCTCCCACCTGGCAGGCGGGGAAACCCACTCCCGCTGTTTTTTCTCTCACCACCGCACCATCTGCCCTCCATGACTAAGCCCTTGCCAAATCCATGTAATCCGGCTATTCAGAACAGACCATCCATTCTTACAACACCAGGGAGTTACCATGGACCAACAAACAGGCAAGCAATTAATCTGCTACTGCTTTCACTACACTCGAGCTGACCTCCTGGCCGATCTTGCGGCCAATGGTCGATCAACCATCCAGGAAAGAATTATGACAGAAAAAAAAGAAGGCGGATGCCGTTGCAGCGAAACCAACCCGAAAGGGCGCTGATGCCTGAGTGATGTCAACCGGGTTGTTGGCACCAGAGTAAAGACAGGTGATCTGGGCTGAACAGTGTTCCTTCTATTGGACTGAGGAACACAGAATGACTCCCTTGAAAAAATTCCCTCTTCACCCAAAATCTGCGTTGATCTTGAACAAAAATCCCATTCAGTATGAAAAGACCGTTCGCTTTATGCGGAAACACCAATAACTCCTTCGTATCTGACTCCCCACCCTGTAAACCCAAAAGCCCCGAATCGTGACACACACGACCCGGGGCAATGACCTGAGAAACTGACAGGATCAACCGCGAATAGCATACCCTCCGTCCACGGTCAGAACCTGCCCCTGGATCATATCAGCCAGAGGAGAACACAGGAACAGAGCCACATCTGCCACGTCCTCGGGGGTCGTCAGACGACCCAGCGGAGTCCGCAGGAGTGCCGTGTCAAGGATCTCATCGCGATTGGGAAATTTCTTCAGCGCGTCGGTATCCACAGCCCCGGCACTGACAGTATTCACCCGAATCCCCTTAGGACCAAGCTCAATGGCCAAATGACGAACAAGAGACTCAAGCGCCGCTTTTGAGGCACCGACTGTAGTATAATTTTCAATAGCCCGGATAGCACCGAGACTGGAAACTGCCAGCACCCGACTCCCGGGAGCCATTAACGGAAGCGCCTGCTGAACCAGGGCCAAAAGAGCTCTGGCGTTGATATCCATGGCCCAATTCCAATGACGCTCTGTCAGTTCCATGGCAGGCTTCAGAACACCGGAAGCCGCATTGGACACCAGAATATCCAGAGAATCAAATTCAGATTTAATGGCATCAAACATGGCCGTCACATCCGCTTCTTTGGCCACATTCGCTTTGACCAGAAGACAGCGGACACCGTGTTGCTCAACCAGCCTGGCAGTATCCTCACCATCACGTTTGTGGCGAACATAGTTGACCACCACATTCACCCCCTGCTCGGCCAGACGGATTGCAATGGCACGACCAATACCGCGTGATCCTCCGGTGATCAAGGCGACTTTTCCCTTTAAGTTATACATGCTCCATCCTTATAACAGGCTAATGCACCTGTATCCGATTTTTCATCAGCATTTATTTGCCATTGGGCAAAATCTCTTCACACGATTACAACCTACAATAAATTGCGGGCCAATTCCATGAGAATCAAGGCTTGAGAGTTGTCACAACCCGCTTCAGGCTGCCGAGCATAAAGCGTAGAGGATTGAAACGAACCGGCACAAGCCGTTTTGGTGCCTCAAAACCTGAACCAAAGAAATGAGCAGGAGCCCCACGAGGAAAAACCAGGTCCTGCAATGCGCTGCCAGGTACTCCCTGCCGACGTGCTGCCTGATGCACAGGGCAACGATCAGGATCCAGTTCCAGCAAATCAAGCAACGCTGTATCCAGGGCAACCGGGGAGACTGAAGCTGCCAGACAATGAAGATCAAAAGGCGTACCCCACATGGGGCCATGCCCCGTCATAACCTGAACACCATCGGCCAGAACCACCTGTTTGGGCAGTAGATCCACCAGAGACAGAAGAATTTCTGCAAAACAGGCATGTGTGCCGCCATGACGCATATGCAGCCAGGGTTTTCGGGCGCCAAGAACCAGACCAAACAGATTTTTGACTGCAAGAGTCACATACAACTGATCATGAGCTTTAACTTTCGGCAGATTGACCAACAGATCACAATCCAGTGCCTCAGCTGCCACACTGACCCGGACACCTCTTGCCAACTCACACCGCCGCGGCGTCACAAAATCCACCACATCAATATCCATACCGGACAGGGCCTGAAGAATCCCGTGCTCTTCCATGACCGTGCGCGCTCTCCCCAGAGCCGGAGAATCACCTACAGCAACCCGGCATCCGTGTTCGAGAAACCAGACTGCTGCAGCTGCAACAAACTCAGCCCGGGTACAGGCCAGTGCCGGAGCGCGGGCGCTGATCAAGTTCGGTTTGAGCATAATCCTTGCCCCACGAAGAGACACGGGCCAATCAAGAGAGGCAAGCACCCGATCCACTTCAGGCAGGAGTTGGTCCGGTTTATAACTGGAACACCGTTCAATAATGACTGGAATCTTCATAAATACGCGAAAAGAACTCAGGGTACTTTGTAAAATCAGGATTTACGTGCAACAAGGATCCCGGGCAAAAAGACATTTTTGCATGATGACCTTTAATGCAACCAGGGAAACAATACGGAAAAAGCCAATCCCACAGAGATGAGATTGGCTTTTTCCTGGAGAAAGGAGAGAAGAGATGACTTTTTTATTGCACAGGTCGTGCCAAAAAGCAACTAACCGCCATATCCTTTTTAATTTAAGCCAGTTAACACCAAGAAACTTATCTACTGCGCAGAGATCAGGTGTGGGGAATATACAATTTCCTATACCGAAAATAGCAAGAATCGTTCCCATTTCCCGCACAGCTTGAGCCAGAGCGAGTACAAAAAATTACACCATCATCAGGATAAATTATACACCACCCAGCTTGCACTGCCCATTCAAGCCAACAAACGATAAACAAACGATACTCCACCAGTCTCTCAATCTTTTGGGTTATTTCAGCCCGATACAGCGGGTTCGAACCACATCGTCATGCGCCTCAATCTCTGCAACAACCTCTGGAGCCAGTTCAGTCTCCAGATCAATAATATTATAGCCAATTTTACCGTTGGAACGATTAAGGAAATTGGCAATATTAACATGGTGTTTACCCAGAACTCCTGTCACGAAACCGATCATCCCCGGAACATCCTGATTAATGACTATCAGCCTTGTATGGGCATTGTCGCCCGGGATTGACTCGATGTTGGGGAAATTGACACTGTGACTGACATTACCATACCGAAGATAGGACGCTAACTCACCAACCGCCATACAGGCACAGTTCTCTTCGGACTCCTGGGTGGAAGCCCCAAGATGGGGAGTAATCAGTACTTTATCATTACCGATCACCGCAGGACTTGGAAAATCTGTAATAAAGGCCTCAAGATGTCCCGAATTCAGGGCATCAAGCACCGCCTGCTCATCAACCACCGGCCCGCGAGAATAATTGACCAGGATCGCGCCGGGACGCATGGAGGCAACAAACTCAGCATTGACCATTCCGCGAGTCGCGTCATTCAGGGGCAAATGGAGACTGACAATATCTGACTCTTTCAGGGTCGCTCGCATGGACCGGGTCACAGTCACCTCGGGCAGCAGGTTATGGACATTATCAATGGTGGGAGACGGGTCATACCCAAAGACCTTCATGTGGCGATGGATGCCGCCATTGGCCAGGCGCACACCGATCTGGCCCAGACCGATAACTCCGAGACTTTTGCCGGCAATCTCCACCCCACGAAAAGCGGATTTACGACGCTCCACCTCAGCTCCGACCTGATCACGGGGAATCTTGGCCAGACCATCACAAAAGGCAATGCCCTTATATATATTACGCAACCAGATGCCAATCATGGGGAAGACCAAATCAACTACGGCATTGGCGTTGGCACCGGGGGTATTGAAGACACAAATCCCCTTGGCAGTGGCCTCTTCAACATTAATATTGTTGGTTCCGGCACCGGCACGAGCCACGGTAAGCAGTGAGGGAAAGTCAGCAACATTTACAGGTGACGAACGAACAACAATTCCCTGCGGATCAGTTTCATCCGGCCCATACTGAAATCCATCATCAAACAGGGCCAACCCTTCCGGGGCAATAGCATTCATGATTTTGACGTTCACTGTATCCATATCTCACTCCTTGTTTTTAAAAAACAGTACCTGAAAGTCCTGCGCGGATCACCCGGCAAAAACGGACAAAATTTTCCTGCCCCACCCTACTCCCATCCGAGCCTGGAGACAACAAAAGATCACCGAATCACAATGCTAAAGAATCAAAAAACCAATCTCACGTCCATCAACGTTCATCACGGTGCGCCTTTCCAACTGTCAGATCCTTCCAGAAAAGTCACCTGCTGCCGTTTATTCAGGCCCTGATCACGCCCGGGCCCATAGGCCAGAACTCCATGTTCACCTGAACAGACATGGGCCAAAGAGAGCAGGACCTCTGCCGGGAAGCGGAAAAACATGGATTTTTTGAGAAAATGATTACGCCCGGCCCGATCATACACACCAAGCCACTCCGGCGGCAGAGAGACATATAACTCATCCCTGATGCGTTTCTGCCATTTCTCATCACCCACGGGTGCAAGACACGGCGGCAGGAAACGGTGTCCGCAGCACAGCCAGTCGTGACGAAGCAGATCAAGAAGCAGAGGAGCATCCCCACGGCCGCTGACCACCCCGGACAGCAAGTCGGTTAACAGCTCCTGGGTTGGGGCCCGACCAAACAGATTCCGGGCCAAAGAATGCTCCAACAGACCAAGAAAAAAGTCTGCCGGGTCTTCGTCCGTACTTCTGAGATAATCCCAAAATGAGGCAAAATAACGATTATTGACAAATCGTTCCACGCACTCGCAAAACCAGTATAATTCACTCAAGGCCCCATGGTCGAGCCAACGATTGGCCAGCACCGTATAGGGCGGCCAATCACAACAGATATAACCCTGATCTGCAGCCGTTGAGACAATGGGGGTGCCGGGTAACAGTTTCAAAATCCCCATCTGCACATACTGTGCCCCCAGGACAAAGACCTCACTGAATGAGCGGAGGAATGCATTCCTGTCCTCATACGGCAGGCCAAGGATCAAATCAACATGGAGGAAGATATTCTCCATGGCCGCCAGACGGCGCACGGTCTCACCTGCGACCGTGGAATCCATGGTCCGATTGATGGCCTGCAGGGTCGGTCCATTGGTGGACTGGATACCAATCTCAAACTGGAATCGACCGGCGGGTACTCTTGCCAAAAAACTAAACATCTCTTCACTGAAACGATCCGGGGCGATCTCAAAATGAAAGAGTGTATTACACTCCTGCTCCATCAGGAAATGCCAGATGGCCAGAGCCCGCTGCGGACGGTCATTAAATGTCCGATCAACAAAACGAAGGACTGCAGGTTGATGAACCAGAATCTGACCAAGCTCTTCAAAGACCTGATCCAGTTCCTTATGAAACACGCCCCGATCCTTGGCCGACAGGCAATAGCTGCAGGCAAAGGGACAACCGCGCGAGCTTTCGTAATAGATATTCCGATTGAGTAGATGGCTGCCAAAATCATTGGCGCGATAGGGAAAGTCCAGGACTCGCTTTTTCAAGGACCAAAACGATCCGTGGTATTCCGACTCCAAAACCCCAGCCTGCATAGCCGCAAAGAATTCTGCACCAAGCCCTTCAATATCACCGATAACAACGGTACACAGACCAGGTTCCAGACTGCGTCCCAACTCACTAGCCTGGGGGCCGCCCACCAACAACTTGCAGGCAGGCAGGCAAACAGCAAGATCACGGATCAGGGCTTCAACCCGTACAGAGTTCCAAACTGCCGCAGAAAAACAGATGTACTCGGGCTCCCCTGCGCTGAGTCGGAGTAAGGTCTCATAGTACGAGTCATTAATGGTCAGCTGACACAGTTCAATTCGGGCCTCAGGGCAATAACGCTCGATTTCATTACGTACATAAAAAAGAGCCAGACAGGAGTGGCTGAAGCGGGCATTGATACCAACGAGTTTAATCTGCATAAAAATAGGCCGGGAAGAAAAAGGATTGGTGAAAATCAGAGGACAGGAACCCTTATACAATAATACAATCCACTCAAACACGCATGATCTGAATCATAAACAGTTTACCCGGGCCACCTCTTCATTCAGCGAGGTTAAACAAACACACACGCCTTACAATGTAACTGCTGAACGTCAGGCATCAAAGAGAAGAAACTTGGTGGAATGGCTCAAGTAGGCTAAACTGATGACTACCCTGATGTTTGCCATGAAAAACTATATTACATCCGGAGACCACACCAAACCCTTCAAACTTACCCACATGATATCAAATAGATACCTGCTTTTTCACGTGTCTCGGCCCAGGATCATAATCCTCATTTTTTGACGTCTCCTTATATCCTACTCAAACCACTGCCATGGAGAAAGTCATGCATTACTCCTTTACTCCTCTCCCTCCCGCGATTCTACTGTTCAGTCTGATCTGTCTACTCGGTATATTTACAGCCCCCAGCCCTGGCCAATCCGCCCAGCCGCCGATCTGCAATCTGAAGGTCACCTTTGTCCCGGACAAACACCTGCTCAACGGAGTTGCCACCGTCGAGATCGGTGCCGGCCAGGGCCTGGCCCTGGTTCTCGACGGTCTCAACATCGACACAATCACTCTCCTCAACAATGGCCATGAAATTACTCTCCCCCAGCCACCAGCCACAACCCCCCTCGACCTGCCCAATGACCCTTTTGACCGCACCCTGACAATCCACTATCACATAATCATTCCCCCAGGCTCGCTCGACAATCTGCTGAACAGGCAGGGTATCACCCT
This sequence comes from Candidatus Desulfatifera sulfidica, assembly GCA_014381505.1. GTDB lineage: Bacteria > Desulfobacterota > Desulfobulbia > Desulfobulbales > Desulfocapsaceae > Desulfatifera > Desulfatifera sulfidica. The sequence goes on along the minus strand of JACNLK010000049.1, from coordinate 2,496 downwards.
GACAGACCGCTGGCATCCACTCCCCCTCAAGAAGATGCTCTTCAACCTGCACGTTCAACTGCCAAAGGGGTTTTCTGCAATCAGCGAAACTGATCAACTTCCCTTGAAGCAAGCAGGCGAAGTCAGATTCTCCTTCAGCCAGCCGGTTCATGCCATCCACCTGGCGGCCGGCCCCTATGTCGTGCGCGAGCTCAAAATCCGTGACGACCTGCGCATATCCAGCTGGTTTTTCAATGAAGACGCCACCTTAAGCGAGGCTTACCTGAAGAGTGCGGCCAGTCACATCCTGCAAATGGAGGCTTTGAGTCCATTTCCCTATGGCCATTACGCCATAGTCGCCAATCGTCTGCCCAGCGGACTGGGAATGCCGACCTTCACCCTTCTCGGTCAACAGGCACTGCGACTCCCCTTTATCAAGGATACAGCCACAGCCCTGAGACATGAAATTACCCATTCATGGTTCGGAAATGGAATCCATGTGGCCTCGGATTCCGGAAACTGGGCCGAAGGATTGACCTCATTTCTGGCAGAACTGAACTCCTGTGAAGATGCGGCCACTGCACAGGATCAACGAAAACAGGTCATCATCAACTATCTGAGCCATGTTCACCAGGGGACTGCCATCGCCCTGCAGGATTTTCATTCCCCCAGTCATCGCCAACCACTGGCCGATGCCGTGCGCGGTGTGGGGTATCAGCGTGGAGCCATGCTCTTTCACGAACTCAGACTCCGACTGGGCGAGACCCTTTTCAACCAGGGGCTGCGGCGCTTCATTGACAACCATCTTTACCAGTCGGCCTCCTGGCAGGATATTAAGAACGCATTTGCATCTGTCGCAGATGAAGACATCTCGCCCTTTTTTGAGCAATACCTCGAACGTCTCGACCTGCCCCGGATTTCAGCCTCAGAAATCGAAAATACCGCCATGGAAGGGAGAAGTCGTCTCAATTTTATTCTTGAGCAACATACAGAAACACCCTACGACATGGTTGTTCCGCTTATGGTTCGTACCGGCAACCAGGAACTCTACTTTCAACGCCGGATTAATCAAATTAAAACCGAAATCACCCTGCATCTCCCCGACCCGGCCACAGAACTGATCATCGACCCCGGGCATGATCTTCTGCGACATCTGGAGCGACGCGAACTTCCACCGGTTTTATCCCGTTTTTTGGGTGCCCCACAAAAAACAGTCATTGTCAGTGACGGGCAGTGGCAACGCTTCGCCCCTCTGCTGGATCATTTCAGCAATGATCAGTGGAATATCATTTCGGCCGCCGTGGCCACCAACAGAGAACTCAGCAATCCCGCCCTGCTCTTCCTTGGGAGCGACAACTCCGCCTATCGCTCACTCTTTGGCCCGCCCGCACCTCTGACTGATGGTTTCACCTTAAATGTGCGGCAGCACCCGCTTCAGCCCACAGGTATTACTGTTATCGTAGACAGTCAATCAATCGACGAAACTCGCGCCGCCACAAACAAGCTTTCCCATTATGGCCGCTACTCCCACCTCTCCTTCAACCAGGGTCGCAACGCCAATAAAAGCATTCAGCCAACTGAAAACGGTATCCATTTTATACTTGAACCTGAGCCCACAGGCACACCGATCATCCAATACTCGCTTCAGGACATATTGAATGACCTGGTCCGTAACCGCATTGTCTATGTGGGGGAACGACACGACTCCATGGCCGATCACCGGCTCCAATTCCGCATCATTCAAGGCTTGCACCGCCTGGACCCGAATCTCATCATCGGCATGGAGATGTTTCCCCAATCAAGCCAGCCGGCCTTAAATGATTACATCCAGGGGAGGACAACTGAACGGGAATTTCTCAAGGCCTCCCGATACTTTGAGGTATGGGGCTATGACTGGCGTTTTTATCGCGAAATCTTCAACTTTGCCCGCCGGCACCAAATCCCTGTCATGGGCCTCAATCTTGAACGCTCGATTGTCAGCCAACTGTTTAAAGATGGACACACTGATCATCTGAGCCCTGAAATCCACCAGGCACTACCAGCTGATCGAGATCTCAGTCTGCCCGGTTACGGTGAACGACTTCAATTTATCTTTGGTATGCACAACCAAGGCAGCGGGAATTTCTCCGGTTTCATTCAATCTCAAGGATTATGGGACGAGACCATGGCCCAGATCATCAGTGACACTCTGACAGACATGCCCGCACGCAAAATGGTGGTTCTGGCCGGCTCGCAGCACACTCGTCCCGACTCGGGAATCCCCCCCCGGGTGGCCCGGCAAATCAATGTTTCCCAGGCCACAGTCATCAACCTCCCCAGCCCCCCTCCGGTCGAGCTGAAGGGATTCACCGACTACATTATGTTCACTGAACCCATTGCCCTCAAACCAAGCGGGAAAATCGGAATCACTCTGGAGCAGAACAAGGATGGTGCAGGACTGATCATCAGGGAACTGAGCCCTCAAGGCAAGGCCAAAGAGGTTTTCGTAACTAATATGCGTTACCATTTCATGATATT